>JAILMY010000077.1 GCA_024692165.1 Butyrivibrio sp. | reverse complement strand
CCAAAAACTGACAGGACCAAAGCTCCTACTGTCAGCAAACTTACAACACTTGATTTTTTCATAACTTTTCCCTCATTTTTATAAAACAAATCCGCCTTGCGAATTACCTTTTGCCTTTATTAAGTCTTACAAGATACACGTCCGCTACGGTTGCCACAATGCCTGCTGCCGCAAGGACGATAGCCTTTGACCTGAAGAAGGGCGCCTCGAGAACTGAAATTCCGTTAACCGTATAAATGGTAGCCCATGTCAGATAAAAGTAATAGCCTGCCACTGCGAAAAGAATCAGCGCCACCACTGCAAAGAACAGGATCACCGGAACCGGAACTCCCACATTTTTATTTGTCATAGTATTTGTTTCCTGATTACTCATTTGATCACTCTCCCAACATACTCCAAAATTTTCAGCGATCTTCCTCTGACAATCACGGACCGCCACAAAATATTGTAGCAAGTTCGGCCCAATATTTCCATATTTATACAATGGTATCTGTGTATACCAAATCATCCAAATTTAACGTTTATTTAATTGATTCAGATGCGAAATAATGATAATAATGGTATTAGAGAGCGCATTTTTATTCGCATTTGGGTTTTGTTTTAAAAAAGAAAGGAGCCTACCATGACTCTACGCGAAAGACATGTACTTGAAAGCAACACGCTGGCCTTTAAGTTTGGCTGTATCATTCAGGCATTTGAAATTTTATCCACAATTGTCTATCAGGCTGATCGTGTTGGCTTCCTAAACACAACCGGTATGGTAATTATGCAGGTTTTGATTCTAATTGCTTCCGTTGCCGGCTACATCATGTTCAAAGGTAGCGCCAAGAGCAAATACGGCCTCATCATCTGCCTTATTGCCAGTTATCTTGTGGTAATGCTTGGCTCCGTACACGTAGCATATATGTGGGCATTTGGCCCCGGAATTCTGATTCTTTCACTGCTGTTTAATGATTATATGCTCACCAGAATCACAGCTGCAGTGGTTGTCAGCATCAACATATTATACGTTCCTTTGTACTTTGCCTACGCAACTGATGTTGATGCAAGGAAAAATGCCGTTTTTACGGATACAGTTTTTTGTATACTCCTAGCCTTGATGGCGATTTTCTATGTAAGGCTCAACAGTAAGCAGAACAAAGAGACTATGGATGAAATCCAGGACGCAGCTGAACAGCAGAAAAAAGATGCCGAAGTTATCCGTTCTATCGGCGAAAAGATTGGCCTTAAGCTTGAAGATGCCAACGATTCCATGGAAGCCCTCTCCGAGAAGGTAACTTCCACCGCCGAGGCCTCCGAGCAGATTTCCCAGTCCGTGACGCTGACTGCGGAAGCAATTCAGACCCAGACTGAGATGAACTCCAACATCACCGATTCTCTTGAGCAGATCTCAGACCAGTCCAAGGCTATGCGTGCCAACGCCGATGATGTTACAGAGAATATTTCAGATGGTAATTCTCTGGTAAAAGAGCTGAGACAGAAGTCAGATGAGGCTTCCAACATAAACGCTGAGACCGCCGCAATGACTCAGGATCTTCAGCATTCTGCTGATACGGTAAAAGAAATTGTTGATACAATCCTCAGTATTTCAGGCCAGACAAACCTCCTTGCCCTCAACGCTTCTATTGAGGCCGCAAGAGCCGGTGATGCAGGTAAGGGCTTCGCCGTAGTTGCTGATGAGATAAGAGCTTTGTCCGAGCATACAAAGGAGTCCGCTGAGCAGATCGCTTCCACAATCGACGATCTTATCGGAAAGGTTGATGTAGCCTCAAGGAACATGCAGCTTAGCGTGGATTCAGCCAATGCACAGGGCGAGATCATTGCCCAGACCGGTGAGAAGTTCGAAGTGATCATGGAAAAGGTTACTGACCTCACCAACGGCGTGGCTAAGATTTCAGAAAACGTTGACTCCTGCGTAGAAGCAAACACCAGGGTTATGGATGCCATCAGCAATCTTTCCGCATCCTCACAGCAGGTGGCAGCTTCCGCCCAGTCCAGCATTGATCTAAGCCGCGACTGTGAAAACGACATGGCCACCACCAAGGATATCCTCAAAGAGATTCTTGAGATTTCCAGAAGTGGAAAGAAATAAGGAAAAGAACTCTAGCAGTTTCCGACAAAGACATGTGCCAGGTTTTCCCGCGCAACATCAGCAAGTTTGTATATCGTGTCAACATTGGTGGCAGAAATATCTGTCATCTTAAATCTTGGAAAATAACGACTTATATGAAGGGCGATGGTCTTAGCACCGTTGCCCTCATTTAATCCTGCAATCCAGGAAGAGATGCGCTTCATCTCATCCTCAGTGTCGTTGTAGCCGGGGACTATCAGGGTTGTGACTTCCATGTGACTTGTCTTTGCAGCGGTGGTGATAAAATCCATTACCATCTGTCTGCTTCCTCCCAGGGTCTTTTCATAATACTCATCAGTAAAGCCCTTCAAATCAATGTTCATGGCATCTATATGCTCTGTGACCTTCTCGCAGACCTTTTGTGATACACACCCGTTGGATACCAGCACAGTCTTAAGACCTCGCCTGTGGACTTCTTTTGCCGCATCCACCACATACTCATACCCCACCAGTGGCTCATTGTAGGTAAAGGCCACGCCGATGTTGCCGCCGTGGACATATTCCACCGCAAGCTCCGCCAGATCCTTTGGATCAAGAAAACGGCATTCAGGGAACTGATCCCTGGTACCACCAAAGAAACTGTTATCTAAATCTATACCTCCTGATCCGGCGCTATCAAATGAAAAGCCGTAGGAAATCTCATGATTCTGGCAAAATGGACAACGCAGGTTGCAGCCGTAGCTTCCCACAGATATTATCTTGGATCCCGGATAAAAAAGATTAAGCGGCTTCTTCTCTATTGGATCCAGCGCTATGGAAGTGATGGCGCCGTAATTGGCCGCCAAAACAACACCGTTCTCGCACTTTCTCGCCATGCAAAGACCCATCTGTCCTTCCGCCAGATCACATCCCCTGTGACATACTCCGCATTTAGCCATGTTACTCTCCCCTCAAAACATTCTGCCTGACAGTTTTTCACTTCGCTGCAAATCACTCGTGTCTGACGACTTCAAATCTCTCCAGCGAATAGTCCTCATCCTCGCGGATGCCGGCCTTCTGACGCGCGATATCTATCTGCTGCTCAATGGAATCCACTCCGTCAAGATTTGGTAAAAGAAGCCCCCTCTTCCGGCCGTGGGTAACAATAACGCCGTATCGCTTAACATCCAGCTCCTGTGGTCCGCTTATGGGCTCCGGAGCATCCAGCACATCAACACTCATCTCCAGATAAGGGAGTTCTTCTTCTGTGATCATGTTAAACCTGGGGTCATTTGTGCCTGCGCTGATGGCATTTTGCATGATCTCATCCGCAATGCATCCACAGGTAGGAAGAATGGTCCCTATGCATCCGCGAAGTGCTCCGTCTTTGTGGATGGACACAAATGCCCCTGCTTTTGCGCTGAAAATCTCCGCAGGGAGTGCCTCCCACTCTTTTCCCTGAATATCCCTCTGACCTATCCTCTTGCCGGTCAGAATGTAGGATTCAAGCGAAAACCTGGCAAGCTTCACATAAGGGTCCTCAATTCTCTGCCTGTCCCTAAGTTCTGCCATCTTCCGCTCTCTATAGTCCCTGAGAAAATGTCTGGTATCATTGGGGCCGCCCACGTCAAACCTGCAAATGCCGTAGCCCACGCCGAATGTGGCCTCGTGGCTTAGCTGCTGTCCCTTTACGGATAGTCCGTCCAGGAATCCTGCCATCATGACAAAAGACCTGTGCCCGCACTCTGCTGCTTTTTCGCAGAAGCTCTCATCGAATTCCAAAAGCTGTCCAAATTCAGCAGTTCTCAGCACTTCCATTATCCTGTCATCGTACTCGGGGCCTTCCTTTGCATAGCCATAAGGTCCTTCAGCCTTCATCTTATGAGAAAGATCTCCGCTGGCAACAAAAACAGCTTTCCGGCCCAGCTTATTAACAGCTCTTTTTATAATCTCGCCCATCTCATAGTGCATGGGAAGAGAGAGCCCGGAAAGACTGATCCTTACCAGTTTAAAGTCCGTATATTTTTGGGTTATGTAATAGAGAGGAATCAGAGTTCCATGGTCCAGTGCCGGATCTCTTTCGCCTTCAATACCCGCAGGAAATGCCTGCACCTCATTGGCGTGGTTATCGCCATCATCCCCGTACATGTCCGCAATGGAGCTTATCTCATTAACAAGCTCGTAGTCGTAGTCCACACATATTTTTACCTGGGGCGCAGAAAATCTACCCATGTCGCCACTGGCTCTTTTCCCTGGAGAAATATGAAAATAGTCCGCATACATGATGCTGTGGGGACTGGAAATTATGATAGTATCCGGAGCAAGCCTTGCGATCTCCTCTGCCACTTTCTCATAGCTTTCCGTCGTAGCTCTGATCTTTGTTTCTTCGCCTTTACCCACCTCCGGCAGCATGATTGGCGGATGTGGAACCGCAAATGCACCTACTATTGCCATAACACTTCTCCTCTCAAAGATTACAATCGCTCTATCTATATTATGAATCAAAAAGAACGATATTCAAATCTATATTTTTCCAAAAAACAGAAAATACCGCACAACGACAAAGAGCCCGACTGTGATCAGTCAGGCTCCTTGTATCTATACAAGCACTTTTATGGGGGATTTATAGTAAACTCACGCGTTATGCGCAAGCTTGCTAACGTTAGTAGCGTTCTTATTTTTGCCGGCAAAAAGAGTATCCAAAGCTTCCTGATTGCCCTGTCTCTTTGCAATTGCCTTAAGAACGATTCTGATAAGGGCAATGCATATCAGCGATATTACTGCATATGCTCCCACTGCCGGAAGCAGCTGCTCCATAGGAAGCCTTGCCTCCACAGCACCCTCTGCAACCTGAGCTGCCATGCCGTCTGAACTCATTCTGTCCAGGAAAAGAGCTACCAGTCCAAATATGTTGATGAGACAGTGAATGATCATAGGAACCCAGATGCTTCCGCTGACATAGTTTGCCAGAGCAAAGATGACTCCAACAGCAAAGGCATAGCAGAACTGATTGAGGTTCAAATGAAATACTCCGAAAAGCACTGCTGAAATGATTGCAGAAAGAACTACCGGTGCAATTCCTTTGAGCTTATTAAAGAAATATCCTCTGAATACAATCTCCTCAACGATTGGTCCAATGATTGCGACCACAGCTGTAAGGAAGGTGCTGCCTGCAATCTGTGATGACGCCTGAAGCACAATGTTTGTTGTGAACAGCTGGGAAAAGAGATTTGCAAAAATAAATACCGGGTATGACAAAACAGTCAGCAACAAAGTGAGCATCAGTGTAGAAATCCTGATTTTCCTAAAACCCAGACTCTCTAAGATATTCTCTTTATCAATTCTAAGTGCGATCAGCGCAGGAAGCAGTGTAAAAAGCTCGCAAACCGCGATAAGAAGTGCCATCGGTACATCAATCTCAAACACTCTTGCATAATATGCAGCATTCATAGTTAATATCTGTCCGGCAATGATGATGAGAAATACCACCGCCAATTTGATGATTGCACTTTTCTTATTATTTTGAATTTTCATAACTTCTCGACCTCCAATAGACAAATCCCTAATTTCAACTTCGTTATGTATTTTGTTGAGTTTAGAATATCGCAAAAGAAAAAACAGGCCTCCTCCTACACGGATTTTAGCCTGTTTTACACTGATTATTGAATTTGCATATGGAAAATGCCTACCAGGATCACAGCTCCATAAGTCCCTCGATGCCGTAGAAATCAATGGTCTTAAGGTCTCCGCTTTTCAGCTTTATGGCAACGGGTCCAAAGCCGCCGCAGCCCTGCTCATCTGTATATGTGATCTTTTCTACAGGGAAGATTTCATCCTCAGTAAAGTCCTCAAGGCTCTCCTTGGTGATAACCTGAGAGATCAGGAAATATGGCTCGTAGCCGTACTGCTTTTCCCTTGTGGTCTCAGCAAAAAGAACTATCGACCTCTCGCTGTCTGAATTTGTGTCCTTACTTCTTATGAGTTTAATGTCGGTCCATCCATCCATAATGGTGAAAGCCAGCTGCTTTTCTTTTCCCATATGATCGTGTCCTTTTAGGATAACTGCCTTGTAGCCATCCTTCTCTTTTTCTATGATCCTGGTGCCGTTGTCAGGAAAACCGAAAGCGCCAAGGGTAAAGCGAAGGGGTCTTCTGTAAAGCCTTATCTTGTCGGCTCTCATGATACCGTAGGGCACTGCGAAATCTGCCAGATTCATGGCTGTTCTCCAGTGGGTCTCGGTATTCAGCTCATAGTTAAAGAACTGTCTGCGGTAGAGAACACCATCCTTCTCCCCGTGCCAGAATGTGACGTTAGGGGTGGACCACTCCTTCTTCTCAGCCTCGGGGCCACTAAGGTACTCCATGACGTACTGCTGGGATTCCACATGGGCGGCAGATGTATCCTGCTTACCGGCTTTGTCAGCTTTGTCATGACCTGCTACCGCTTCTGATACTTCAATATCCCCCACCGGAGTGCATTCCCAGGGGAATTTTGTATTATAGACAAGCTTTGAGTAGTTCCACATGCCGTGGAGGTCCGTTTTATCTTTTACCACCTTGCCTGTTCGAAGCTCCGTAATACCGTTGGCTTCATGGTTAGCAAAGCAAAGAGCCGGTCCGTCCAGGGTTGTAATCTTGGTCTCGTTCTTTTTTAGCCCCTCCCAGGTACCAAGCTCCTCTTTTGCCGTCCAGAAAGGATGATCCTCGGGAAGATGCAGGCACAGCAGCGCTTTTGCAAGCCACATGGGTGATTCTGCACAGGAGTAGCCCTGAACCAGCGGAACGAAAGGTCCGTAAAAGCCCAGTGTCGGCACGCCCTTCCACAAGAAGTCGTCTCTTTCAAGGAACTGCAAGAGCGATCCGGAGCAGATTCTTCTGGCAACACCCGGATTCACATTGCTGTTCTTCATCAGAAGATTTCCGTCAAAAGAGCTGGTGGCAGCGTTTCTGTATATTCCGCTCCTGCCCCACATATTTGTAAAGCCGTCCCTGTCGAAGAAATCAGGATAGGTCTTCATAAGCTCACCTGAGTTTTCTTCAAACTTTGCGGCGATATAAGGCTCTTTTTCATAGCCGTACCAGTTGTTCCAGATGGCAGTGTACATATTAAAGGCCCAGCAGGAATAATAGTCAAAGCACTGTCCATCCCTGTACCAGCCGCTGCCGACATAGTAATTAAGGATGTTCTGGGCATGATCCCTCATGATATCCTCGTCGATGGGATATCCGTTCATATAAAGGAATGCCATGTCCAGCATGTTAAACAGGCGCCAGTTCTGGGGCACGGTGTTGGAATGGGCAAAGTCTGTAAGAAAAGCCGCGATGCGATCCTTTTCCTCTTTGGTGTAGGTGTTCCAGATTTCATCCTGGCATAGCCAGAGGCATATAACAAGGGCCGCGGTCTCAACCGTCTGCTGATAGCATGCTGACACGTTATCGCTCTTATCCAGGGCTCTCATGTCAGAATAGTTGAGAACATAGTTGGCTTCCCCGGGTGTTACGGCGTAGAGGACCTGCTTCTTGTAGTAGTCCCTTACGTTTATTCCGTTTAACGTCAGCTCCGGCTCAATATGGATCAGCGGCGCTGATATGAAAAAAGATCTGCAGAGGCCCTCAAAGACTTCGGCTTTTTTTCTCCACTCCGGTGCATCCTTGGAAGGATAGGTTACTTCGGTCTCATAACGGGGCATTACCACCGGTGCTTCAATGTCAGCTATGTTATTAAATATCCCTTCCAGCAGGTATTCTGCGGCACTAATCCAGGATTTCCTGGTCATGCCGGTATAAGGGCTTAAATCGTAATCAATATATTTCTTCTCGAATGTCATGTCATCAAAATCTCCCTGTAGTTTTTACTGTCTAATGGGCCAAAAACATCTAATATCTGAGTTTACCAGATAAACAGTTCGCGTCCGGTGAGCTTCCAGATTGCCTCGATGTAGTAGTAATCGCCGTAGATAATAGGAAATTCATGGTCCTTGTCATGATATGCAGCTGTACATCTGGTAAGAAGCTCGTCGTGGTCAGGATTGTAATCACAGTCAAGCTCGTCCAGGGCGCTGAGCATCTTCTCCGCTGCGGCTAAGTACTTCTTGCTCAAAGCTTCTCCATCTGATGCAGCACTGCCGCCACTAGCTTTATTCTCTCCCAGCACCTTGGCAAGTTCAATAAATCCGCAACTTGCTATGGCTGCTGCCGTGGAATCAATGTAGGCCGGTTCTGCAGGCTGATCGAAGTCCACAGGGATAAGACCATTTTCAGGAATCCTCTCTGCGAATCTGTCAGCGACTTTGATGGCAGTTTCCAGATACCTTTTTTCCCCTGTGTGAATGTAGCTTAAGGTAAAGCCGTACAGCGCCCAGGTCTGGCCCCTTGTCCAGGATGAGCCCTCACCGTAGCCCTGTCCGCCGTAGTCTCTGTCATACTCTCCCGTTGCCGGATCAAAGCCCACAATATGGCGCACTGAGCCATCTTCCCTGATGAAGTTCTTCATTGCTGTATCCGCATGGGCTACAGCAATAGCCTTAAATCTTGGATCCCCAAGTTCCTTGGATGCCCAGTACAAAAGAGGCAGATTCATCATGCAGTCAATGATTGCCCAGCCTGTAGTATCCCTGTCATCGCCCCAGTCGTTCCAGGCGCGAATGAAGTTGCCATTTAAGTTAAAGCGGCCCGCCAGGTTTGCTGCAGCAAGCAGGGCTCTGTTCTTAGACTCTTTCTCCTGAAACAGTCTGTAATTGGCAACAGATGTAGGAAGCCACCTGAATCCGGCGTCGTGATCCATTCCGTTGTAGTCCATGAAGCAGGCATCCATCTTGTTCTCAAGCTCAACAGCGCAGTCCTTAAACAGGTCATTTTTTGTGGCATTATAGAGCTGCCATAAGGTTCCGCCGTAAAAGCCGTTGGTCCACCAGCAGATATCCTTCTTATCAGACCTGTCGTCAAAAACGTGATTCTTCGCGGTGTAAGGGATCTTTCCCTTGTTTCTCTCCACCACAGCGGTTTCTTTCTTAATTATCTTTTCTGCGATTTCTTCCCAATTCTTCCCCATTTTTCTTTCCTTCTTGTATTATTTTTCTTATTTCTTTTGTTCAAATGTTGCATGGCCCTGATGATCAGCACCACGTCATTTTCATCATATCGATGTTTTCAGCATATCGTCATCTCAATTCTGCCGCTGCCCACAACTCCCAGCACGATGCGGTAAACCTCATGCTTCCAGGCACTCTTAAGGCGCTGGTCAGTGATGGGATATGCCTCGATCTTACATAGACGTAAATCTGCCGATGAGCTCCAGGTCTTTATCTTTCCAAGCCCGCCCACATCAATGATTATGTCTCCGGTATCAGAGCTTTCCTCTACCACCGGCTTCTCATAGGTCATAAGGCTGATAACAGCAGGAATATTCCCGGCGTATTCATCAGTTACGGTTACGCCCTCGCCCTTCTTAAGCCGGACTTTCCGCCGATAACTTCCTATCCGGGCATCGCCACTGCCACCTTCGATTCCATCGTAGGCGCCGGCGATATCCATTAAAAGGCTGGCACTGCCCTCGCCAAGCTCACACTCAACCTGGGAAGCGGCAAATTCTGCGCCGTCCCTTTGCATGATGATCCGCTCATCATAAAAGTCCGCAGCTGCATCCTGTCCAAGCCCAGCGATAATCCGCTCTTTCCCGGCTCCAACCTGTCCTGGACCTGCTGCGATATTCTCCTTCTCCTCATCCCCCGCCGTTCTTATAAACGTTGGCAGGTTGTGGAACTGTGACTGCATGGTCCACAGCTCGTACCTCTTATCCGAAAAGGTTTTCTTAGTGTAGGTCCCCACTCCAAGATCGATGATGAAAGGCTTGCCATCCTTATAAACGGTAAAAGAGCCCACATCATTATGATTGTGGCTGTCTGCATTGTTCCCCGCTTTGGCCGCCAGCACATAGGTTTTATCCCTTGCCACCATAAGTCCAACGCTCTCAAACCAGGAATCCTCAGGCAGAGCATCACTCATTGGACAGTTCATCATCTCATCATAACTAAAGGCCTGCAGCACATGGTAAAATAGATTGATCTCATCCTCTATAAGCTGCTCGGTCCGGGCCTCATTCCTAAAGTCCTCAGCCGCAAAGCTTGACAGCACCTCATCTCCGATAGCTTTGCCAAACAAAAACTCTCTGGCACTGCGCCTTCCCGGCAATGCACTGCAATCAGCGAAGTTAATATAATAGCCACCGCCCACGTACATCTTCACTATATAGTTTGCGATGTTTTGTATCTTCTTTTCCCGGTAAATATTTGCAAAATTCGGGGTTTTTATGTCAGAATCTGCACCGGTTCCGGCGCATCCAATCACATCTCCATCTCCCCTAAGGGCCCAGCTCATGATCTCGAGGCATCCAAACAGACACAGCCCTGCATGGGAGTAGTACTGAGCCCCTTCGCTGCAACCTCCGTCCTCACCGTAGTCCTTAAGGAATAAGTCACAGGACACCGCAGCCTTCTCCAGAAAAGCCCGGCGCTCATCCTCTGTAAAAAAGCTCTTTTCCCTGGTCAGAGCGCAAAGAAGCACGTTCTGCACGATCCAGGGAGTCCAGTTGCACATGGGCTCATCCCCGTTTCCCATCCACCAGAAGTGCTGCTCAAGATAAGGGGTAAAAATCCGCTCCTTTAACCTCTCATTCACATAGACGCTGATATATGGACTGACCCCTGCAAGCACAGGTCTTAACAGATACTCCGCAAAAGCCACCAGTGCTGCGCTCTCGGCGTCAAAAAGATCTATGATTGGTCTTGTGACATCAGGCATAGTCTCCTGCTTAGCGTCACGAACATAGCTGGTATGGGGTGGCAGGCACCAGGTTGTCTCCTCCAGGATCAGATACAGTCCGTCCAGGATATCATCCAAAAATCGCCCCTTATTCTCGGCGCACTCTGCCATCACAAGGCGATTAAGCTTGCGTCTTCTGGGAAAATACCTGTCCTCAAACTGTACTCGGTTCCCACTCTTTGAAAACTCCCTAAAATCCGAGATAAGGAGCTGGGTCCAGGGCTCCTTCATGGCCTCCTCTCCTGATCTTATCAGGGCATCCCTGAGCTCTTTTGACAGATGATCCCAGTGCTCTCTATCCTGAATATTTGGGTACTTGTCGTAAAGCCCGGCACCGGAGGTCTTCTTTATATATCTTTCAACCAGATGATTGTTTATTCCCATAAGTCTTCTCTCTTGTTTCCCGCAAGGTCGCGTTTTCTTTTCACTATGCAATTATATAACAAAATCCGGATACCATGGACATTAGTTTCCATTGATATCCGGATTTAATCCTTATTTATTCTATTTTATATATTGGTCAAAAGACCTGAAACCTTCTCTCTACAAATTCTCAGTTCTCGTAAGGAAACTCGATGGAATCGATGATTGCTGCAAGAGAATCGGATACCTCCATATTCATTGCCTCATCATTTCCCATGTGTCCGTCGATTTCAAAAACAAGAGCACCATCCATGTAATCTCTTGCCAGTGCTGACTTGTACGAACCTGTGCCCTCTGTATCAGGGGCAACTGTCAGATAGTATCCTGTAACCTTCTCAGCTCCGGGGAATGGGCTCTGGGTGTAGTAAGCCTTGTCACCATAGGGTTCGCCAATGGCCTTTACTGCATCCTCTGCCTTGTTCTCTACTGTATAGGTCACTGTGATCATGTTGGTTCCTGCAGACTCGCCAACATAAACGATGGTTGAAACAGAGCCGCCTTTGTTGATCACGAACTTGTCAGGATCATACTTGATTCTCCAGCCGTTAGCATCTGTATATACGTAATCCTCACCCTTTGTAGCATTTACATAGTTTACAGCATCGAAATCGTCGGGATCTGCATCAGTCACAGGCTCAAAGACAAGATCAAAGGTATTCTCAAAGTAACCGGTAACAACTCCGTTCTCAAAAGACTTTACTGTAAGAACGTCCTCGATTGGGTCTTCCGCGCCAAAGGAAAACTTTATGCCGCCCTCAACCTGCTCATAGTCGAAATATGTTCCTGTATTGGCAATACCGTCATCGGTATATCCGCTTCCATCTCCATTAAATACATAAAAGTATGTTTTGTCAGGATTCTCAGCATCAGCTGCATAATTTACATATACTCCCTTTGTAAAATAGTTTTCTACAGCCTCAGCCTCCTTAGGCTCTTCCTTTGCTGTCTCAGGTTCAGCCTCAAGAGCGATCTGCTCCTCAGGGATAACCTCTACAGCCTCCTCCTGCTGGCTTCCGCAACCTGCAAGGGTCGCCATTGCCATTACTGCTGCCATTGTAAAGGCAGCTGCTTTTCCAATAGTACTCTTTCTCATATTTTCCCTCCTCAAATAAGCGCTTTAATCGTCTATATAAATCCTACACTAAATCTTGCACCATTAATTCTAAAAAAAACATTAAATCGTTTAAGCGCGCATGAATACTGAAAAAGCGCCCACCGAGATACCCCATCGGTGAGCGCCTTAATGCATAAAAATTTAATAATTATTCAATCCACTACAGTACCATAGACCTCGATTTGAGTAAGGGCAGGGAACGGACTCGGATCATCCGCCTTTATGAGTTTGCCCAGCTTAAGCCAGGTGATACCCTTTTTCTCGATATGGAAAACATGGGGCTCAGCCACCTTTTTATCCATGTGAACTACTTCGGTGCTGCCGTCGGAAAATGTAAAGGTGCCTTCAGTCCACCAGTTGTCATGAGGAAAATCAGCCCTTGTATAAAGAACTATCTGATCAAAATCCACTTCACAGCCAAAGTCCAGGGTAATTTCCGCATCATCCTGCCTGTTGATTCCCCAGGATTCATAGGGCCATTCCCCGTGAGATAAAGTAGCTATGCAACCGTCGATGGCATTTCTTGCGGCAAAAACTGCCTCTCCTCTGGTCTCCACATTGGCACTGGCATGGGGATAGACTCCCGATACCTCGTGCTGGTCAAAGGGATTCAGAGCAATATTTCTATAGGCAGAAACCTCGAAATCAAAGGCTTCCCTGATGCTGATATAATGCCTGTTTCCAAAGAAAGCCAGCGGATTGTAGCTGGTCTTTTTCTCATAAAACGGAACTGTGAAGATCACATTCTCCTCTTTTATCAAGACCAGTGCCGGATCAATTGCCGCATCTACCTTCACCACATAGTACTGATCCGCCTCCAGACCGGAGAACTCGATCATATCGCCCTTCCTGTACTCTCCGTCCCAGGCCAGAACCACATTTCCGTCACCTTGAGCCTCCGCCTTATTTACATGGTCCCATTCGTTGTAAACTTCGATTTTCATTCCGATTCCCTCGCAATTTAAGAATTTATTCCAATAAATCCAATAAAGATAATGTATATACAAAAATATGTACAGCCCGAAGCTGTACATATTATGTAATGTTATCGTGTTGATAAAAAAATGTTCTCTCTCTGAGCAGCGTCGTCCTCAGGATAGTCCTCCAGATATGAGGACATGAGAGACTGAGCCATGCTGAACTCTCCCATATACTCATAGGCCGTGATCTCATTGAGACGCAGAGCCTGATTCATCTCCTTATCATCTGCAGAAAGCCCTGCCTCAAAGGATGATACAGCACCGTCATAGTCCCCCTGCCTTATCTGGCACATGCCAAGCTGGTTGTAAACTTTGGCACTGCTGGGAACTTCGCTTAAGAAGGTCTTATAAACACTTATGGCGTAATTGTAATCGCCCTGTTTCTCACCGGTCTGACCAAGAAGGAGCACCACAGGCTCTTTTTCCTGATCACGTTCATTTCTGGCGGCCTCAAGATAACTCTGGGCTTCCGCATTATTTCCAAGATAAAAAGCCATCTGACCCTTCTCATAGTTGGACATAAAAGAGCTTCCGTTGTCCATGGCAGTCTGCAATATGCCCCTTGCCTCTTCCTCATAGCCATAGTTTGCCAGAGCCTGATAAATCAGGATTGTCAGAGAATAATTCCTGGCATTTAATGCAATAGCCTTGGAAAAATCCGAATAGGCTGCATCATGATTGCCATCACCCAGCTCAGCTACACCTCGCAGGTAATAGGCATTCTGATCGCTATTTCTAAGTCCCAGAATGGCATCATAAACCTCTTTTGCCTTGGTATACTCCCCGAGAGACGAATAGGCCTCCGCCAGATAATAGTTGGTGTCGAAATCCATGTCATCAACTATTCCCTCGTCCGCCGCAAGAGAAGCCAAAAGCTCCTCCACAGCCTTCTCATACTCGCCGGTGCGAAGGTACACTATTCCCTTGCCCCTGTGGATCAGGCAATCATCCTCGCCCTTCTCCCTGGCGACTTCAAAGCTCTTCATAGCATTGTTAAAGTCGTGGCTCTCTATATATGTAAAGCCGGAATCAATATTGTGCCTTCCAGCCAGAGAACCGCAACCCGTCAGCAATATGGCTGCTGCCGCAATCCCCGCAACTACCCTATACTTCATCCATACACACCCGTTATAATCGCATCGTGATTGGTTAAAATTACCACTTGTATCACTTTCTCACGAACTTTGCAGTACGCAAAAAGCTCTTTTATCCAACGTAAGCGATAACCTCTACTTCGCAAAGCACGTTACGTGGAAGCTGCTTAACTGCAACGCAGCTCCTTGCAGGCTTGCCAACAAAGTACTTCTCATATACAGCGTTAAATGCTGCAAAATCAGCCATCTCAGCCAAAAAGCATGTGGTCTTAACAACGTGCTCGTAGTCTGTTCCTGCTGCGCTTAAAATCTCTCCGATATTTCTGCATACTCTGTCAGCCTGATCTGCGATAGTGATAGTATCGATCTCGCCATCCTCAGGATTGATCGGAATCTGACCTGATGCAAAAATAAAATCACCCGCCTTGATTGCCTGTGAATAAGGACCGATAGCTGCCGGTGCCTTGCTTGTTGAAATGTACTCCATCATGATTTAACTCCTCCTTTATTCAGCTCGTCGGGTCCTCAGAGCCTCCGAACACTGCTGTGACATAGAATCCGCGAGCGTTTTCTTCGACCTTGGTCACTACTCCTTCTCTCTCAAGCATCCTCTCTCTGAAGGGGAAGTTGCCTGACATTGCAAGGGAAGGATCTATGGTGTAGTAATAGTTACTGGGAAGCACTCCCTCTGTAACCGTCACCTTATCGCCCTCTTTCAAAAGTCCAGGGCGCTCCATTTTAAAAGACATTTCTCGTGCCATTTTGTTACTCCTTAACAATACCATGATTTAGCAGAAACTCATACCATCTTTCATAAGAAGATGCCTTCAAATGTATATCATCAAAGGAAAGCTCCGACAAGAGATTGCCGTTTTCATCATCCACAGCCTCATTCATGTCCATGTAAAAGATGGTCTTATTGTCCGCCAGCTGTGAAAGAGCCTCGTTTCTCTCATTTATATTTTTATTGTTAAAGTACTTATCCTGCTTACTCTTTTTCTCAGTAACATGCATAATGCCCTGGATAAAGATCATGGCATCAGGCTGTAGTTCCCTGATCCTTTCTATTACATTAGCATATTCTTCGGTAAAGGTCTCTATCGTACCTGTGCCCATTTCATTAAGGCCAAGCATAATGTATATCTTGCCGAACTGTTTCTTCTCAAGGGCCTTAGCTACGCTGATCTCTCCGGCATCAGTCTTGACAAAGGGCTTATCCATCGCTCCATAAATTGTCAGAGAAACCTTGGCATAGAAGGTCGCTCTCTCATCCAGTGGTGCACAGTACTCTGAAAGTCCCACAGTTCTTGAATCTCCGATAAACAGAGCATCACAGAAATAGTCTTCGTCCACCGGAGTATACTCGTAAACTTCCTCCGCATCATTGCCGGAGATTGAATTACCTGAAATCGAATTTCCGGAAACTGAATTGCCGGAAATGCTGTCCGCCGGCTCTTCGACGCCGCTCACCCTTGTCAGAGTCTCATTTTCCCCTGCAATAACTTTTTCTACTGTTTCACTGTTATCTGAATCATTTGCAGTATCTTCACCTAAATCGGCCTCGGCGCCTGTATCGCCGCTGCCATCTGCAAGAACTCCCATATCATCCAATGCTGACACCTGGCTCCAGGGATAAACACCATCTGTCAGTCCCTTAAGCACCATGATAAAATGTGGTGCCTTATCAGGCTGGTAGTCGTAAGTGTAATCACTGTACACCGTATCCTCCAGTGCGTAGGAAGTCACCGATAATGCTATTGCAATTGCCGCGATAAAGATCAGTATCGGGCAAGTTTTAAATAACTTCATTCTCTCACTCTTTCAAAAAAAAACCAAAAGCTAAAACTTAAAATACATGAACGGATTGCCTGCTGCGTTTGACAAGCTGTAAACGCAGGCCCAGAACAGAGCCAGTAAAAGCACCGTAAATACCGGATGCTTTCTGTGCTTCTCAAAGTATGAATAAAGTCCCGGGATAAGCAGCAAAAGACCTGCTGCAAGTATAATACCGTATATCTGCACGTTCTTCATGAAATCTCCCTGATTCACGGCGATTCCTTCCCCAAAAAACGGAAACAGTCTCTTGAAATAATCCGCAAGCATAACATTGTCAGAGATTGCAAACACTACCCAGGTCAGAGGAATAAGCACCAGAACATTGATCCTGCCAATGACCGCCTCCAAAAAGCCCGTGAGCTTTGAAACCACAAATCTCTCACATACTATTATGACAAAAATAAGCATCCCCCACAAAATAAAATTCAGGGTAACTCCATGCCAAAATCCCGTAATGAGCCAGACTACAAGAAGATTAAAGACCGTTCTGGCCTCACCTTTTCTGCTGCCTCCCATTGGGATATAGATATAATCCTTGAACCAGGATCCAAGGCTTGCATGCCATCTTCTGTAAAATTCCGAAACATTCCTGGAACTATAGGGCTGATCAAAGTTCACAATAAATGGGAAGCCCAGCATAATGCCAACTCCCGCTGCCATCAAAGAATATCCCCAGAAATCCATGTACAGCTCAAGTGAATAAGTGACTGCTCCAAGCCATGCCAGTGGTGTAGAAATGCTCTCATAGCCGATGGTTCCGATATCCTTCCACAGCATTGCCAGGTGATCCGCCAAAAGAACCTTCATCCCAAGTCCAAGGATAAAGAACCTGAGACCGTCCTCAATCTTCTCCAGGTACATGAGGAGATTCTCAAAGTGAGACTTCTTCTCAGGCGCCGAATCATATTCCTTGTCAAGATCGATGACATCGCCGCTGTCTGACTCAGTCTTACTACTATCTTCATCTGCATCAGCCGGCTGCCGGGATATTACGCTGGCCTCCAGGAACGGGTTCTTGAGATAATCCTCAAATCTCATGATAGGTCCTGACACGATCTGAGGGAACATGCAAAAATAAGCCGCAACATCAACAAATCCCGGCTCATCCTTGATCTTTCCCCTGTAATTGTCCGCCTGGAAAGAGATCATCTTGAAGGTAAAAAAGCTGACTCCAACAGGAAGAAGACTGTTGTCCACAAACTGTCCAAGAAGCTTGAACTCCACCAGCATCAAAGCATCCAAGGCTATGGCAAATCCAAGAAGGACCTTGCTCCCGCCTCTGTGAAGAGCTCTTGCAAAAAGGAAATTAACGATAATTGCCCCCAGCAGAACCGGGAACATCTTAAGATCACCCACTGCATAGAACATAAGACTCCCCAAAAGAAGAGTCAAGTTCCTGAATTTAGCAGGTGTAAGATAAAAAAATATTATAAATACAGGTAAAAACCTGAATATAAAAGTCAAATCCGAAAAGTTAATCATAATAAAAACCTAGTATAGCATAAATAAGTGGAGCTCAGTTGCCTGAGTTGTTGATCTCTGCCAGCTTGGTCTGAGCTGAAGCCGCACTCTGGGTGTCAGGGAAATTGGTGATAACGGCATCATAAGTAGCCTTGGCATTATCAATATCCCCGTTAGCCTTGTAAGAATTTGCAAGGTAATACAGGGTATTTACGTTTGTATTGTCATACTGATAAGCCTTTGAAAGGTTGGCTATAGCTGTCTCGTAGTCCTCTGACTTATAAGCATCATATCCGGCATTATAATAAGATACTGCCAGATCTGATCCAACAAGCTCCATAAGTGTATCATAAAGTCCTGTAAACTGCGGTGAAACAGAATCGCTAATGGCATTGAGGTCAAGATTTTCCATGGCCGCGGTCATGCCTTCAATATCTGATGAATCACTGAGGTAAACATTTGCTGCTGCCATAAGGGCGTTCATAGCCGCTGAAGTTGAATCAACGCCTTCATAATCTGTAACTCTTGTCTGAAGATCATCGATCTGAGTCTTAAGATTGCCTATCTGCTGCTCATAATCCTTGATCTGGGCAGACTTTGCGTCTGACTCTTCACTGATCTGAGTAATTTTGGCCTGATTGGCATTGTTGATACTCTGAATTCTCTGGGGCAGGATTAAAAAGCAGGCTGCTGCCACACCAAGAACTGCACCGAGAACTATTCCCCAGATAGAACCACTTCTGGTAATAGCAGACTTTTTTACCGGCTGAATGATCATCTCATTGCCGCTGTTATATCTGATAACATCATCGCTCTCTGAAGCAGCAATATCAGATACAAGCTTGCCGCTCTCTCCCGGAAGCAGCATACTGTCCGCTTCCTTGAGGTAACGCTTGGCCATCACATTGCCTGAATCCAACTTGAGCGCTTTCTGAGCCTCAATCTTGGCTCTGTCCCAGTTGCCGCCATTAAGATATAAAAGCGCAAGCAAAAGATGGGCCTTGATAAATCCGGGGTTTAACGAGAGCACCTTCTTGAGCTGAATAACCGCCAGATCAAGGCCATCCTGATGGCAGTAATTAAGCGCGATATTAAATTTTTTGATTGTCTGATTGATATTATCGAGCTGAGATGGGCTGTTTTTTACCATATCCATGTATCTGTCAGCGAGATTATCCTCCGGACGGAGGTTCTTACTGATAACCCACTCAGAAAGAGCCGCAACCACTTCACCGGTCTCGAAATAGATCAGTCCCAGAAGATTGCGGGCATCAATATTGTTCTTATCAAGCTTAAGAGCCTGACGCAGCGTGGCCACGGCTCCTGTCATATCACGAACCCCGGCCTTCTCTAAACCTTCATTGTAAAAAACATTGGAAAGACATACGGTCTTCTTATATAATCTGACGTCTGTTCCGCAAGATGGACAAACGCCGCTTTTATCAAGCTCAGCCCCACAACGATAACATTTCATTGTTACTTTGTCCTCTTCAAATCACTTGCAGTTTCTGTGCCCTTCGCTTCCTTCAGCATTTTAAGAAGCACATCAGACATGTCGTCAAGATCCTGATTGTAAATGATGTCTTCCACATCTTCTATTTCAAGACTGGGCTTAAATTTCTTAAGCTCCTCTTCAAAATTAATCATGACTCATCCCCTCGACTTATCAAAACCAATTACTCTATTTCATATTCATATCAAAAAATCACGCGAAGCTCTTTATCTGTCCTACCAGATACAAGGAACCGGCTGCAAATACCATATCCCCTGACTTTCTCATGGTTATAATGTCTGTTATCGCATCCCGGACGTCGCTGTAGTACTTGATCGGAACTCCGATGATTCCCAGCTCATCCTTGGCATCCTCAAAGGCTGTCTTAAGATCAGATACAGATACGGATCTGGAGGTCTCCATCACCGCCGCATAAATTCCTTCAAACTGTCTGCTACCCAGCAGCATACGGACGATCTCCGGATACTGTTTGTCAGAAGCTACTCCAAAAAGAAGAAGTTTCTTGCCATCGCAGCGGATCTGGCTCGCACTTTCCAGGAAAGCCTCGATTCCATCAATGTTATGGGCACCATCCACAAACATTCCGGGGCGGATTTCTTCCATCCTGCCTTCCCATTTTGCACTGATAAGGCCCTCTCTGATGTCCAGCTCAGTAATGTCAGCACCCTGATCCTTAAGAATTCCCAGAGCTTCTATGGCAATAGCAGCGTTTTCAGTCTGATATCCTGCCAGCGTCGACAGATTAAGGTCAACATATTTATCATATAAGGAATTATAACAAAAAGCAACGTGTTTGTTCCCTCCGTTATCCCCTTCAATGCGTACATTCTCGATATTTGCAGGATTTACAACAATAGCTCTTGTATCCATTTCAAGAGCCTTATTTTTTATGACAGCAGTGGTCTCTGGTCTTTTGTCAAAAATGACTACAGGGACATCCTTTTTAATGATTCCGGCCTTTTCACCGGCAATCTCCTCCAGGGTCTCGCCCAGATACTGCATATGGTCATAGCCAATTTCCGTGATAATACTGATAGCGGGCTTTGCCACTGAATTTGTAGCATCAAGCCTTCCGCCAAGCCCCGTCTCCAGGATCAGGTAATCCACAGGATATACGTCGAACAGGATCATAGCCATGAAAAACAGGTACTCGAAATATGTGGGAAAAAATGCGCTCTCAGCGTCGTCATCACCGCATACGCCGGCATTCCCGGCTTCCTTGGCCATATCCTCACGATACTCCATAACTCTTCTTAGGGTCTCCACGAAAATCTCAACGAAAAGTCCGTCACTTACAGGCTTTCCTTCTACGCAGAATCTCTCATTTATTTTAACCAGATGTGGCGATGTAAAAAGGCCCACTCTGTATCCAGCTTTTTGAAGTACCGATTGCATATAACAGCATACAGAGCCTTTTCCATTAGTACCGGCCACATGAATTATCTTCATATTCTCATCAGGGTTTCCAAGATACGCAAGGAACTTCCTGGTATCCTCAATCCCATGTTTTACCGTGAACTTTGGAATCTCATTTAAAAAA
>JAILMY010000246.1 GCA_024692165.1 Butyrivibrio sp. | reverse complement strand
GAGGCGTTATGGAATACGGTTATGGACAGATTCGCGTACTTCACGTGCTTGGGGGACTTAACGTAGGGGGAGCTGAGTGTCGTATCATCGATCTTTATCGCAACATGGATAGGGATAAGATACAGTTCGATTTTCTCGTACATTATCCTCCAGACAAAACAGGTAAAAAGAGTCCGACTTCTGATGAACTAATGGCAGTTCGAGAGCCGGACTATTTTGATAATAGCGTAAAAAAGCTGGGAGCCAGAATTTTCTGTCTTCCTAAATTTGTTGGAACAAACCTGGTGGAGTACAAGGCTGCAATCAAGCGGCTTTTTAACGAGCATCAGGGAGAGTGGAAGGTTGTACAGGGTCATATGACCAGTACAGCTGCTATTTACCTGCCAATAGCCAAGAAGTCGGGAGTACCCATCTGCATAGCCCACGCCAGAAGTGCAGGAGTAGACAACGGAGTAAAGGGCATTGCCACCAGGATCATCAGAAGGCCACTTCAGAGGGAAGGCATCACGGATTACAATTTCGCATGCTCCAGAGAGGCCGGCGTTGCCGTATTTGGCAAAAATCTCATGGATGCAGGAAGTGTAAGGATCGTGCCAAATGCCATTGATCTTAAGCGCTTTACCTACAACGAGGAGATCAGGAACAGGATAAGGGAAGAGCTGGGGGTCAGCAACGCCCTTGTGATAGGACATGTGGGGAGCTTCAGGTACGCCAAGAACCATGAGTTCCTTCTCAACGTCTTTGCCCAGGTATGCAGGCTTCTTGATAATGATGACCTTAATCAGTACAGTATGCTCCACGGTATGAGAGTGCGGCTGCTTATGCTGGGTAAGGGACCTCTTATGGAGGATATGAAGAAGCTGGCAAGTAAACTCCATATTTATGACAGATGTATTTTTGCCGGCAATAAGAGCAATGCCTGCGAGTATTATCAGGCTATGGACTACTTCTGCTTCCCTTCAAGATACGAGGGACTTCCGGGAAGCGTTGTTGAAGCTCAGGCAGCAGGCCTTCAGTGTCTGGTATCCGATGCCGTAACTCCGGAGGTTGATGTGACGGAGCTGGTATCCATGCGCAGCATCAATAGTGAACCCAGAGACTGGGCAAGAAAGATTCTGGATGACCTTCTTTTCCATGAGGATTACCATATGGATCCGCTTATGGAGGAGATCAAACTTAATCAGACCTTTACTGCCATTGCGGGAGAGAGACGAGAGAGCGTCTTTGAGAACGAGGATGCTCCTGATATAGATATTCTGGACCGGGGTACAGGCTTTGAAGCCCTTAATATTCCGGATGAGGAGACCAAGGACAAATATATCCGTGAGATCAAGAATATTTCGGATTCCAAGGATATGCATAGGTCCATTGAGTATTCCATCGGTGACAGAAAGCAGTCTTCAGCCTATATTCAGAATAAACTAAGAGCCGCAGGCTTTGATGTGAAGGCTCAGGCGAAGATGCTGGCATTCTTTTATGAGAGAGGGCACTTTTAAAGTAATCACCTGGCGAGGTATTTTCGAGCCTGGTGTACTACTTTGTTCTGGATCGCGTCGGTAGATGCGAGAGCAGAACTTCCTTAAAAGGATTTACGTTATGGATAACAAGAAGAGTTTACTGCTTATGGTGCCCATGCTGCATCAGGGCGGATTTGAGAGAGTCTGCGTGGCAACAGCAAGGCTCATGCAGAAATATTACAACGTATATATTCTGATCTTCAGCTCCAAGGACATCAACTACGATGTTACGGGGCTTGAGGTCATAGACATTGACGTGCCGGCAAAAAAGGGCATTGTCAATAAGGTTTTCAACGTATTTAAGAGAGTTAACAAGGTTAAAAAGATCAAGAAAGATCTTGGAATTGACATTGCCTACAGCTTTGGAGGTTCTGCCAACTATGTAAACGTGCTGTCCAAGGGAAAAGAGAAGGTGCTCACGGGCCTTCGCTGTCAGACCGATATGGAGAATGAGAAGCAGGTAAAGCTCTTCTGCAGTCGCTCCGATCAGGTTTTGTCCTGTTCAAAAGAGATCATGAGGCAGCTCCATTCGGACTTTAAATACGATAAGAGTTCATATATCTACAATCCTCTGGATGTGGAGGATATTCAGAAAAAAGGTGCCAAGGAACTTTCGGATTATCCCTTTGCGGAGGGCGACCTTGTTATTGCTTCCATGGGAAGAAATGACTATATCAAGGGAATGTGGCATCTGGTTAAGGCTTTTTCACTGGTACATAAAGAAAACCCAAAAGCAAAACTCATGGTTCTCGGAGCCGGGGACTGGAGCGGATATCAGGAGCTTGCAGATAAGCTGGGAGTTGGAGGAGCAGTATTTTTCCCGGGAGTAAGAAAGAACCCCTTTGCCTATGTGTCAAAGGCTGATATCTACGTTTGCGCTTCCAACCACGAGGGATTTCCCAATGCAGTCTTGGAGGGAATGGCCCTTGGAAAGCCCCTTATTTCAACGGATTGTAAGACAGGACCAAGAGAGATTCTTTTGTCCGAGGATCAGTACGAGGATCTTATAAAGAGAATCCCTGACGGCAGCAGCACTAGGGAGCCGATCATGGGAGACTACGGAATACTTGTGCCGGATATGAGTCAGGACGTAAACATGGATCCCGGCGTTATCGAGGATGGCGAGAGGATTCTGGCTGAGAAGATCAGATGGCTCCTTTCGGATGAAGCAAGGCTTTCTGAATATTCGAAGAAGTCTCTGGAGAGAGCTGCCCACTACAGCCCGGAAAAGTACCAGAGCGCAATCCATGATATACTTAGAAAGTATGAGTGATATGAAGAAAATCGCATTTCATTTAAATACATTATGTCAGGGCGGCGCGGAGCGCGTAGTTACCAATCTGGCCAACCAGTTTGCCCAGGAGGGATACGAGGTTTACGTAGCCACTGAGTGGTATGATGAGAATGAGTTTGTGCTTGACCCAAGGGTTACAAGAGTTCATGTGGGCCTTAGGGAAGAGGATGACAAAAAGGGCAGGGTGACGAAATTTCTTTTACGGGTTAAGTATCTTAAGGAATTTGTCAAAAAGTACCAGCCTGACGTTCTTGTGGCCTTCGCCCACAGAGCCAATTACAGGGCTCTTATGGCTGCCGGAAACAGCAAGATTCCGGTGGTTATTTCCATAAGGATCAATCCAATAGGCTATTACGACGCATTTTCGGATGCGGTGCAGATAAAGTGGCTGTTTCCAAAGGCTGCGGGCTGTGTGTATCAGACCCAGGAGCAGAAGGATTTCTTTAAACCATATCTTCAGGAGAAATCCAGGATCATCATGAACCCCATAAATCCCAAGTACTTTGGGGTAAAGAGATCCGACAATCCTGAAAAGTGCGTGGTTCATCACGCTAGACTTGTGGATTTCAAGAACCAGCCCATGCTGGTGAGAGCTTTTTTTAAGGTGCATGCAAAGCACCCGGATTACCAGCTTAAGATATATGGTCCGGATTCAATGGATGGAACAAAGGAAATCCTGGAAAAGCTCATAAGCGAGAACAACGCAGGTGAATTTATTCACCTGATGGGAGCCTGCAACGATCTTGAAGTGGAGATTCCCAAGGGCGAGGTATATGCCTACAGCTCAGACTATGAGGGAATGCCCAATTCTCTTTTGGAGGCTATGGCTATGGGAATGCCTGTGGTTTCTACGGATTGTCCCTGCGGCGGTCCAAGGGCTGTGATCGAGGATGGCAAAAACGGATTCCTTATTCCCGTGGGGGATGAGGATGCCCTGGCAGACAGGATATGCAAACTGATAGAGGATAAAGAGCTGGCAAAAAGATTTGGCCAGGAAGCCAAAAAGATTGAGGAAAAAGCCAGCGTTGATGCAATTTTCAGGCAGTGGAAGGACTACCTGGAGGAAATCTGTTCCAAATAAAAATGAAAGGTTGAAAGAACCCTACAAAGTATGTGCGGAATCTGCGGATATATTTCAAAAAAGCGAATAACTGAAGATGAACTGCGGATCATGAATGATACCATGTATCATCGTGGCCCAAATGACAGCGGAGTGGCTATCTACGAAGGTAGAGATGGCTACAGCATTGGTTTTGCCCATAGAAGACTGTCCATTCTTGATCTTTCTCCTTTGGGACATCAGCCTATGCATTCAGCAAACGGCCGTGTTTCTATAGTTTTCAACGGTGAGATCTACAATTTCCTGGAGCTTAAAGAGGAGCTTAAGGATTATCCCTATAAATCCACCTGCGACACAGAGGTTATCATTGCTGCGTACCTTAAATGGGGCATCCATATGGTTGACCACATTCACGGTATGTTTGCAATTGCGCTCTATGACAGGGATACCGACGATGTTTTCCTTATCAGGGACAGGATTGGCAAAAAGCCGCTGTTTTACTGGCTTGACGAGGATAATATCGTATTTGCATCAGAGCTTAAGCCTATCATGAAGTGTCCGGGCTTTAAAGGGGAGATCAGAAGGCAGATCCTGCCGAGATATCTTTACAACCAGTACATCATGGCTCCGGAAACCATCTTTAAGGATGTGTACAAGCTGGAGGCCGGATCGATCCTGAAATTTAAGGGCGGCAATATCAAGAAATGGAAATACTGGGATATCAAAGAGGTCTATGCCCGTGAGAGCAGTAACCCTGTTACCAGCTACGAGGAGGCAAAAGAGGGCCTGAAGCAGAGACTTCGCAACTCCGTGGCGGGAAGAATGATCGCGGACGTGCCTTTGGGAACATTTTTGTCCGGAGGTTATGATTCATCTCTTGTAACAGCCATTGCTCAGGAGCTTTCGGATAAGCCTGTAAAGACATTCTGTATCGGATTTGATGTGCCTGAATATAATGAAGCCAAGTACGCCAAAGAGGTGGCTGCTCACCTTGGCTGCGAGCACACAGAGCTGTACATTTCCGAAAAGGAGATGTTTGACCTGGTCAGCAGCATTCCGCAGTACTACGACGAGCCCTTTGCGGATAACTCTGAGATTCCTTCAATGCTTGTAAGCAAGCTGGCCAAAAAGGACGTGACGGTTGCTCTGTCCGGCGACGGCGGCGACGAGTTCTTTTGCGGATACAACGTATATGAAAATGTGGCCCAGGCCCAGATGCTGGAGATTCCTGGAGCAGTAGTAAATGCCATAGGAAAGATCCCGTTTGGAAGCGGGACACTTCTGGATAAGATGCCTTTCAAGGTAAGGGTTGTGGCAGGTAACAGAAATCCTGAGACCAAGACGCAGCTGGTTTCTGAAGGCTACGTGAAGGCTGCCCATGCTTTCATTTCGGGAAAAGAGATGCTGGATATCCCCATGTCTGCGGCGGATTACCTGGCGACGGATTACAATCTTCCCGGAAATGTGGCACCGGTTCTTTACCCTATGGAGAGCCTTTATAACGTGCCAAACTTCCAGACCAGAAGAATGCTGCTGGATATGGATACTTATCTTCCTGAGGATATCCTGGTTAAGATGGACAGGGCGTCCATGAAGTATTCCCTGGAGTCCAGATGCCCTATCATGGATACGGATGTTATGGAGTATTCTTTCAGGATTCCACACAAGTTCAAATATATGAACGGGGACAAGAAGCATATCCTTAAGGATATCGCCTATGACTATATCCCAAGGCAGCTCCTGGACAGACCAAAGACAGGCTTTGGAGTTCCGATGGATCAGTGGCTGAGAGGCCCTTTAAAGGAGAAGCTTCTTGATTTTAGCAGCACTTCGTTTTTGAAGAAGCAGGGAGTATTTGACTCTGAGTACGTTTCAAAGTTTATAAATAACTATGTTGTGAACGGAGATGGAGGACCGGCCACCGGCGCCAACTACAGTAAGATCGCCTGGTCATTCTTTATCTTCCAGCAGTGGTACAGCTACTACATGCTATGATATGGGGATTCAAAGTGAAATAGTGGAGGGGTTACAACTTGTCTAATGAGGGGATGAGCGCAAAACCGCATATTGCCATGTATATCGGCTCCCTGCAAAAGGGTGGCGCCGAGAGAGTCATGGTGAATCTGGCCGATTACTTTTTTGAGAAGGGTTACAAGGTAACTCTTGTTACCACGTACCTGGCACCCGAGGAGTATGAGGTTAAGCATGCAGCCTGGAAAGTGGTTCCTGCAGGGGCAGAGAGAGCGGTGCAGGTGTGCGACCCCGATGAAAATCCTGCCTGGGTGGATCCTGACGGCGGTGAAAAGGGAGGCATAAAGAGAGTCTTTTCAGCGCTCCTTAAGGAGGAACAGGAGGGGAGGCTTAAAAACCTTAAAAAGAGGAAGGATAAGCTCACCGGGATCTGGAAGGAGCTTCGCCCGGATCTGGTGCTTAGTTTTATAGGCAAGAACAATATCATGGCCCTGTCAACTGCCACCAGAGAGGACATCAAGGTGGTGGTTTCCGTAAGAGCTGACCCGGATATGGAATACTATGACATGTCCCTTAAGACAGGCATGCTGGCTACCTTTGGAAAGGCAGCAGGCATCGTGGTTCAGACCACCACAGCCAGAAAGTGGTTTCCGATACACCTGCGCAGGCGCTGCACTATCCTTCCAAATGCCATAAATCCTGCATTTATCCGAAAGAGATATGTGGGAGAGAGGGAAAAGAGCATTGTAATGGTGGGAAGGCTCGATGAGAACAAGAATCAGAGCCTTGTAATGGAGGCCTTCGCAGAGGTCTTAAAGAGAGGTTATACGGACTATCAGCTAAGGCTCTTTGGGGATGGTCCTGATATGATAAAGCTTCGCCATCTGGCCATAAATCTCGGGATTGAGAAAAATGTCTCCTTCGTGGGAGTGGTGAGCAATGTAGCTGAGCATATTGAGAAGACATCGCTTTTTATCCTGGCTTCAAAGCAGGAGGGAATGCCCAATGCCCTTATTGAGGCCATGAGTCTGGGACTTCCATGTATATCCACAGATTGCCCCTGCGGTGGTCCGAAGGATCTTATAATAAGTGGCGAGAATGGGCTGCTTGTTCCTGTGGATGACAAGGATGCCATGGTGAATGCAATACTAAAGGTGCTGTCAGATAAGGAATTTGCTGACAAGCTTGGACAGAAGGCAACAAAGGTTCAGGATAAATATGACCCTAAGGTTGCCAATGAAAAATGGGAAAAATACTTTGAGAGAGTGCTGGATGGCAGATAAGAACCGGTACATCAAAGTTTGAGGAGTTTTTATGTGCGGAATCGCGGGACTACTTAAATTCAAGGGCGATGCAAGAGCCAACATACAGAAGATGAATGACAGGATGCTTCACAGAGGCCCTGACGATGGCGGGATTTTCGTCAGCGAGGATGGAAAAGTGGCCCTTGGTCACAGAAGACTTTCCATTGTGGACCTTTCAAAGAACGGCGCTCAGCCCTTCGTGTCCCACAGCGGCCGCAGCATCATGGTTTATAACGGCGAGATCTACAACAACAAGGAGGTTAAGGACAAGCTGGTAAAAGAGGGCAAGGTAACAACCTTTAAGAGTACCTCCGACACCGAGATCCTTCTTGAAGCCATTGAGGCTTACGGAATCATGGATGCCCTTAAGATGTGCAAGGGCATGTTTGCGCTGGCAGTTTACGACAAGGAAAAGAACACAGTGACCCTTGCCAGGGACAGAGTGGGCGAAAAGCCTTTGTACTACGGCATGGTGGCAGGTGCTTTTTCTTTTGCCTCTGATATAGGGTGCCTAAGGGTTGTGGACGGCTTTGATAACGGGATCAACACAGAGGTTCTCGATATCTATTTTACAGAAGGATATATTCCTGCCCCTTATTCTATCTACAAGGGCATAAACAAGCTGGAAGCCGGCACGGTTCTTGAGGTTGATGTGGACAGCTTTAAAACCACAGAGAAAGCCTACTGGTCCATGAAGGAAGTGGCAAAAAGGGGCCAGAGCAATATTTTTACAGGATCCAGACAGGAAGCTGCAATGGAGCTTGAGAGGCTCCTACGGGCTTCAATAAAGGATCAGATGGTTGCTGATGTTCCTGTAGGAGCATTCCTTTCTGCGGGCATTGATTCCAGCACCATAGTGTCACTTATGCAGGATCTGGCACCGGGTAAGGTGAGAACCTTTACCATTGGTATGAACAACAAGGAATACAACGAGGCGGAGATTGCTGCAGAGATTGCAAAGCACCTTGGTACAGAGCACACAGAGCTCTATATTTCCGAGGACGATGCCAAGGCAGTTATTCCAAAGCTTGCAAGGATGTTTGGTGAGCCCTTTGCAGATTCATCACAGATACCTACTTACCTGGTAAGTAAAATGACCAGGGACCATGTGACGGTTTCACTTTCAGGAGACGCAGGAGACGAGCTCTTTTGCGGATATACTTCCTATGCCTCCATCAGCAGGATATGGGGAAAGATGGGAAATATCCCATACTTTATCAGAAAGCCTGCCAGCAGCTTGGTGCTGCACTCACCCCTTGCTAAAAAGGATATTTTCAGGATCAAGGGAACCCTACTTGGAGCAAAGGGCCCCTGTGATCTTCACAAGATGGAGCACGAGACCGATCCTCTTACAAAGAAGATCGCCCTCAGCGAAAAGGTGCTGCCGTACAAGTACACAGAGCTTCCCAACGACTTTATGTCTGAGGTAAACCATGAGTGTATGCTTATGGATATGCTGGTTTACCACCCCGATGATATTCTGGTTAAGGTGGACAGGACAGCCATGGCTGTTTCTCTGGAGACCCGTGTGCCTATGCTGGACAGGGATCTGGTGGAGTTTGCCTGGACTCTTCCTGTGGAATATTTGAGGCAGGGCGATGTAGGAAAGCAGGTCCTTAGGGACGTGCTCTATAAGTATGTGCCAAAGGAAATGATGGACAGACCTAAGAAGGGCTTTTCTATTCCTATAGACAAATGGCTCATGGATGCGGATCTTCGCGCCTGGGCTGAAGATCTCATTGATAAGAATAAGCTGCAAAAACAGGGAATCCTGGACCCTGAGGTAGTCTGGAAAATGTGGACAGACTTCACAGAGCGGGGATATTACAGAATTCAGATATGGTATATCCTTATGTTCCAGCAGTGGTATGAGAAGGAATATATGTTATAATTATGTTCAGGGCAGAATCTTTTTGCGTAGCGTTTTTTCTTTATGAGGACGGAGTAGTATGATAATTATTCAGTTAAAGGGCGGAATGGGCAATCAGATGTTCCAGTACGCTTTATATAAGCAGCTCAAAAAGCTGGGCAGAGAAGTCAAGATAGACGATGTCAATGGCTTTATTGGTGATGAGCTCAGAGAACCGGTGCTTCATCGATTCGGGATAGAGTATGACAGGGCTACACAGGATGAGGTCATAAAGATTACTGATTCTAAAATGGATATCTTCAGCAGGATCAGGAGAAAGTTAACAGGCCGTAAGACTTTCAGGATTGATGAGGAATCAGGAATATTTGAGCCAAAGATCCTTGAGGTTGAGACCGCTTATCTGGTGGGCTATTGGCAGAGCGATAAGTATTTTCCGGACCAGAGCGTTATTGATGAGCTCAAGTTGGACTTTGAGAAAAGACCCCAGGAAATCATGCAGGACAGCGTAAGCTGGACCACTCTGCAGCAGGTTGAGTGCTGCGAGTCAGTAAGCCTCCATATCAGAAGGACTGACTACATCGATGCGGAGCACATCCACATCCACCACATCTGTACAGAGAAATATTATAAGAGTGCTATCAACGAGATCAGGAACCAGTTCCCTAACGCGGTATTTTTCATCTTTACCGACGACAAGGAATGGTGCAAGAAGCATTTCAGAGGCCCCAACTTCATTGTTGTGGACCTGGATGAGAATGCCTATACGGATATTGCTGAGATGACTCTTATGAGCAGATGCAAGCACCACATTATGGCCAACAGCTCTTTTAGCTGGTGGGCAGCATGGCTCAATGACAATCCTAACAAGATCGTCATCGCACCCAGCAAGTGGATCAACAATAAGAGAATGGATGACATCTACACCGACAGGATGAAGAGAATTGCCATCTAAACAAGGAAATTATAAATGACGGAAACACAGAACGAGGGTAAAAAGGTTTCTATTTTTACCAAGATAAATTATATATTTGACAAAAAACAAAAAGGACAGCTGGTTTTACTGGCTGTCCTTATACTGATTGGCGGTGTTTTTGAGACTCTGGGCGTATCCATGATGCTTCCGGTGGTTTCAACAATACTTGTACCGGAATCCCTGCATGAATTTATTGAGGCAAGGGAGTGGCTCAGCGCCATCATAAATACTTTGGGGCTTACGGATGATAAGAAGATTTCCTGTGCTCTTTTGGTGCTTATGATAGTTCTTTTTGTGGTTAAGAACGCATATCTTTTATTCCTTATACACAGGCAGAATACCTTTGTAGCCAGGGCCAGAAACGACATGATAAGCCGTGTTATGAGGGAGTTCCTCAATAAGCCCTACGAGGAGTACCTTGGGGCTGATATCCCTACAGTTTTCAGAATCACAGACAGTGATATTCCAAGGGTCTTTTCCCTGGTGCTGGCATTTTTGCAGCTGTCCACAGAGCTGGTGGTTTCAGCCTGTCTTGGAATAGTGCTTTTGTATGTTAACTGGCAGATGACACTGCTGATGCTGGTGGTGCTGCTCATTATGACATTTATCAGTGTAAAGGGGCTTAAGCCCAAGCTCAACGATATCGGAAGACGCAATCAGGAGACTCAGTCCAGAATTGCCAGATGGAGAATTCAGGCAATTTACGGCCTTAAGGATGTTAAGGTTTTAAACAGACAGGATTTCTATATCCGTAACTACTATGAGTCTGGTAAGGTGGGTGCCAATATCGCCAGAGACTATGCGGTTTTGAACAGTGTACCCAGGCTTATGATAGAGACTGTATTTATGGCTACAGTTCTTTTGTTCATACTGGTTTATATCCTGAGGGGCGGCGATGCTGCCATGCTGGTTCCACAGCTGACAGCATTCGGTGTTGCGGCTATCAGGATCATGCCTTCAGCAAACCGTATCAACACCTATATCACAGAGATTGCCTACGAGCAGTATTCTCTTGATTTTGTTTATGAGAACCTGACAGAGTCCATGAAGACGGACAAGGCCATGAGAGCAGAAAGAGCTGCCATTGCCGGACCGGAGCTTCATCTTAAGGATAAGATCGAGCTTAAGGATATTACTTTTGCATATCCTGATGCTGAAAAGAATATTTTTACCAAGGCTAACATGGTGGTCAAAAAGGGTCAGTCCGTGGGAATCATGGGACCTTCCGGTGCAGGAAAGTCCACTATTGTGGATATCCTTCTCGGACTTTTGCATGTTCAGGAGGGCGAGATAACCTGCGACGGCAGCAATATCTTTAGCAACTACGATTCCTGGCTTGCCCAGATCGGATATATCCCTCAGGCGATTTATCTGGTGGATGAGACCATCCGTGAGAACATTGCCTTTGGTATTGATGAGGATAAGATCGATGAGAAGAGGATCTGGGAGGTTATGGAGGAGGCCCAGCTGGCTGACTTTGTAAGATCACTTCCGGAAGGCCTTGATACAACTATCGGCGACAGGGGTGTAAGACTCTCAGGCGGACAGAGACAGCGTATCGGTATTGCCAGAGCTCTTTACCACAATCCTGAGATCCTGGTATTTGATGAGGCGACAAGTGCCCTTGATAACGAGACAGAGGCAGCAGTCATGGAGGCTATCAACGGCTTCCACGGCAAGAAGACCATGGTGATCATTGCCCACAGACTTAACACTATCGCAAACTGCGATGTGATCTATGAGGTCAAGGACGAGAAGATCACAGAGACCACTCTGGAGGGAAGGACGATAATCCAATGATAGGAACTGAGTTTTTATATGGTTTTGGTCTGGGAAATCAGCTCTTTTGGTATGTGGCTGCCAGGGCGCTGGCCAAGGAGAAGGGCTTGGAGTTTGGCATATGCAATCCCAAGGCTCTGGCCAACAACATGCATTCCGACAGCGGAATGTACTTCATGGATATAGATCTGGGAAAAGAGATCCCGGAAGAAGATAAGTCCAAGTTTACGATTTTTGAGGACAACGACAACAGACTCTACATCGGAAGTTCCGACCACGATATGGAGCATGGTGCCTATGTCAGCGGAGTGGATCCCAGATTTAAGGATATTGAGGACAACACTCTTTTGTATGGAAATCTTCAGGCTGAAGCCTACTTTGAGAAGTACAGGGATGAACTTAAGGACTGGCTTAAGGTTAAGCCTGAGTATGACACCCACGAGTATACCAGGGATAACCTTTGTATCATCCACTTAAGATGCGGTGATTATTCCAATTCACCGGAGCTGTGGCTTGATCGTAAGTATTGGATAAACGGTATCAGAAATATGAGAAAGATCCGCCCGGACATGGAGTTCCTTGCGGTGACCGATGATGTAGAGGCAGCATACAAGATACTGCCTGAGGTCAAGGCCGTAAGAAATGATCTGGGTACGGACTATGCAATATTAAAGAACGCACGTTATCTTTTGCTTTCCAATTCTTCTTTTGCAGTATTTCCGGCATTTACCAGCCAGGAGCTGAAGTTTGCCATTGCTCCAAAGTACTGGGCAAGACACAATGTGTCTGATGGTTTCTGGGCTTCAGAGCAGAACATCTACAGCTGCTTTAATTATATGGATAAGAAGGGAAGGCTCTTTACCCCAAAGGAGTGCAGGGCTGAACTTGAGGATTACAAGAAGTATTCAGCAACCTACAAGAGGCTCAATGTTCACCCGGGAAAGGTGAGATCCTTTTTCCAGAAGATCCGGGCAGCAGTTCTTTACGGCTTTTACATGGGCAAGAAGATATGGAGAAGCCTTGAGAGACGCACAGGACTTATCAAAGTGTTTCATGTATGATGCAAACCATTAAAATGATGGTAAAATCCACTTGAATTACCATCATTTTAATGGTTTAATTATTTTAGGAGGATAGCATTCGTTATGAGCAGAAAATATGTCACCCCTAAAAATTTATCACCCCGGGCCGTGAAGGAAATGAGGCAGTCTCTTGGAATGACCCAGAAGGAGATGGCTGAGTTTTTGCGGGTTTCAAAGCCTACAGTGGAGAGATGGGAGATGGGGGATAAGGATATCACAGGACCGGTGACCCTCCTTAATCAGATATTGATGCTGCACCCGGAGCTGTCGGATGAGCTGGTGCTTCCTCCCAAGGAACTGCCCCTTAGAATCTATTATTATTACAAGGACACTGTATGCACAGTGATCGATGTGGATGAGATGAAGAGGGTAGTCAGGATCAGAAATTATGCCAGGAATCTTATGTTCAGGGCTTTTGGAATAAATGAATCCCCGTCCTTTGAGGAATACGAGGAATTTATGGAATCCAGATGTTTTCCCAGGACCAGAGACAAGATGAAGATAATGCTTGATTCACTGGGTATTCCATTTTATGACCCAATCCTTATCATTGAGAAGACGAAGGGACGCATGGCTGAGGACGATTTTTGGCTGGAAATAGAGAGGTGAGATTTAAGGCCTATGATAGAGCTTTTAGATGAAGACAAGAAAGAACTGAATAGGCAGTCTTCCAAGGGCAACCAGCTTAAATGGGAGAAGGATGGCTATTGGTACAAAGCGGACTTTACCGGGTACGAAGGCCTTTCGGAGTATGTAATTTCACACCTATTGAAAAAGAGCTCCCTAAAGGATTTTGAATTTGTTGTCTATGACCTTACAAAGGTAAAGTACAAGATGACGGAGTACAATGCAGCGGCCAGTCGTGATTTTACCGGAGGCAATGCCCAGATTATTACACTGGAGAGGCTGTTCAAGAATTCCTACGGTGTGAGTCTTAATTCGATCATTTATAAAACTGTCGATCACGAAGAGCGATTGAAAACTTTAGTAGATCAGGTGGAGAGAGCCACAGGCATTAAGGAATTTGGAGTCTATATGCAGAAGATGCTGGTCATAGATGCTTTTTTCCTTAATGAGGACAGGCATACCCATAATATTGCGGTTGTTTCAGAGGGCACAGGTTCCTACAGGCTTTGCCCGATATTTGATAACGGAGCAGGCCTTTTGTCGGATACAACCATGGATTATCCTATGGGAGGCCCGGTTTATGAGCTTATGGATACTGTGAAAGCTAAGACCTTTTGTGAGAACTTTGAGGAGCAGCTTGAGATTGCCACAAGGCTTTACGGAGACAATATTTCTTTTGACTTCACAAAAAAGGATGTAGAGGGTATTCTGGCTGGTGCTGGCATATACGATAATGCTATAATAGAACGTGTGCGCGCAATTATTTTCGAACAGATGAGGAAGTATAAGTACTTGTTTTCATGATATATGATCAGGATGCCTGAAGTATTAGTTTGATGCGCAAAATGGAAAAGATATGGGACAAGATACAAAGAAGTTGAAACTTTCAAATGTGACTCTGGTTGCCATGACCAGTGTTGATATATATGAGACGGTGCAGGCTATGAAGTACAGCATGCTAGGTATTGAATTCGGCGACGCGGTGCTGATAACCCACAAGAAGCCTTTTTATCTGCCAAAAGAGATAAGGTACAGCCACACCGATATTCTCGACAATATTGATAAGTTTAATTACAAGATGGCTTACGAGCTGTATAAGCATATAAATACTGATTTTGCGCTGATAGTTCATGCGGATGGCTTTGTTATTCATCCGGAGAACTGGAGGGATGAGTTCCTTGATTACGACTATATTGGATCTCCCTGGCCTCTGCCTAAGAACGACTATGCCTACAGGGATAGTCAGGGAAATATATGCCGCGTAGGAAATTCTGTATCCATCAGGTCCAAGAGGCTCATGGAGTATCCTGACAAGATGAATCTGCCCTGGGAAAAGGGCTTTGATGACTTCTATAACGAGGATATTTTCATCTGCTGCATGCATAAAAACGATATGGAAGCTGCCGGCATGAAATGGGCACCTCTGGAAAAGGCTGTTTTGTTTGGAAGAGAGCATCCTTTGCCTGAGAATAAAGGGGTTGAGCCCTTTGCGTTTCATAAATGGTGGGGAGAAAATGAGAATTATCCCCATTTTTACAGTCCGAAAAAGAGATTTAAGATGGCGGTGAGACCACTTCTTTTCTGGAGGCAGACAGAAAAATGGAAAAAGGAGCATAACATCACATGACATTCTCAATTGTGATTCCTGTGTACAATGCGGAAAAGTACATAAAAGAGTGCATAGAGTCAGTTGATGCCATGGTGATTCCGGAGGGATCTTCGCTGGAGGTGCTTCTTGTTGAGAACGGCTCAGCAGACGAGAGCGGCCAGATCTGCGACGCTTGCAGCGAAAAGGATAGCAAGTATCGCAGCCTTCACTTTGGGAAAATCGGAGCCTACGGCGCCAGAAGAGAGGGCATGAAGGCTGCTAAGGGCGACTACATCTTCTTCGCAGACGCGGATGATAAGATGGATGCGCTGGCCCTGGTGAAGGTGCTGGGATTTTTGGAACGCCGGGACGAGGCGGATTTTCCAGACATAATTCTGCATAATGCGGCAGGAATAGAGACTCCGGATAAGAGAATGTTTGATTTTTCTGCCGGATTTGAGGCCGGAAGGATTTATAAAGAGGCGGAGAAGGCACAGTTTTACGAGATAATGTGCCTGAACGACTCGCTTAATGCACTGTGGAACAAAGTGATCAGCCGAGGGCTGGCTCGGCAGATAGTCGAAGGGGACGCCGGACGCGGCATAAATGATGATGAAAATAATGGAGATGGCGCGGATCACATTGGTGGTAAGCAGTTCAACCACGGTGAGGACCTGCTTCAGACGGCGGAGCTGATAGATAAGGCTACTTCCATTGTGTATCTGGATGAAATCCTGTACTATTACAGAGATAACGCTCAGGGACTGACGGGGAGCTTCCACAAGGAGTTCCTCGAAAACCAGGTGGATGCCTGGAAATCCTTCGATGAGTATGCGGATAAGTGGACCGGTGACCGCTTTACAAAAAAGATAGCTGAGAGAAAGACCCTGACCTGCACAATCGCAGTTAAGAGTCTTGTATACTCCATGCTGGGCACCGGAGAAAAAAAACGTGAGCTTACGAGGATCATGGATGATCCATTTTATAAAGAGTACGCCCTGAAGGCGCTGCCACAGTGGGCACCGGAGGAGGATACATACGTCCACGAAATTATGACCGGGGATGGTGCCTTCGAGAAACTATGCAGTCTTGGGCGAAGCTACAAAACAAAAGCTATGGTTAAGAAGCTGCTTGGGCGAAAATAATTTAGACTAATCCCGGTGAAAAATATAATTCCGGAGGGCGGCAGGCCTACCGTAGCGGGATTTGAACAGAGGATTTATGGTTTACGATCTGATACCTTTTTTTAACGAAATTGATATATTGAAGATAAGGCTGAATGTTCTTAGCCCCTATGTGGACAAATTTATCATTGAGGAGTCCACCATGACCTTCTCCGGGGAGGATAAGGAGCTGTGCTTTGAGAAGCACAAGGATCTTTTTAAGGAGTATCTGGACAGGATCGAGTATGTGGTGGTTACGGACACTCCAAAGGTTGCCCTGACCCACGAGAGGGACTACTTCCAGAAGAACCACCTTGTAGAGGGACTTAAGAAGGTCGGAGCCACAGAGGATGACGTGATCATCTTTGGAGATCTGGATGAGATTCCAAATCCCAAGGTGCTTGAGGATATCATCAAGAACTTTGACAAGACCAGGGTATACCACCTGGCACAGCGCAATTTCTATGCATTCCTCAATATGGAGGAAAAATCAGGTAAGCTTCTTTCAATAACAGGTGATTTCCCACAGATAAGGGATGAGGACAGAAAATGGCTTGGAACCAAGGTTACCTCTACACTTAATATTCCAAAAGAGGGAATCGTAAGGTTAAGAGATCTGGTATCCGTTACGGATGAGAGGTCCGTGAGAGTAGAAAACGGCGGATGGCACTTTGGATATATGGGTGGAATGCATGAGACCAATCCGGTGGAGAGAATAGGCGTCAAGGTAAAGGCTGCAGCCCATCAGGAATACAATGACAGAGAGATCCTTGCGGAGACTATGGACAGACTGGTGCTTGGACAGGATATCTTTGGCAGGGATGCAAGATTTGAGAGGGTAGAGATTGACGATACCTATCCTGAGTACATAAGGCAGCACCTGAAGGATCTGGATTACCTGATAATGCCAAAGATTACAGCAGTCTCAAGGCTTTACCACAAGTTTGACATTACGGTTGGGCGTTTCTGCAGAAAGGCCTACCATAAAATCTTAAGGACTCTGAAGATATCAGCTTCCTAAGCTATGAGAGAATATGGAAACCATTAAACAACTACTGACAAAAACTGCAAATACCAATAACAGAAGAAGACTGGCTAACAGGTTCTTTTACCTGGCTCTTATGATTGAGCTTATTCTGATGATCGTGGAGAAGAGTGAGGTGCATTTCCCGTATGAGAGCTATGTTTTCAGAATAACATTTGTTATCACATTCCTGGCAGTGATCATCACTGACCATGAGAACAGGGAGTGGGCACTGATCGCTGCTGTGTGGATATTTACCTTTGCCTGCTACAGGCTTACAGGCAGAAACGAGCTCTTAAGATTTGCCACCTTTGTAATGGCAGCCAAGAATATCAACCTGGGTAAGACCATGAAGGTCATGTTCTGGACCTGCTGTATCGGTTTTTTTGTGATAGCTCTTTTGTCTGTTACCGGAATCTATGGCAATATTTCCCTGATGGCGGATTTTGGCAGGGATGATGATCAGGCACCGGAGCTTAGATACACCATTGGCTTTGGTCATCCAAATACCCTTTGGGGATGTGTCTATGCCCTTATGCTTATGTGGATGTGGATATATGGCAGCAAGGCCAAGTGGTGGCATTTTGTGGTGATCACTGTGGCAAACCTGGGGCTTTTCAAGGTAACAGCCTCCAGAACCAGCATGATGATAGGTATGTTCACTATTCTTCTGGCAGTGATCGTAAGATATCTGCCCTGGCTTTGCACTAAGAAGTACCCTTATATTCTTACAGTTTTAGTTACACCCGTTTTGTGTGTTGCATTTTCCATTTGGGCAGCCTGTAACGGTCATATTCCAAGATATCTTGGAGCCACACCTTATCAGAGGTTCGTTACAACTCTGGATGAGCTTTTAAATAACAGAATTCTATACCTGTACAGGGCCAATGACAGACACCCGGGATCAATCGAATCCTGGAAGCTCTTCTCTGACAGGAACAGCATAGATTACTTTGATATGGGCTGGGTAAGGCTCTTTTACTGGTATGGTATAATTCCTACAGCTATTATCTGTGCACTGGTCATAGTGCTTATTTATCTTTGCTATAAGAGAAAAGATGCCTGGACACTGATTGTTGTCCTGTCGCTTTCCATTTATACTGTAATTGAGGCCACATTTGTATCGGAGTACTTTGGCAGAAATCTGCTTTTGCCGGTGCTGGGAGTTTATTTTGGGGCTCTTTTTGAAAGGAAAATGTTAACTGATGTCGAAAAAAAATAGGAAAATAGTTTTCTATGGAATGCTGATCATGGCATTTCTGGCGGTAACTATATATGAATTCCTGACACCGAATATGTCCGACGATCTGATATATTGGGATACTGTTCATGAAGCAAACAGCTTTTTTGATCTGTTCAGGCAGGAGGCGGAGCACTGGGTAAGCCATACCGGCAGAAGTGTTGCGCACATAATCCTCAGGATTTTCCTTTACATCAATGTGAAGGCAGTGTTTAACGTTGTTGCCGGAGCAGTATTCATCCTTTTATCACTTCTTATCTATGCAAATGTTCAGGGAAAAAGAGAATACGACGTCAAGGTCTATGGATTCATCCTCATCATGATGTGGTTTCTGGATCCGGCCATCTCCAATACAGTGTTCTGGGAGGACGGAGCATGCAATTATATGTTCACAATGACCATAATCATGGGCTTTATCACTCTCTACAGAAAGAGTATTGAACAGCAAAAGAGTCTCCTGTTTGCCATAGGCATGTTTTTCTTTGGCCTGGCAGCCGGCTGGTGTAACGAAAATACCTCCGGAGGATTGATCCTTTTTATGCTTATAGAAATGGGCTACCATATCTTCAAGAATCAGAAGAAGTTTTCCTCTCTTAAGCCTTGGATGATCTCAGGATTTGTCGGCAGCATTATCGGATTTGCCATGATGGTTCTGTCTCCCGGCAACTACGGAAGACTTGACGTTACAGAGGAAGAGCACACCGGAATTGTGGCTATTATGGCCAGATTCCTTAAAATAACACTTAATATCAAAAACAGCTACTTCATCCTGGTGGCTGCATTTATTGTTACCATGGTGCTGATGTTCTACTTCTGCGAGAGAAATGAACTCTTTGTCAGAAGCACACGCTTCATGGTGCTGTTTGGACTTTTGTTTGCAGCAACCTGTTATGCCCTTATTCTGATACCCACATCAGAACTCAGATCCTACTATGGTGCCAGTATTTATCTTATGACAGCCATAGCACAGGGTATAGCCACACTATCAAAGTGTAAGGAAAAACTCATAAAAGCTTCAATGACGTGCATTATTACAATATCAGCCGTTTTCTTTGCGCTGGCATACTTCGATGATGGAGCAAACCTTGCCAGGATCAAGAGAGAGTTTGACGAAAGAGATGCATATCTTACAGAGCTGGCAGCCAATGGGGGCGATGATGTGGAGGCTCCTATGCTCAGGCCTTTGTGGCAGACCAGATTCTCTTTTGCCTATGAATCTGACATAACAGAGGACTGGAGATACTGGATCAATTTCTTCATGGCCCAGCACTATGGCCTTGGAACAATACATGGAGTAGAAAGAGAAAACTGGAATGAGTACTGATTCTGGTAAAAATCTGATGGTTAGCATAATCATTCCTGTCTATCAGGCGAAGGATACCCTGCGAAGGTGCGTTGAGTCGTGCCTTTCCCAGAGGGAGATCAGTCCCGAGGAGATGGAGATCATACTGGTGGATGACGGCTCCAGCGATGGAAGCGATGTGATCTGCGACGAGCTTTCCGGTAACAGGGATGGAGTTAAGATAAGTGTAAAGCATACGGAAAATCACGGCGTTTCCCATGCAAGGAATCTTGGAGTCGACCTGGCAAAGGGCAGATTTATAGTGTTTGTGGATTCTGACGATGAAGTAACAAATGTTTTTTTATCCAATCTTCTTAAGCATGCGGATGAAGCAACCATGCTGGTTGACGAGACAAAGAGTTACAACAATGCTCAGAAGATTTCAGGATTTCAGTACATTGAGAACTCGATACTTAATGAGAATACCCACGTTTGGGGTAAGCTCATTGAGAGGAAAGCCCTGACTGAGGCGGGCATCAGATTCAAGGAAGGCTTGGCTATCGGGGAAGATCTGCTTTTTATGCTGGATCTGGCTCTTTTTGCTGATAAGAGACGCTGCATCAGATGCATTCCGGAGGGCAATTACATATATAATGAGAACGAAAACGGCGCCATGAACAGTTCCTTTAAAAGGAGCTATCTGGATCAGATACTGTGCTGGAGGCAGACGGAGGAAAAGCTTCTTGAGGTAAAGGAGAATATTTCACCCTATGCCTTTGTGAGCGTTGCAGTATCCCAGATACTGACGGCGCTTCTGGTGATTGGAAAGGTAGCAACCCAGACAGGGGAAAGGGATGCAGCGCTGGATAAAGAGGCCATGGATCAGGCTATTGGGCAGATAAACCATGCCCTTAAGGTAAGAGGTGCCTTTGCAGCGCTTTCCATGGGACACAAGTTAAAGGTTATGATTCTTAAGTTTGATCGGGAGCTGTATTTAAAGCTCTATGCAAGGCATAAGGCGACTGCCTGAATAAAAAACTAAGTATGGAGAAGAGTATGGATCTTAACAGGCCTATAATTCTATATATGCATGCAGGAAGCGGCAATCACGGCTGTGAAGCCATTGCGGACAGCACTCTTAAGCTCATTGAGAAAAAGAGGCTGGAGGCGGGGGTAGATACCATGATCCCCGTAGTTGTGGCGACCAACAGCGAGGCTGAGGACAGAAAGTACTCGCTGGGGGCTCTTGAGAAGAAGGGACTTTGTGTTCTGGTGGAGGACAGACACATTGACAGGGAATTTATTCCCCATGCGCTCTACTATGTGTACAGAAAGGTCTCGGGAGATAAGGAGTCTTTCCAGAGATTTAAGTACAAGGACGCCTTCAGGGCTTTTGACAAGGCGGTAAGTGATTACAGGGAGAAAAATCCTCACACACAGTTTTCAGGAAAGCCACTTGCGGTCTCTATTGGCGGAGATAACTACTGTTATCCTGAGATGGTGGATGATCTGATCCTGGCCCACAACGTCTTTAAAAAGAAGGGCTTTGAAACCGTACTTTGGGGATGCTCAATTGAGCCTGACTCTTTGATGAACGGATGGCTTCGGGAGGACCTTAAGTCCTATGACAGGATATATGCCAGAGAGTCAATAACAAGAGATGCTCTTGTGGTGGCAGGTGTTGAAGAGGACAGGGTGGAACTTCGCAAGGATCCGGCATTTGAGCTGGATACCAGCAAGGTTTCCATACCAAAGCATTTTTTACCCGGTAAGACTGTGGGAATTAACTTAAGCCCAATGGTGCAGAACAAAGAGACTGTGCCGGGAATAACAATTGAAAACTACAAGAATTTCATTAAATACATTCTGGATGAGACGGATCAGAATGTTGCGCTGATCCCTCACGTGGTGTGGGCAAACAATGATGACAGAAGGCCGCTTGAGGAGCTTTATCTGGAGTTCAAGGATACAAAGAGGGTGACTCTCATCGGAGATGCGCCGGCCCAGGAGCTGAAGGGCTATATCTCAAAGTGCAGCTTTTTTGTGGGCGCAAGAACGCACTCTACAATTGCGGCTTACAGCAGCGGCGTTCCGACGCTGGTTATCGGCTACTCTGTAAAGAGCAGGGGAATTGCCACAGATCTTTTCGGAACCTGTGAGAACTATGTTCTTCCGGTGCAGGAGCTTAGGAAGCCGGATGAAATGATTAAGGCTTACAAGTGGATTTTAGAAAAAAGTAAAGGGTAGGATCGTCTGACTTTGGCGATCTGTTGGGGAAATTATGGTTATTATAAAGATTGCCGGCGGTCTGGGAAACCAGATGCAGCAGTATTCATTATATAGAAAGCTTCTTAGTCTGGGAAAAGAAGTCAAGCTGGACCTTTCATGGTTTGATCCCAAGACCCAGGAGAAGATGCTGGCGCCAAGGGAGTTTGAGCTTTCTCTTTTCAGGGATCTGCCTTATGAGATCTGTAGCGATGAGGAGAGGGACGCTTTTCTTAATCAGGGATTTGCTAAGAAAGTCACCGGTAAGGTTCTAAAGAAGCTGGGACTTAGAGAGAATTCCAACGACAAAGTTTTTACAGAGACCCAAATGTACCATCCGGAGATATTTGAATTTGAGGATAAGTACGTGGAGGGATATTTTGCCTGTCAGAAATATTATGGGGATATTATGGATGAGCTGCAAAGGCTCTTTCTTTTCCCTGAGCATTCGGTGAAGGACCTCCATCAGAGAAATATGACTCTTGTGTCCAAAATCGATAATCAGAATGCAGTAAGTGTGCATATCAGAAGGGGCGATTATCTGGCTCCGGAGAACATTGAGATTCTTGGAAACATCGCAACGGAAGAGTATTATGAGAGCGCCATGAGGTACTTTGAAGAGAAGTATGAGGACGTTCATTTCTATATCTTTACCAGTGACCATGAGTACGCCAGGGATAAATACTTCGATGAGGACAAGTACACCATAGTTGACTGGAATACAGGCAAGGACAGCGTTCAGGATCTTATGCTCATGAGCCACTGCCTTGGAAATATCTGCGCAAATTCTACCTTCAGTTTCTGGGGAGCAAGACTCAACGGCAGGAAAGGAAGAGAAATCATCAGAACTGCCACAATGCGCAATAATCAGAAAGTTGATCCTGCTCTTATGCATGATTGCTGGGGCGACTGGATCTTAATGGATAAAAACGGAGTTATTGTTTAATGGGGAGAGTTAAGTCGGCAAAAAGAAATATAGCCTTCGGATACGTGGGACAGATCGCAACGGCCATAATGTCTTTTATCCTGCGAAATGTCTTTATCCATTATCTGAGCGAAAATCTGCTGGGCATTAACACCACTTACACCAACGTTCTGGCGATTCTTAATATGGCGGAGCTGGGCATAGGTACTGCGCTGAACTTCAGTCTCTACGAGCCTGTGGCCAGAGGAGACAGGGAGAAGATCAAGTCCTACATGCAGCTGTACAGGAAGGCCTACTACGTTATAGCCTGTGTTGTAGCGGTGATTGGACTTGCTCTGGTACCTTTTTTGAAGTATCTTGCGAAGAACCCCGGGGAAATGACGGTCAGAGATATGACCCTGTACTACTTCATTTTCCTGTTCAATACGGTCAGCAGCTATTTTGTGGCTTACAAGTACAGCCTTATAAATGCTGAGCAAAAGAACTATATTCAGACCGATATCATCACAATAACCAAGATCTTTACGGTTGCTTTTCAGATAATTGTTGTTGTCATCACAAAGAATTTCTATCTTTTCCTTTTGACTGATGCCGTTATTCAGCTGATACAGAAGATATTTGTATCAAGGCTTTTGGATAATATGTATCCGTACCTCAGGGAAAAAGATGTTAAGCCACTGCTTAAGTCTGAGAGCGACGAGGTCTGGCGTAAGACCAAAGCTCTGGTTTTCCACAAGGTGGGAGATGTGGCAAGGCTTCAGACAGATGCTCTTATTATTTCGTCTTTGGTGGAAGTTAAGATTGCAGGCCATGTTGATAACTACAATTTGGTCATCAGCACGGTTTCAAACTTCGTAAATATTATCTTCAACTCGGTTATTTCAAGCTTTGGAAACCTTATTGCCACAGAGTCCAAGCAGAAGCAGTTCGATATTTTCAAGGTATACAGGTTCTTTGCATCCTGGATTTACGGATTTTCCTGTGTGGGCTTTATGGTTCTTTTGACACCGCTCATCAAGCTGTGGCTGGGGGATAAATGGCTACTGCCGGCATCGGCGGTTTACTGCATTCTTATTGATTATTATTTTAAGGGTGACAGGATTGTCCTTAGTAACTACAAGACTGCAGCCGGTGTGTTTGAGCAGGATAAGTACCTGGCGCTTATACAGGGCGCGGTGAATCTGGTGCTGTCCATCTGGCTGGTGCAGACTCCGCTGGGGCTTACCGGTATTTATATAGGGACCATTGTTTCCGGACTTATTGCCAATGTGACAAAGCCAATAATTATTTACAGGGCATGCTTTGACAAGAGTGCAGGGGAGTACTTTGTTGACAGTGCCAAGTATCTGGCGAGCCTTTTGGCTGTGCTTGTCTTCTGCAACATGATCAGCAAAGTGGTAATGGCAAGCATCACTATCCCAACATGGATACTCATGGGAGTTATAATAACGGTTGTTTTCAATGGGGTGTATTTACTGCTATACGGAAGGACCCAGGAATTTAAGTATTTGATGAGCAAGGTAACTGAGAAATTCTTTAAGAAGTAAGCAACGCAAGTTGGGAGAAGTTTATGGTTGATAACAAAACGAGAAACCTCATAGAAGAGACCATTAGGCAACTGGACAATATCATGAACGTGACGCCAACCCAGATGGCTAAGGACGTGGTAAAAAAAGCCATTGGAAGATCCGTAAGGACCAAGGATCCCATGTTTTGGCCCGGGGGAATGCTTATGCTGGGCCTGGTTACTTCCTTTGGGGTATTGGAGGAAGAGGATGAGCTTTATGGCAGGGCTGTGAAGGCTTTGAATGACCATTTAAAGCTCTGGGAAAACAAGTACGACGGAAGGATGGACTTCATTGATGATACACTGGCGGGCTATGACATCATCAGGTTGTATGAAAAGAGCCATGATTCGGCCCACAGGGAAATAATCGATAAGATAAATCAGTTTGTGATGGATGCGCCCACGGACTTTGCCGGATCTATCATATATAACCCCGGAAAGGGCAATAACTACATTTTTGCAGATGGAATTGGACAGTCAACACTTTTTATGTCTGCTTACATCCGCATGAAGATGATAGTTCAGGATATTCTGTACCACGGACAGAACAATTCAGATGTACATTACTATTCCGAATCGGATTATCTCGGGGAGATTGCAAAGCTCTACCTTCAGTTTATGAATTTCTACAGATACGGAAGAGATAAGAAGAGCGGCCTTATCTACCACGGCTACAGCCTGGGGGAGAGACCTGACATCGACTATGATGAAATCAAGACCAATGCTGCGAAGACTGTAAAGGTTTTCTCTGCAGAGCACGAGTGCAACAAGCAGGGACTTCTTGGTTGGGGCAGAGCCTATGGATGGCTAATGATGGGCCTTTCAGGGGGCGCGAGTCTTGAGAAATACCTTACCAGAAAGGGAAAAGAGGTGGCACTGAAGGCCGAGTTCAGTCTCGTTCCCTGGTTTATGGAGCTTTGCGACATAGCCATGGAGTATCAGAGAGAGGATGGTGGCTGGAGCTGGCAGATTCAGGCTGTTGAAGGTCACATCGATACGTCCGCTACAGGAATGATCGCATTTTCTCTTGCAAAGGGTATTTATGACGGAGTAATCGAGAAGGATTCCGAGCTGTATGACAGGGTAGTGAAGTGTCTTAAGAGGGCTGTAGACTGTATGATGGCCCATACTGTAGACGGAGTTGTTGGGGACGCCCTGAGTTCCTGCGACGATTTCGGAGTTCACTATCAGAGCTATGGTTCATTCCCATGGGGACAGGGAGCAGTGCTGTCAGCGATTGCTGAGATCGCTGGGATTGAGCTTTAGAATATACATGTGCGATGCCTGATAAAAAATGATATCAGATAAAAATAAGGGAAGACCGATTGAATTCACATCAAAGTGGTCTTCCCATTATTATTGTATTTAGTGGTCACTGCCAAAGCAGTGAGCAAATATACTGGTCCTGTTTAGCGAGCAGGTGCCCAGGTGATTCCGTAGAGCTGCTCCATGAGTTTGCGAAGCTCGTCCTTCATACGGTTGCAGGCGGAGGCTTCGTCGACGAAGTTCATCACACCTATGCGGTCCTTGTTGTCCTGGAAAAATACTGCCCAGCCATCAGCTGTCTTATCAAGACAGATGCGGTTCTTATGATGTCCGCCAATCTTGTAGAGCTTGGATGGTACCAAGTGATCTTCAAAATATTTTTTGAGTTCTTTGGTTGTCATAATATATTCCCTCCAACATAGTGGTTTTGAAATTCGTATGATGTAGTTTTGATTACTACATATAATATATCACATTACTATTAGGTTGGCAACAGGATATAGCCAGATTTTACGGGGATATTAGCAGGATATACGCGGTGAAGAAACACTTTTGGTATAGTATAATTATTTTGTTGTTAAATGAGATTTTAAGATTTGAGGTATAAAATGAATCTATTTGATATAGTAGGGCCGGTAATGGTAGGTCCATCAAGCTCACATACTGCCGGGGCAGTGAAGATAGGCTTTGTAGCCAGGAAGCTCCTTGCGGAGGAGCCGGTTTCTGCTCAGATCCTTTTGTATGGATCTTTTTTGGCAACAGGAAACGGCCATGGAACCAAGTATGCACTGGTGGCAGGACTTCTTGGCATGAAACCCGATGATGAGAATATCCCGAACAGCTTTGAGATTGCCAGAGAAAGAGATCTGGAGCTGTCCTTTGGAGAGGCGGATCTTAAGGAGGGACATCCTAATTCAGCCCAGATAAGGCTTGTGGGAAAAAGCGGCAAGAAGATGGAGATTGTGGGAGAATCCCTGGGAGGGTCCCTTATCAACATTGCAAAGATCGATGGGCTTTCCGCGAATTTCTCTGGAGATTACCCAACCCTTATTGTTCACAACCTGGATAGACCGGGATATGTGGCTGAAGTAACAAGCATGCTGTCGGAGAAATCAATAAACATAGCTACTCTTCAGCTTTATCGCGGATCAAGAGGAGGCCACGCGGTGATGATCATCGAGTGTGATCAGGAAATTCCTCAGGAAGCGGTGCATATGCTGGAGGCCCACGAGGGTATCGAGAAGGTAACCTATTATTCGGTGAAGTAAGCTGGTATTCCAGAACTATTAATATGAAACAAGTAATTTAGAAATGGAATGCGCCAGACGGGTGCATTTAGAGGATTTGACTTATGGCATTTATGAAGCTTGAAGATATATGTAATGCGGCAAAAGAGCAGGAGAAGCCCCTTTGGAAGGTGATCCAGCTGGATGACTGCGTTGAGCAGAATATTTCAGAGGAACGGTCCTATGAGCAGATGAGGACTATTTTCCGCGCCATGAAGGAAGCAGATGAAAATTACGACGGATCTTTGCGCTCCAAGAGCCAGATGGCGGGAGGAGACGGAGAAAAGCTTTCAGAGTATAACAGCCAGAATTCAGGACTGGTTGGAGATTTTATAGCCATGGCCATTGAAAAGGCAGTGAAGATGGGAGAGTCCAATGCCTGTATGAGAAGGATTGTCGCTGCTCCTACGGCCGGTGCCTGTGGGGTTATTCCGGCAGTTCTTTTGACTTATGAAAAGACAAGAGAGGTTTCCGAAGATAAGCTGATCGAGGCACTGTATCTGGCGGCCGGAATCGGTGAAGTCCTGGCAGAGAGTGCCAGCATAGCGGGAGCAGAGGGCGGATGCCAGGCAGAGATTGGAAGTGCGGCAGCCATGGCAGCAGGAGCTCTTACATACCTTGAGGGCGGAGATGATACTCAGATCATGAACGCAGTGGCTCTATGTATTAAGAGCATTCTGGGACTTACCTGTGACCCGGTGGCAGGGCTTGTTGAGGTTCCATGTATTAAGAGAAATGCCTACGGCGCCGTAAATGCTGCAGTTTCAGCCCATATGTCTCTTGCCGGCGTTATCAGCAGAATCCCTCCCGATGAGGTTATTGACGCCATGCGAAGAACCGGACACCTGATTCCTCAATGCCTTAGAGAGACCGGAAAAGAGGGGCTTGCAACTACTCAAACAGGCCTCGGCGTTGCAACCAGGATTTCACTGTGAAAAGACTGAATATTTAGTCTTTTTGAAAGTATATAAAGTACCCCATAGCCGGCACCGATATATTAGTTGCAAAAGTTACTTCGGTGACTTGCACACAGCTATGGAAAGCGTGAATCTTCATGGAGGAATTGTCTTCACGAGATGAAGGTTCACTTTTTTTGCCCATTTTTAGGGAAAGCGCGCTGG
>JAILMY010000245.1 GCA_024692165.1 Butyrivibrio sp. | reverse complement strand
GTTACAAAGCAGGAAGATATCAACTTCTATAAGAAGCAGCGTCGTGTTGCTCTTCATGGTTGTGGAGTTATAAATCCTGAAGATATTAATGAAGCAATTGGTATGGGTGCATTCCAGGGTATCAAGAAAGCCCTTACAATGACACCACAGGAAGTTGTTGATGAAGTACTTGCTTCTGGTCTTCGTGGCCGAGGCGGCGGCGGATTCCCTACAGGTAGAAAGTGGCAGTTCGCATTAAACGTAGATTCTGATCAGAAGTACGTTGTATGTAACGGTGACGAGGGTGACCCAGGTGCGTTCATGGATCGTTCCATCCTTGAAGGAAATCCTCTCGGCGTAATCGAAGGTATGATGATTGCAGGTTATGCTTTCGGTGCTTCAGAAGGTTACTTCTATGTACGTGCTGAGTATCCTATCGCAGTAAATCGTTTAAAGCTTGCTATTTCTCAGGCTAGAGAAATGGGATTCTTAGGAAAGAATATATTTGGTTCTGATTTCTCATTTGACTGCCACATCAGACTTGGTGCTGGTGCATTCGTTTGTGGTGAGGAGACAGCACTCCTTAACTCTATCGAAGGTAAGCGTGGTATGCCAAGACCTCGTCCACCATTCCCTGCTATTAAGGGTCTTTGGGACAAGCCTACCTGCGTTAACAACGTAGAGACACTTGCTTGTGTTCCTTTCATTCTTCGTGAAGGTGCTGCAGAATTCGCTTCTGTTGGTACAGAGAAGTCTAAGGGTACAAAGGTATTCGCTCTCGGTGGTAAGGTAAATAACGTTGGTCTTGTTGAGGTTCCTATGGGAACAACTCTTCGTGAGCTTATCTATGATATCGGTGGCGGTATTCCTAATGGCAAGAAGTTCAAGGCTATTCAGACAGGTGGTCCTTCAGGTGGATGTCTGACAGAAGAGTTCCTTGATGAGCCAATCGATTTCGATAACCTTGTTCAGAAGGGATCTATGATGGGTTCCGGTGGAGCAATCGTTATGGATGAAGATAACTGTATGGTTGACGTTGCTAAGTTCTACATGGAGTTTATCTGTGATGAGTCTTGTGGTAAATGTTCACCATGCCGTATCGGTACAAAGAGAATACTTGAGATTCTTACAAAGATTACAGAAGGCAAGGGAACAATGGAAGACCTTGATACTCTGGAAGAGCTCAGTAAGACAATTCAGGCTAACTCACTCTGTGCACTTGGACAGACAGCAGCTAACCCTGTTAATTCAACACTGAAGCATTTCCGTGATGAGTACATTGCTCATATCGTTGACAAGAAATGTCCTGCTCATGTATGTAAGAGTCTTATGCAGTATAAGATTGATAAGGATAAATGTATTGGATGTGGTCTCTGCGCTCGTAACTGTCCTGCAGGCTGCATAGAGAAGACTGATTATATTGCTGAAGGTCACAAGCTTCCTTCAATGCAGATTGATCCTGATAAGTGCGTTAAGTGCGGACTTTGTATGAGTAACTGTAAATTTGCAGCTATAACAAAAGAATAAGGAGGTAACTACTATGGCGATGGTAAATATTAAAATAGAAGGCATCTCCTATCAGGTAGAGGAAGGACTTACTATCCTCGAGGCTGCTAAGAAGTGCGGTTATGAGATTCCTTCACTTTGTGCATTTAATCACGGTGAATGCAATAAGGGTTCATGTCGTGTATGTCTCGTAGAGGCTACTGGTGCAAGAGGTCTTGTAGCATCCTGTGTATATCCTGTAGCTGAGGGTATGGAAATTACCATTTCTTCACCTAAGGCAACAGCAGCAAGAAGACAGAGCGTTGAGCTCCTTCTTTCAAATCATAATAAGAACTGCCAGCAGTGCGACAAGAACGGTAAATGTGAGCTTCTCAATGTTGCATACCTTACAGGTGCAAGAGAAGATGCATTTTCAGGCGTTCACTCAGAAACACATTACGATGAGGTTGCTCCTGGAATTATCAGAGATACATCCAAATGTATTCTTTGCGGAAGATGTATCGAAAGATGTAAGAACGCTCATGGTCTTGGAATCCTTGGTTTCGAGAACAGAGGTTTCAGCACATTTGTATCACCTGCTGAGAACAGAAGCTTTGCTGATTCTCCATGTATCCAGTGTGGTCAGTGTGTAAATGTATGTCCTACAGGTGCTCTTATGGAGCATTCAGAGATAGATAAGATTGATGCAGCATTTGCTGCTGGTAAGGTAGTTATCGCTCAGGCTGCACCTGCAGTTAGAGCTGCTCTCGGTGAAGAGTTTGGCTTCCCTATCGGAACTCCTGTTACAGGAAAGATGGCAGCTGCTATGAGAAGACTTGGTTTCAAGAGAGTTTACGATGTAAACTTCGGTGCTGACCTTACAATTATGGAGGAAGGTACAGAGCTTCTCGGACGTCTTACAAATGGTGGAACACTTCCAATGATCACATCATGCTCACCTGGATGGGTTAACTATGCTGAGTATAATTATGGAGATCTTCTTCCACATCTTTCATCATGCAAGTCACCTCACCAGATGCAGGGTGCTATAATCAAGTCATACTGGGCAGAGCAGAATGGAATCGCTCCAGAAGACATTTTCGTTGTATCAGTAATGCCTTGTACAGCAAAGAAGTTTGAGAGACAGCGTGAACAGCTTAAGGTTAACGGCCTTGATGATGTTGATGCAGTTATCACAACAAGAGAGCTTGCTCGTATGATCAAGAGATCAGGTATCATCTTTGACAGACTTCCAGATGAAGACTGGGATCAGGATATCATGGGCGACTACACAGGTGCCGGAGTTATCTTCGGTGTTACCGGTGGTGTTATGGAAGCTGCTCTTCGTACAGTTTACTTCAAGCTTACAGGTAAGGAATCTGAGCCAATCGAGTTCAAGGCTGTTCGTGGTCATGACGCAGGTATTAGAGAAGCTTCAATCGATATCAACGGAACTACAGTAAATGTAGCTATCGCTTCAGGAATGAAGTCAGCATCTGTACTTCTTGACGAGATCAGAGAAGGAAAGTCAAAATATCAGTTCATCGAGATCATGGGATGTCCTGGTGGATGTATCAACGGTGGTGGTCAGCCTTACGTACGTGAGTGCTTCCTGCCTCACGAGTCAGATGACATTATGGATACATACAAAGAGAAGAGAGCACAGGCTCTTTACTCAGAGGATGAGAGACAGACACTTCGTCAGTCACACAATAACCCACAGATCATCGAGCTTTACGAGAAGTTCCTTGGCGAGCCTAACAGCCACAAGTCACACGAACTACTTCACACAACATACGCAGCAAGAGAAGGATTTAACGAGATTTAATCAAAAAATGAAACATTGGTGCCAGGCACCAATGTTTCAAAATTGCTGAAAATATCAAAAGTGAAACATCGGTGCCTGGCACCAATGTTTCACTTTTTGGTTTTATGACACTTTTGGGGCTGTCACTAGAAAGGACAACCGCTAAAGTGTAAGCCCCCAAAGTGTCATATACTGCAAGTATATAGGGCGAGGTCTTGAAACCTCGCCCTTTTTTGTGATATAGTAAGCGGGTGAATCAAAAAATGAAACATCGGTGCCAGGCACCAGTGTTTCAAAATATGATTTTTGAAACACTGGTGCCTGGCACCGATGTTTCATTTTTTCAAAATCTACATAAAGGACATTATTGATAATGAATAGTAGTGACTCAAAATTCAACAGATTTAGAAGTAACCGCCCGGTGGATGTTGTAAACCTGGCATTTCTTATTTTTATCGCAACGGTTTATTCTTTTTATATGCATAATATGTACTTCGATATCACAGGCACCCGCGGCTCGGTGTTCACGTTCGGGAGCCTTATCAGCTTGAAGCAACAGCATTTACGGAGTTTTTTGTAATTTCAGAGAATGATGGTGAACTTAGGGTTGATTTTGTAATTGATGCATGGGAAAGAAGA
>JAILMY010000133.1 GCA_024692165.1 Butyrivibrio sp. | reverse complement strand
TAGTTGAAGTCGCCAAAGTTGTTCCACCAAGGTGTCTGTGTCATGTCATAAACATATGTGTCGATTGTCTTACCTGAAGGGTTAACTTCACCTGCAACGATCTCGCCCAGAGCCTGCATACCTACATGGCCCATACCTGCTGCCCAGAGAACTGACTTGATCTGTGGGTGATCCTCAACAAAGCCAAGCTCGAAAGCATTTGCTCCGTTGTAAACAAGGATAACCTTGTCGAAGTTAGCGCATACAAGGTCGATCATCTCTTCCTCTCTGTTTGTGAGTTCAAGATAGTGATCGCCTGCATCCCAGTCATTACCCTGATTGAGATTGTCATCATAAACACCTGCTGTGTAAGTTGTTCCATCCATGAAAGAGCCATCTACAACAGAAGGCATATCTGTTGGAAGGTCAGCACCCTCACCACCTGAACGGCTGATAACGATCATAGCTGTGTCTGAGAATGACTTTGCATTTGAAATAAGTGAATCTGTATAAAGAGATACGTTAGGTTCCGGAAGTGTCCAGTCCTGGCTCCACATTCCTACTACAGGTCTGTCAGCCTTATAATCTGTGTAGAACTTTGTAAGTTCTGAGTTAGTCTCGATTCCGGCTGAAGCAAGAGACTGTAAAATATCGATAGTAGCATAAGCCTCGTTAAGAGCACCTGATCCTGCTCCACCAAGGATTGGATTGGTTGAAGCCCAACCAAAAACATTAAGCTTGCTTCCTGAAGCAACAGGAAGAGTATTGCCATCGTTCTCAAGAAGAACGATACCCTCTCTTGCGATATCCTGTGCAAGAACGGTTGTCTCATCAGATGTCTGTTTGCTGATGGTACCCTTTCCGCTTACAAGATCAAGCATTGTGCTCATAGGACCCGTCAGGATCATATTTACGCATACAACAATGCCGGTAAGCATAGCAACAAGTGCTGTGCCTCTTACAAGCTTCTTGGTTGACTTCTTGAGTTTCATAACTGCAATCATGATAAGGATAGCAACTGCAACTATGACACCAATAGCAATCAAATAAGACTTGATTGAAGTGATGACGTTTAAAACGTCACTCATGTTGATAGATAACATAGATAAACCTCCCTTTTATTTTGCGTCGATGGTCTGGTCAGAACCATCGATCGGTTTTTCCTGCCACCATCGCATTGCCCCGTGCGCAGTGACAGATCTTACATTACGACTTTAGCATGCAAAAAAAAATCGTGCCGTTTTTGTCATAAACGGTACGATTTTTGTCATGAACTGTGCGACAACGAGGAATTATCTATAATTCCGAGTTTGTTGACATGTCTCACGCCTTATCGCTTAGCATGTTTAAGCTTCTTTTCCTCATACATGTTGTCATCCATCTTCTTGAAGAAACTGTCGCTGTCGTCTTTTCCATATTCAAATAAAGTGTAGCCAAGAGACAGTGAAATCTGATACTGGCGATTCTCTGTCTCGTTAAAGAGCTTAAGCTCTTCCCTTATGCTCGTGACAACCTTTTTCAGATACTCTACATTACAGTCCTTCAAAAGAAGAATGAACTCATCACCGGCAAATCTCATGGCTATGGCCTTGTCCGGTTTGCCAAAAAGAAGAATTCTCGCCACGTCAATAAGAGCTTCATCACCTACATGATGACCATAGGTATCATTGATCTCCTTAAAATAATCCACGTCTACCATGATGCCGCCCACATGGTTTTCCGGGTTTTTGGTATACTTATCCAAAAGATAATCCAGATAAGCCCTGTTAAACAATCCTGTCAGGGTATCCTGATAGGAAAACTCATTCTGTAGAGCCATATATATGCAGGTAAGACCTATAGCCATGGAGACCCAGATAAGTGATATTCCGTAAAAGATCACCTGAAGGACAGAGCCAAGCACTATCGGTCCTATCATAAGATACATCGGAAAGAAGTTCACCTTGTCGAAACGCTCTTCATATTTTTTCAAGGTTACCACAGACCACATCAGATAGAAGAACTCGATCACAAAATATAAATAGCTGCCGGAAAGTCTGTGATATACATTATTCTCGTCAAGATAATAAACAATCGGAACAAAAATATTGGCCAAAGCCAGTAGCAAAAGAATCAAACCGGGAATCATGACAAACTTGTAGACTCTCTTTATCCTGGCCCTGCTTTGATACAGCTTAAGATCTGTATAAATGCACCAGGACATGGCAAAAACAGGATTAGCTACAAATGAATAGGTATTTCCAAAATGATTTATGATTCTTGCCAGGAAAAATGTCTTTCCATCACAATAAAACGTCAAGAAATCCAGAACGCATGCTATGGCTGACAAAAATGCGATGATGGTGAGAATCTTAAATTCATCTCTGGGTGCAGCTCTTCTGATCTTGCTGCTGACAAGCATTGCGACTACCAGAACAAATCCTATGTAGTCCGCAACGGCAACTGCCATTAAATTCATCCCTGGCCTCCTTGTGGAATCAATATTTTAAGCTCGAACCAGTTGTCTTTAAGGTCAAAAGTCAGTGTGCCGTGGTATTTCTCCACGGTATATCTGATACTCTTGAGCCCAAAACCATGATTGCCCTTATCTGCCTTGGTTGTCACCGGATAACCATTTTTCAGGGTGATACGGTTCTCACAGTAGTTGTTTATCTGAATAAGAATAAAGTTCTTTCTCTGGGAAATAACCAGATGGATCAGCCTTTTTTCCGGATCCTCCATCATGGTAACGCTCTCGATAGCATTATCCAGCGCATTACCAAATATAGTACATATATCGGCAACGTGCATGAAATCCAGGATGTCGCCATCCGCCACGCAGGTTATCTTAATATTATTGGCCCTGCAGTTCATCATCTTTCCTGCAATGAGCGTATCCAGAACACTGTTACCGGTCTCCAGCTCAGGGCTGTAGGATTCCAGCTCCTGTTCCAGGGAATCGATCCACTTTTTTCTCTCCTCATCGCTCATCTCCGCCCGAAGCCCTGCTATCTGGTGCTTCAAGTCGTGGTACTTCATATTGATGACTTCAAAGGTAGACTGATAGTTTCTGTATTTATCATACTGGGCTTTAAGCATTGAGTGGATGTTCCTCAGCTCTTTTTCCGCAAGAAGCTCACAGATACGGCTCTGATAAACGTACAGGATCATGATACCTGCTATATCAACCAAAGTCCTTATATAGAAGATATCCGCCGCAAGCCCCGCTGAAAATGGGGTATTGGAAAAAACAAAGCTAAGATTACTAAAGGCAAATACCAGCACCGCTATCACTATGGCCGCCCACAGCTCATGGGTATTGATCTCCAGCTGGAAAATACCTCTTGTGATGCTGACTTCCATGTAATGGGCCCAAATAAAGACCAGACTGTATACCGATAAAAGGATCACAACCTGAATCAATATGGAATCCGTGACATTTGTGAAAAAGCACGCCAGCTGCCACTCCAGTGAGGCCGCCAACTCTGCCAAAAGAAATGCTCTCGCACAGTAATATCCGATAACATTCCTTGTATCGTCACAGGTAAAGGCCATGAAAATATACATGAACACCACTGCCAGTATCATACAGGGAATCCAAAAGGCCACCGGAAGCCCCTTAGTCAGCACCAAAAACATGCACTGGACTATAAGCGCAAGAATTGAAGTAAGAATAAAGTCCTCATTCTTGACTCTTCTTTTCATAACCACGCAGTATGTCAGGCACGCCAGCCACTCTGCTACTGCGGTATATATTCTTGGTATGTCCTGATATACGCTGTTCATCATTTCCTCAGGTCATGGCAATGCAGCCATGTAATTCGTAAGCGCAGCCATGAAGTCATTTTTCCTGGCTCTGCTTATAAGAAGAGCTTTGCCTGCAATAAGGCAGCTCCCGTTCTCAACGCCATCCACATATTTAAGATTGACAAGGTAACCCTTGTTGCTTCTAAAGAAATTGTAATTTGAGAGCTGTTCTTCAAAATCCCCCAGTCTTCCTCTGATGCTGAAGTTTCCGCCGGTGGTATAGAAATTTAAGGTATGACCTTCGCTTTCGATATAGAAGACATTATCGATATCCAGCTTTTTTACCCCTGAGGACATCTCGATTGAAATGATCTTGGTGGAATCCTTCTTGATCTTGCTGACGGCCCGTCCTAGCTTCTGGGAAAAAGCGAAGTAACTTACAGGCTTTAATACATAGTCAAGGGCATCCACCTGGTAGCCTCTGATGGCGTAGTTGGTCATGTTTGTGATGAACATTATGACAACTTCCTGGTCAAGTCTTCGGATCTCCTCCGCTGCTGTCATGCCATCCATTAGCTTCATCTCGATATCCATTAGAATAATGTCAAACTGGCCCTTATAGCCGTTTGTGATCTCATCACCATCTGTGAATCTGGTGATCTTGAAATAGTTGCCGCTTTCTGCCTGATATTTGTTTACAAATTCTACAAGCTGGCTGGCATATGAATCTTCATCTTCTACAATTGCTAGCTCGATCATGGTTCACCTCCGGTGACCCATGATATTCGGGGCAATATCCTAATTTACTTCGCAAAGATTGCCCCTCACTCCTGAATCACTTTCTCACGAATCTCGCAGCGAAGTGCGAGATTCTGCAATTTACTTGTTCATAAAGGTTCTGACATTGATGCCGTTGACTTCGATATGATCGTCCACCGCAATAACAAGGCACTGTCTGCCATCCACAATCTTTGATTCAACAAGATCGGTACGGTCAGGTTTTACCTTGATGACAACATCCGGTGTCTCAATGTCGAATTTCTTGGTATTTGCTATATTGCTGGCAAGAAGAGGGAAGTCCTCGTCTCCTGCACACTTTGTATAGTTCTCGTCAAAGTATCCAAGGCGCTCCTGTGATACTCCGCTGTCCTGAAGGAGCTGCTTAACATCCTTCTTGGTAAGCTCTAAAGGTTCTGGGTCATCCTCATGATCCTCGATCATCTGATTGAGGTTGTCATGAACATTTTTCATGATGTCATAATCGGCTTCTTCACCGATGGTGTTCTGAACCACTGCGTCAAAGATATCCTTCTGTTCAGGCGCAGAAATAGGTGCTCTTCCTCCAAACATTGCCTCCACGAACTCCGGCTGAAGGTCGTCAGGCTTCTTGGTAAAGTAGAGCATGTTGTGAATATCCATGTCTCTTTCTATAAACGCAGGGAAAAGAAATCCCTTCGTAGGCCCCTCTACGATCCAGTCCCTGTATCTGTCCTCGATCACGTTCTTGGATTCATTGTAGCCAAGGCCTGCCTTTGAAAGCTTAACAGGACAGATGCTGCAGAGAATATAATCATAGATCTTCTCGGAAGCATCCTCCATTTCTATTCCATCATTGGTAATACCGGGAATATCATATACTGCATGAACTACGATAATATAGTAATTTTCGCCGTTGACATAATTTGCAATGATCTTGTCGTAGAACTCATCCACCAGCTCGTCGTCCTCGAGTCTGGAATTTCTCAAAGTTAAAAGAAAGTCCTGAGTACCCCCCGGCTGTTCCTGGTCAAGTGGGAACTCAAGACTTATAAGGTTCTTGCCAAAGGTACCTGCCAAAGTGTGTTGAAAGATGTCCAGGTATTTGAACATCTCCTCCTCAGGAATCTGTCCAAATGCTTTTCTGAAGGTTAATCTCTTGTTCTTCTCGTGATCAACATAGCATCCGCATATGTGATCAATGGTGCACCTGTCTGGTGTGAACTGTTTCTTGATTTCAAGTGTTTCCGCTTTATTCATTTGTGTTTTTTACTTCCCTTTATCCATAAATTTGTTGCACATATCCTCCGCAAAATTAGTAGGATACAGCTGAACCATTACGGAATCAATGAGATCCGCTATGGTCATTCTAAAAGCTATTTTAACAAATTTATCGTAGGTTGTATCAAACATTTTCTCAAAAACTTTTATGCTCTCTACGTCTATCTGATTGACGATAGGAGTACTGATATCAGTGGCAACTCCAAGCATGGAAGAAAGAGATGTGGCACTGGTTCCCATCATCTGGTTCATGGCTTCGGAAGCAGCAGAAAGATGCAGGTCAGATATATCTCCTGCTGTATTTGTGCCGTCTCCGCCCATCATAAGATCTGTCATAACCTTTACGTCATGCTCCTTAAGGACAAGGACGTTGTTGCCTTCCAGACCCTTTACATAATGAATCTGTACAAAAATACATGTTTTCTCATAATCATCAAGGGCTTCACTTCTCTTAATAACCTTAACGTTCGGAGTAGTGATATCTACTTTTCTGTTAACCATAAGGCTAAGTGTGGTTGCAGAATTACCCATGCTTATATTTGCTATTTCGCCTAGAATATCAACCTGCTCATTAGTTAAAACCATCTCTTCCAAGATCAGCACCTCCGTTGTGAAATCGTGAAAACCTACTACTATTTTAGTTTATTTGCATGAATATTGCAAAGGAGATTCACGCTAATATGTAAAGCTTTATACAATTTTAAGATTATTTTCACAAGAAAACATCGAAACGCCAATGATTGTTTTTGATTAATCATTATTTATTTGTGATTAATTTATAAAATTTATCCTGATTATTTGTGATTATTTTTGATTGATTTTGATCATGCACAGTGTTATTATCAAACCATAGTAAAGCGAAACATCGGAATAATTGCGGGAAACACCCGTCTTTAATTCATTCAATCAAATTTATTCAAGGAGAAACAAATGCTTACTGAGGAAAGACGTAATTTAATCGTTTCTTATATAAATGAAAAAAACGCAGTGACTGTCCAGGAGCTGATGCAGGAATTTGATGCTTCCGCTGCAACCATAAGACGTGATCTGAATGTGCTTCACGATGAGAAGAAGATCGTCAAGGTTTTCGGAGGCGCAACTTCTATTGCAAGTACTGATGTAAACACCTTTGAGCCCAGTGTAAGCGCCAAGGTTGCTCTCCATGTGGATGAAAAGGATGCCATCAGCAGATATGCAGCTTCGCTCATCAATGACGATGATTTTGTTTACATCGATTCCGGAACTACTACCCTTGAGATGATCAAATACATCGACAACACCAAGGCCAAATATATTACCAACGGAATCGTTCATGCGAAGAAGCTTTTAGAGAAAGGTC
>JAILMY010000220.1 GCA_024692165.1 Butyrivibrio sp. | reverse complement strand
GGCTTGTATGCGGCGCTGTACTGCGCAAAGCGCGGGCTTTCCGTTTTGGTGCTGGAGAAAGAGCCGGATGCATTCAGCAGGGCTACCTACATAAATCAGGCAAGGGTTCACATGGGATATCATTATCCCAGGAGCCTTTCTACGGCCATGAAGTCTGCAGGTTACTTTAAGCGCTTTGTGGACGATTATGGCTTTTGCATTCACAGCAAGTTTGATCAGATATATGCCACTTCTGAGAACTTTAGCTGGACCAATGCCAAGCAGTTTATTGATTTCTGCAAGGCAGCAGGTATAATGTGCGATGAAGTGCCTGCCTCAAGATGGTTCCAGTACAAGATGTGCGACGGAGCCTTCTATACTGAGGAGTACACCTACGATGCTCATATACTGAGGGATTACTTCATTGATGAGCTGGATAAACTCAGTAATGTGACGATCAGGTATAATTCAGAGATCAGTGAGATCCTTCGGGACGGCAGTGAGTATGTGGTGAAGCTCGAGAGCGGATGCGGGGCTGATGGCGCCGGAGCAGGTGTTGGAGAGTGCTTCAGGACCGGTTTTGTGCTGAACGCAACATATGCCTCTGTGAATCAGATATTGAGGAAAGTTGTAAACGGTGACGGAAACAGTCAGGCAGGTGCTAAGGCTTTTGCTGATGAGACCTTTGCAATAAAGTACGAGCTTTGCGAGATCATCCTGTGCGACGTGGACGATAATCTTAAGAGCGTCGGACTTACAGTAATGGATGGCCCGTTCTTTTCCATAATGCCCTTTGGGCTTACGGGAATGCATTCTCTTACATCCGTAACCTTTACACCTCATGTTACCAGCTACGACGATGTTCCACAGTTTAGCTGTCAGAAGAGGCTGCTGGAGAAGGGCGGCTACAAGTGCACAAGTGAGTGCCTTGGCAACTGCAACAGATGCCCGGAAAAGCCTGAGACTGCCTGGGAGTATATGAGTCATCTGGCAAAGAAGTATATGAAGCCCGAGTACGGCTTCAGGTACAGAGAATCTCTTTTCTCAATGAAGCCGATTTTGAAGAGTTCAGAAATTGACGACTCAAGGCCTACAGCTATAAAGGTTCATTCCAATGAGCCTACATTTATCAGTGTGCTGTCAGGAAAGATCAACACAGTATACGATCTCGATGAGTACCTCATCTGATGGGACATTCTTAAGCTTGTATCGTATGCGTAAAAACCTTAACGAATACAGAGGATGTTATGGAAAATAAATTTGTATCAATGGTGGTTTACCTTCACAACGAAGAAGAAAATATTATTCCTTTTCTGGATGTGGCTGTGGACAGGATCAGCAATCTCTTTAAGAAATACGAGATCATCTGCGTAGATGATGCCTGCAGCGATGGAACGGTAGAGAAGATCAAGGAATATGCTTTTGAGAAGAAGCTCGAGGGCATAGTTTCAGTAGTTCATATGGGTTTCTATCAGGGCATTGAGCCTTCAATGAATGCAGGAAGGGATATTGCGATCGGAGACCTGGTCTATGAGTTCGATCATGTTGTTGTAGATTATGATAAGAATCTTATTGAGGAAGTCTACAACGAGATGGTAAAGGGCTATGACATTGTGGCTGCTTCCAATGCCAAGTACAGAAGGTTCACTTCTAACCTCTTTTACGGACTCTTTAATAAATACAGCAAGTCTTTTGCCAAGATTGGTCCTGAGACCTTCAGAATCGTGTCAAGGCGCGCCATTAACCGCATTAAGACCATCGGAACTCACATTCCATACAGAAAAGCTGTTTATGCCAACTGCGGTCTTAACATGAGCACCATAAGCTACCAGCCTGTATTAAAGGCGGAGGGCCAAGCGAATAAGGCAACCTTTTCAGAAAGAGGAGGGCTGGCCCTCGATACATTCATTTATTTCACCAACATCATGGAGAGGATTTCAGCATTTTTAAGCGGAGCATTCCTTGTGGCATCACTGTTTTGCCTTATTTACTCCATTGTTGATCACTTCTTTGGTGAGAATATTGCTTCTGGTTGGCCGTCACTTATGAGCTTCATGTCAATTGGATTCTTTGGAATTTTCGCTCTTTTGACCATAATCCTGAAGTATCTGGCAGTTATGCTGAACCTTATATTCAGGCAGCAGCGCTACATGGTAGCTGATATAGAAAAGATTGTAGGAAAGTAATCTGGGGAGTTATTTATGACAATTAACATTTTGTTTCCGGTGCTTAATGAGCATTTGAGACTGGAAAAAGGAATTGATAAATGCATGGCGTTTATGAAGGAAAATGTGAAGATTCCTTATAAGCTGACCATTGTGGATAACGGCTCTGACGATGATACACCTGAGATCGGGCGTATGCTGGAGCAGAGGTATGAAGAGGTTGAGTACGTCCGTATCGAGGAGAGAGGTGTCGGAATTGCCTTTAAGACAGGTGTTCTACGCACCACAGCTGATATCGTAGGCTATATGGATATAGATCTTTCAACGGACCTGTCATATCTTAATAAGACTATCGAACTGTTTGAGAAGGATAAGAGACTTCAGTACGTCAACGGATCCAGATTCAGCAAGGATTCCCAGACTCACGGCAGAAAGTGGTACAGAAAGATAACATCTGCGGGACTCATTGTGATCCTTAAGACTGTGTTCATGATGAAGGCCACGGATGCTCTTTGCGGATTCACATTCCTTCGCACTGAGGCAGCCAAGAAGCTGGTAAAACAGTGTTCTGACGACAAGGGCTGGTTCTATACAGTAGAGCTCCTGCTTCGTGCTGAGCGTCAGGATATGAAGATCCTGGATATGCCTATAGAGTGGGTTGAAGACTATGACACTACGGTTAACGTGCCCAAGACTATTAAGAACTATCTGATACAGATTGTGAAACTAAAGAGGCTTTTCAGAGAAGAGAGGCGCTACGCCAGGATTTCGCGATAATAAGCTGTTAAAAGAGTATATGCGAGGATGAAAGGAAAGATATGCTAAAGAGGATTGACATCGGAAGAGACTACAAGAGGCATGAAGAGGAGTATCTAAATGCCCTTAAGACCTGCTGTGAGGAATCATCTTTTTCCGGCGGTAAATATGCAGATAAATTTGAAGAGGAGTTCGCAGAGTATATAGGCGCGAAGCATGTTCTTGGACTTAACAACGGAACCTCCGCTCTTCACTGTGCAATGGCAGCACTTGGAATTGGCCCAGGGGACGAAGTTATCGTTCCTGCCAATACATATATTGCAACAGCCTGGGGAGTATCCTACACAGGAGCAACTCCGGTTTTTGTGGACTGTACAGCAGACACCTGGGAGATTGATCCGGAGAGGATTGAAGAGAAGATTACGGACAAGACCAAGGCTATTATCGGCGTTCACCTCTATGGTCAGCCCTTTGATTTCCCTGCTGTTAAGGCAATTGCCGACAAGCACGGACTTTTCGTGGTTGAGGATTGTGCTCAGGCCCACGGAGCCAAGGTTGAAGGTAAGATGGTAGGAACTCTCGGCGAGATCGGATGCTTTAGTTTTTATCCCGGCAAGAACCTCTATACCTTTGGTGAGGGCGGCGCTGTTTCCACAGACAATGACGAATATAACCATTACATGAGCGTTATGAGAAATCAGGGCTGTGAAGTCAGATATTATCACCAGATGATTGGTTACAACTATAGACTTGAGGGAATCCATGGTGCAGTTCTGTCTGTTTCTCTTAAGTATCTTCCTGAGTGGACCAGGAGAAGACAGGAGATCGGCCGCAGGTATCTTGCGGAGATAACAAATCCTAAGTTCAGGCTTCAGGCACATCCTGAGAATACAGAGCCTGTTTTCCATCTCTTTGAGGTGGAAGTGGAGGGTAATCCCGATGACTTCCTGGAGTATATGAAGGGTAAAGACATTGAGTGCAACCGTCACTATCCTGTGCCTTGCCATCTTCAGGAGGCATATAAGCACCTTGGTTACAAGAAGGGTGACTGCCCTAATGCGGAGTACCTGGCAGAGCACTGCGCAACGCTCCCTCTTTTCCCAGAGATGACAGATGAAGAGGTGGCTCTGGTTATTGAGGCAGTTAACGCGTATTGAGGCATTAAAATGTTTACATATAAGTTTCCGAAAATAGATGTAAAACTTAATGTAAGGATGCTGAGCGTTGTGGCTACACTGATTTACGTGTTGACCACAGCGCCGCTTTTATTGGTGGGAATATATAACTGGCCCTCGGCGGATGACATGTCCCTGGCACTGGAGACCTACAGAAGCTGGAACAGTACCGGTGATATATTCGTTACGTTTTTTACTGCGTTTAAGGTGGGATTTAATGAGTACATGACCTGGATGGGATATTTCTTCTCCAATGTTATGTTCTGCTACAGCCCCAGCATTTTCGGTGAAAGAGGGGCGGCCTTTGTCAGTGTATGGATGCTTGGGATACTTACCTTTGGCGTTTGCTATTTTTTCAATGCGCTTTTTGTTAAGGCGCTAAAGGGAGATAAACATCTTTCTAATATCGCAGCTATGCTGACTCTCACGGTTATTGTTCAGTGCATGCCTGAGGGAATGCCAAGAGTTGAGTCCTTTTACTGGTACAGCGGAGCCATCAATTATATGTTTATGTTCAGTATGGCGTTGTTCTGGCTGGGCCTGATGATCAGGACTGTGTATGATGAGAATCCTAAGGCTAGATTTCGTAAGCTCCTGTGGGCCTGTTTCTGGGGATTCTGGCTCGGTGGAGCTAATTACATGACGGCTCTCCAGTGTGCAATCTGTAGCGCTTTGGTTATTGTGC
>JAILMY010000206.1 GCA_024692165.1 Butyrivibrio sp. | reverse complement strand
GGTTATAACCTGTGCCTCCCACTTGCTCCCTTGCAGTTCCCCAACTGCGAAATCAAACAAATCTCTGTTGTCCGTCTTGAATTCTATGATTCCTTCAGGTTTTAATATGTAGTCGTATCTTTTTAAAAATTCAGCCGATGGCAATCGCCTCTTGGCGTGCCGATCCTTCGGCCAAGGATCCGAAAAGTTCAGGTATATCCTGTCCACTTCATGTTCCATGAACTTCTCTGTTATATTCTCCGCATCCATTCTGATAAACCTAAGGTTCGGAAGAGGATCTTCGTCCATTTTCTGTATGGCCCTGAGAAGCACGCTTGAGTACTTCTCAATCCCCACATAGTTGATATCGGGATTCATGGCTGCCAGTGTGTGAATGAACCTTCCTTTGCCCATACCGATTTCTATTCGTATGGGATGGTCATTGCCAAAAATCTCGGCCCACCTGCCCTTGGTCTCCACATCGTCGGTAAAGGCATACTCGCTGTCAGCAATTACCTCCCTGGAGCCTGCAATATTTCTAAGCCTCATAATTCTCCTGTTTTAAAAGTGCAAATTCTTGTTTTTACCGTAGTTCTTTCTGCGTCTGCGTCGCCTTTTTCTGCCTCGGCCTCTGTCAAAGTTGTAGCTCTTGATAACTGCTATAACGAACAGCAGCATGATAAAGAAGAAGGCTGCGGCAACAATGATTATTATAATCATTTTCACATTGAGGAAAACAACTTTTTCCTCTTCTTCCTGCGGCTTTTCCAGAGTTGCCTCTGTGTAGTTCATTTCGCCGTTAAACTCATATGTCGCGGAATCGTCATTCAAAAGAATGGATGCCTTACCCACTTCGTTGCCGTTAAAAGTGTAGTTCAGTGTGGCAATGGTTCCCTTCTCGGGATTGTCATATGAAAGAGCCGACTCCACATCCTTAAAGTCCGCAGTCTTGGGAATCACAATGCTTGACTCCGTATCAAGACTGATTAAGGATTCGGAAGAACCGAATATATCGTTGTCACTGAAAAAGAAGGAATCGTCATTGATTCTGTATCTGGTTTCGTTCTCATAAATGTTTATCTTTTGGAAGTTACCGAAACCATAGTTAAACAGATCCACCGTATCAGTGAACTGACAGGGTGACTCCTCCTTAAATATAACACAAATCAGGCGCATGCCGTCTTTTTCTGCGCAGGAAACCAGAGTCTGTCTGGCATCATCGGTGAAACCGGTTTTACTTCCCACCAGATATTCGTAAGCATACTTCCTTCCGGAGTACAGATCATTCTTGGACCAGGCAACAATATCATCCGGCTGGGTGGATGTTGCCGCAAGGTGAAGCTTTGATGTTGATGCGTATTTGCACAACAGTTCATTGGCAAAAAACGGTATAGCCATCAGCGCCATGTCATAGGCTGTGGTGTAATGATTCTCATCATGAAGACCATTGGGTGTTACGAAATGGGTGTCCTTACATCCAAGTTCTTCCGCTCTCTCATTCATGAGCTTGACGAAGTCATCAATGGTTCCGCCGCAATGCTCTGCAAGGCCGTTGGCAACCTCATTGGCTGATGCAATCAAAATGGCCTGGAGGCACTGATCTACCGTGATTTGCTCTCCAACATCTATGGCGATGTTGGAACTGTTTCTGGGAATACTGAATACATCCTCATAGGAGAACGTAACCATTTCATCCAGTTTGGCCAGTTCCATGGCCAGCTGTGTGGTCATGATCTTGGTGGTGCTGGCCGGGTACAGCTTTTCATGGATATTCTTGGCATACAGAATGGTACCACTGTCTACCTCCATCAGTATGGCTGCCTCGGCTCCGATTGCGGGACCCTTTGGCCACTCAGGAATACTGTTGGTATCAACAGGAAGTTCTTTTCTGAGTTCTGCTGCCTCTTCAAACTCGCTGGCGGCTGTACATTTTATTGGTAAAAATATGTTAAATAGGAGCAGTGTTACCAATACTCCCGAGATAAATCTTTTCATACTGCTAATGATTCTGTTAATACTTACTCCCTTAAAACTCTTTAGAACCCAAGGTTCTCGTCCACCAAAATAACATGGATTCTGTCTTTGTGGCGTGAAAATCTGGTAATCAGGAACTGACAGCAGATTGTGTCAGGGGACTTACAATCCATGCAGGCTCCGGTTTTTGAGCAGGGTGTGTTGAGACCGAAGCGCTGAGCGTTTATGGGTGCTGCAACATTCCTGGCGCGCTTTAAGGCAGAGTCTGTATCTGCGCATACCTTGTTCATTCCCACAATGAAAACAACTTTCTTAGGACCCTGTGCAATAGCGGATACTCTGTTTGAGTTGCCGTCGATATTTACTATCACACCATCATTGGACATTCCGTTTGCGCTGGCAAGATATACGTCTGCATCATATGCTGCAAGCATGGCTGCGCGTTTATCCTCCATATTGTCTCTGTCTATAAAGTTATAATTGCCGGACTTTAATGCATCAACCAAACCGATTTCCCTGGCGCTCATACATCCGCCCATGGTGACACTTGCGCCTTCGGGAATCAGCTCCAAAGCTTTCTTAAGAGCTTCTTCCTTGGTTTTGGCATAGTAGCCCGTCATGTTTCTTGATTCAAGACCCTTAATTACCTTCTGAGCCAGAAGATTGTTTCTCTTACTGATCATTTCACTCATTATTAACCCTCCTTCTACATCCGTAACCTAATCTTAAAGGCAAAAGGTTATGCACCCTTTGCCTTTTTCCCCTGCTTTTTCTTGTTTTCTTTGTACTTTATATATTTCTCAACCAGAGTTTTGTAAGTGTCTTTGTCAATCTTCTTCATGGTTTTCACAGCAAAGAAGTCATCACGACAGTCTTTTCTGACTCTGAGTTTGGATTTAATGTATCCATGTCTGGGGCAAAAGCTTACCGCGTAGTAATTCTTGTGGTTGGGTGAAAACCATTTGATTTTCTTTAGGGTGCGCATGCCGCATTTGTAGCACCTGGTGCTTGTCACCTTTTTGTTTGACAAAAGCTCCTGTTTGGTGGGATATCCCATGGAAATATATTTGCTGTACTTGTCAAAATCCACCCAGACTTCGTGGTCCTCATCCTTGGGAGCACGGTAGGTGTCATAGGATACATGGGATAAGGCCAAATCCTCATCTATTTTGGCAAAAACCTTTGCGGTGTAGTACGCATCGGAAAATGCTCTGTGAAAAGGAATGTCCTTCTCAATCTTTAGAAAGTCTACGG
>JAILMY010000174.1 GCA_024692165.1 Butyrivibrio sp. | reverse complement strand
TTGCTGTTACATTTATCTTGTTTGATAATTTTTTATCAGCAATTACAATTCTAATAAACTTTCCCTTATAAATCAAGTAAAAACAAGTAATTATATAAAATTTGTGTTATATTACTCGTAATTGCATAAATATTTAGAAAGAATAAGCCGATATAGAACTATTTGTATTGCCGACCCAGCATCTATTATTTTACCATGCCGGCCGCTAAATCGCTCTTTCAAAGTTATTAAAAAAGTATAAACTATCGCCCTTTTTGGCGATAACTCAGGAGATAATATGAACAACAATTTACCTGCAGACTATCACATGCATTCACACAATTCAGGAGACAGCAAGGCTCCCATGGAGGACATGATAGAAAGTGCCCTTGAAAGGGGGCTATCCGAAATCTGCTTTACAGAGCACATGGATCTCGATTATCCGGAGTACCCGGATCTTCCTCCGGAGCAGTTTACATTAAACATCCCTGCCTACAGAGAAGAGCTCTTTAAATACAGGGAAAAGTACAAGGACAGGATCAATATCAAATTCGGAATCGAAGTAGGCATGCAGCCTCAGGTTACAGCTCAGAACCTCCAGCTGGTAAAAGAAAATAATTTTGACTTTGTAATTGCATCCATCCATCTGGTTGACAAAAAAGACCCATTTTACGACGACTTCTGGGGTTGGGACACCATAGAAAATATCTTCAGAAGATTTTTTGACGTAACCCTGGAAAACCTGAAGCTCTTTACAGACTACGACGTTCTTGGACATCTGGACTATGTGGCGCGTTACGTTCCAAACGGCGATACCACTTATTCCTACGAGCGTTTCAAGGATCAGATTGACGAGATTCTCGCCCACCTTGCCAGAAACGGAAAGGGCCTGGACTTTAACTCAAAGGTCCTTGGCTATAGTGATACTCTTTTGCCAAATCCTTGTCCTCAGGCACTTAAGCGCTTCAAGGAGCTTGGCGGTGAGATCATAACCTTTGGCTCCGACGCGCACCGCCCTGATACCATCGGCTGCGAATTTGCCAAGATGCGGCAGATAGCTTTAGATTGTGGTTTTACTCACTACTACACCTTCGATCACAGGGTTCCAACTGCGCATCAGCTCTGACATCAGTCAAAAAACGGCATCACTCCACAGACTATAGGCATCAACATAATAATCTTTAAATTATTATCGAAATATTGTATGATATAAGAGTGAAAAGTTGCACTGCAAATACCTATAGTGTATGGAGTGATTACGCATGAAACCTGAATTCTACGACAAGAGTAAAAGAGTTCATATCTACAACACTATCTATATAATAAAGATTATATGTCTGTGTATACTTGTGGCTTTCACTATAGCCTTTACTGTTCTCTTCAATAAGTACAAGGCTCTTTTCCACGAGGTCTCCGGCGAAACACTTCCACCGATCTTTCTGCTGATGGAGGCATGTCTGGTCTTTTTCATAATCGCAATACTTCTCGATTTCATTATATTAAGAAAAACCGCTTCCATTGGACGACATCTTAGCAAGATGGCTTACATCGATAAGCTGACGGGTCTCCCCAACAGATACAGCTGCGATCTTCTTATCGAAAGTTTTAATGATTCCTCAAGGCTTCCAAATGCAGGTTTTGTTCTTTTAAAGATCAACAACCTGATGGCAATAAACAAATCAAGCGGCCACGACAACGGCAACTTCCTCATTTCGGAGTTCTGCTCCATCTTAGAGGATGTGAGCCAGGATTATGGCTACGCCGGACGTAACGGCGGTAACGAGTTTCTTTTACTTATGGATAACTGCGACAGCACCAAGGCCGATATGTTCCTCATGGAACTCACCAAAAGAATTCACGGCTACAACGGAATGAATGTTGGCGATCCCATGGAGGTTGCCTATTCAAGGGCCCTGAATGTGGATGAGCAAAAAAGCAAAATCTCTCATCTGGTCTCCCTTGGTTACAAGAGGCTTCGCGAAACACCGCAGATTCTATCCTGACCATGGTAAAAAGCTATTGATTTGCGAAAGTAAAAAGCAGAAACTGAATAGAATTCTCTTTTCCCTATTAATGGGATTTATCATAGCTGGTATCAGTGCCTGTGGCAGTCCGAACGCAGAAGAAAGCTCCGCTCCTGTCAAGACATCAGTGCCGGCTTCTTCTGCTGAAACAATCCCGGAGGCCCAAGAGCCCACTGAGCCAAAGCCCAAGGGCAGCCGGGATAACACGCCGGAATGCCTTGTTCCAACCGCTCCGGGTACTGTGGTCTACGAAAACGAATTTACCCATCTGGATGCCTCCAATGCGTCCTCCGGCTATGTAGTCGTCAGATATACCGGTTCTTCTCCCAAAGTCAAACTTCAGATTGCTGCTCCAACGGGCATTACATATACCTATAATCTCTCCAGCACTGTGCAGCAGGATGAGGTTTTCCCTCTTCAGTGCGGCGACGGCGAGTACATGATAAATGTCTTTGAAAACATCGAAGGAACCCAGTATTCCATGGTTTTCACCCAGCCCATCCAGCTGACTCTCACTGAAGAGTTCGGACCATTTCTTTATCCAAATCAGTATGTAACCTTTGACTCAAGCTCTCAGGCTGTCGCAAAGGGCGCAGAACTGGCTTTTCCCTGCAACAATGACCTGGAAGTGGTTTCCGAAGTCTACAACTACATCATAAATACTATTTCCTACGACTACGGCGAAGCCGAAACAGTACAAAGCGGCTATATTCCGCTTGTAGATGAAGTACTGGCAACGAAAACAGGCATCTGTCTTGACTATGCAGCCCTGATGGTCACAATGCTTCGAAGCCAGAGAATTCCTACCAGAATGGAAATCGGCTACGCAGGAACTGCTTACCACGCATGGCTGTCCACCTACATAAAAGATATTGGCTGGGTTAACGGAATGATCGAATTCGACGGCAAGGACTGGTCACTTATGGATCCAACCTTTGCGTCCAACACCAAAGAAGAAGCCCTGAAGGAATTCATCGGAGACGGTAAAAACTATCAAGTGAAATATATCTACTAAATATCAATCAGTTAGTAAGGACGGTTTTGTTGTTATACATGGAGGCGCTATGAAAGCGAAGACGACACTTAAAAAGCTCAGTAATTACGAAGTATCCAGCTTCTGCAGACAGATGGCTCTGCTGATAAAAGCAGGAATCTCGCCGGCGGAGGGAATCAACATTCTTATCCAGGACTCCCACGATCAATCCGCCATAAAGCTCCTGGATCAGATAAGCCAGGTGCTCATGAGCGGTGAAAAATTCCATATAGCCCTTGAAATGAGCGGAGTTTTCCCGGACTACCTTATCCACATGGTTACGATCGGTGAGGAATCCGGAACTCTGGATACGGTTATGGAATCCCTGGCTGAATACTACGAGCGGGAGGAGGCCATCCAATCCAGCATAAAGAGCGCTGTCAGCTACCCTCTTATCATGGTCTTCATGATGTTTGTGGTAGTACTGGTGCTCATTATAAAAGTGCTTCCCATTTTCGAACAGGTTTTTGCCCAGCTGGGAACAAATATGAGCGGCTTCTCACAGTCTCTTTTGAACATGGGAAATGCCCTTAACAAGTACTCCTTCGTGATGATTATTCTCCTGGCAGTTGTAGTTTGTCTCTTCATTTTCTTTTCCGTTACTACAAAGGGAAAAGAAATGTTTAAAGGGTTACTTAATAAATTCAAGGGAACAAGAAAGCTGATTCAGGAACTTGAAAGCGCACGCTTTGCCAGCGGAATGGTACTTACTCTTTCCAGTGGTATGGATACCTACGAGGGGCTCTCTCTTGTAAATAAGATTGTTGAAACTGATGAGATGAAGAAAAAGATCGAGGACTGCAGAAAGCTTCTTATAGATGGCGACAGCTTCCCTGAAGCTTTGGAGAAGGCCAACATTTTCTCCTCCTTCTACTCGCAGATGATCAGCGTAGGTTTTAAGGCCGGTTCAATGGACACCGCCATGAAACAGATAGCAAAGCGTTTTGAGGCAGAGACAGAAAGAAAGATCTACTCCCTCATCTCAATCCTTGAACCCACCCTGGTAATCATCCTTTCAATTATTGTTGGAATAATCCTTCTTTCAGTAATTCTTCCTCTGATGGGAGTTATGACAACCATAGGATAAAAATATGCAAAACAGATTTGAAGACAAAGAAATTTCATTATTCAAAATGTCAGACAGGACCTACAGGATTTTATCTGTGGCTATTTTCATAGCCATCATTGTGCTCTTTTTCCTGGCTGTTGATGCCATGGGAAAAAGTTCCATCAGCAAAGAGCAGGAATCCCTCGAAAATGCCCTGTCCCGTGATATTGTCCAATGCTATGCCATTGAGGGCCGCTACCCGCCAAACCTTGAGTATCTCGAACAGCACTATGGACTTACCTATGACAAAAGTACTTTCTTTGTAGACTACATGCCAATTGCCGGGAATCTTTACCCGGATGTAACTGTAATTTTGATAGCGGATAATTAAACTATGAACAAAGAAAATTCCGGAAAACACATAATTGATGGAGTTTTCGTAATCAGTCTTCTGCTAATGTTTCTTATCAGCGCACTGACAGTAATTGCCATCGGTGCCAATATTTACAAAAAGAACGTAGAAAAGACCAGCGAAAACTATTCCCAGCGAGTCTCTTTTGCCTACGTCACTGAAAAGGTGAGGCAGGCAGATCAAAAGGGACTGGTTTTTGTGGAAGAACGCTTTGGTAAAAACGCACTTGTTATGCAGCAGGAAATCGGCGGAGTTCTGTACGACACCATAATCTACGACTACGAAGGCCATCTGTGCGAACTCTTTGCAAGAAATGATCTTGGTACCCTTTATCCACAGTCCGGTCAGAAGATTTTGGAAATCAACTCCTTTGATATAGAAGAAGTAGCGGATGGACTTTTATCCGCAACCATCACAGATGATACCGGCAATGAAGAATCAATCTACATCGCCATCAAGAGTCATAGCGAAAACTGATTAGTCTGTAACTATTATTTATAAAGCAAAAAGAGAGAACGATATGAGCACACAGGAAAATTCAAGAACAAGCCTGTTCCTAATGGAACTGATCATATGTATCCTGTTCTTCGCCCTGGCAAGCGCCGTCTGCCTAAGGCTTTTTTCCTCTGCTTATCTTCTTGCCGAAAAGAACTCAAATCTTAACCATGCTCTTATCTGGTCCCAGAACTTTTCCGAATCCTTCTACGGATGCGAAGGACGGATACTTCAGATGCAAGATCAATTCCCTGATGCCTTTCTCACCATGGCAGATAATGAAACAGACGGCTCTTTAGTTCTTTTCTTTGATAATGAATGGAATCAAGTGGACAATTCCATGGATGTTGCCTCCTATGAAGCTGTTATCGTTGTCCGCAAGGACGTAGCCAGCGATGTTTATTCGGATGTAAACACCTACGGTGTGGAGCTTGAAGGAAATGCCATGACAGGTCAGATCGCAATCCTTGATCTCAGAGGTCAGAACGTTACTTTCTCAGATCTGCCGTCAGACGATAAAATGATTATTTATACCAGTTCAGTTGACACCTACATTGGAACCGATTGATGAACAGGAAGGATATTTATGAAACCGAAACGAAAACGTGGTGCTAACGTCGGAAGCGCCTCTATCCTGCTTATTTTCACTGTACTTAGTCTGATATGCTTTGCCACACTGGCCCTGGTCAATTCCAAGGCTGACTACAATTTAAGTTCAAATCTTGCCGAAAGACAGAATGCATACTACAATGCCTGTCATAGTGGTCAGGCCTTTGTCGCAGCGGTAAATTCAGGCTATGAAACAGGAATGGAAAATGATATAATCAAAGAGAGTATACCAATAACCGATAATCAATCCCTTGATATTACGTTAATGTCAAATGGTATAAACAACTCAAGCAATTTAACAGACAAATATACCGTGACCCAGTGGCAAATAGTCAATAACGCAGACGACGACTATGATTACAGCCTTCCAGTGTTCAAATAGTCCACAAAAAATTTAAAACAATTTCCTTAAGACTTTATCAAATTTTAATTTTTAGCATAACGATTTAACGCATATAAATTGAAATACGTGGTACAATAGGTTATGTACCAATATGAAAATGAAAATTAGAAATTGAGTTAATTTTTTTAGCAACTAAAACTACTTATTGGAGGTTCAATATGGGAAAAAGAATACTCATTACTGATGACGCCGCTTTCATGCGCATGATGCTTAAGGATATCCTCTCCAAGAACGGATATGAGATTGCTGGCGAAGCTGAGAACGGTAAAGTCGCAATCGA
>JAILMY010000137.1 GCA_024692165.1 Butyrivibrio sp. | reverse complement strand
TTTTCTCAGTGGTTAAGCTGATCATTTGGAACCGCGGAACAGCGGAGCTGGACCAGAGCGACAACGGAAGCTTTGAAGTTGAGGTTCTCGATCAGATCTTTTTGCTGTCAGATGATAAAAAAGAAGGCCACACCTTCGACGATGAGGAGACGATTCTTTTCCTGGGAAACGATGCGATCTCTTTTGACCAGGGCGAAACCTCAGTAACAGCGCAGGTTGCGTCTAAGCTGGGTGCCAACTGCATCAACTGCGGATTCCCGGTATCTACTGTGGCTATGCAATTTCCGGCGGTTATGGATTCGTATCCTTTGGATGCCTTCAGTTTTTATAACGTTGCTAACTGTATTGCCAATGAGGACTTCAGCTCTCTTGAAGCCAACACCGGCAAGTTTGAGGACTATATCTACACAAGTTCTACAGACAAACTGAAGAACGTTGATTTTGACAAGGTTGATACCATCGTGATCTATTACAATGCCCAGGATTACATGAACCTGAGAATCGGTATGGATCCGGGGGATGAGTTCAATCCAATCACATATCGCGGTGCTTTGAATGCCGGAATCAAGGCAATTCAGGACAAATATCCATACATCAGGATTGTCTGCATGTCTTTTACCATGTGCTATGCGTTTGATAAATCAGGACAGCTTGTCAGCGGCGACAGATTTGATTTTGGAAACGGAAAGCTCACAACATACCTGCAGTTCATGATTGACGTCTCAGGAGAAAGAGGCGTATCCTTCGTGGACAACTACTATGGCACAATCCATGAGGACAACAGCTCCGAATGGATGCTGGACAACATCCATGTGAATGCCCAGTGCAACGAGTATGTGGCAGGGCACTTTGTGAATGCGATCTATCCGAATGGATTGCAGACGGAATGAGGCGATTATTATGAAAAAGAAGATTCGAATTGCGGATTTTCTGCAGCTTCAGGGAGCGGTAATTGTGTACTCCCTGTCTACGGTTGCAGCAAAGCTCGCATCTGAGCATGAGTTTTTGTCATTTAAATACATTTTATTCTTTGGGCTGGAATTTGTGATTCTGGCTCTTTATGCTGTTATCTGGCAGCAGGTTATCAAGAAGTTCCAGCTGTCCATCGCCATTGCCAACAAGGCTACGACGCTGCTTTGGTCCATGCTTTGGAACTTCATCATTTTTTCAACGGGAATTACACCATTGAAGGTAGTGGGCGTACTGATAGTAGTGATTGGAGTTATCATCATGAATTCAGAGGCTACAAATGATGAGCATGGAAGCGGACTATCGCTTGAAGAGGCAGAGGCTGCCGGCCAGGGCAATGCAGAGCTTACGGGCCGTGAGAATGCGGATAAGGAGGAGAAGTGATGATTAACATTTTCTTTTTCCTTATGATGCTTTCAGAACTGATTTCGGCTTCATCACAGATGCTTCTGAAAAAGAGCGCATCAAAGGAGCACGATTCAGTAATAAAAGAGTACTTGAATCCATGGGTTATCTGCGGCTATGGAATGCTGTTTATCGCCATGGTTATTTCGATTTTCTGCTACAAAGGTCTGGGATACATGGGCGTTGTGGTTATGGAGCCCATCAATTACATCATTGTTATGGTGATGTCCAGGCTGATCTTTAAGGAGAAGTTTACCAGGAAGAAAATGATCGGAATGGCTTGTATCGTGGCCGGAATTCTCATCTTCTACGCGAAGGTGTGAACGCTGGGCTGAGTGAAGGCTTTTGGAAAAAAATACCCAAGAATTTTTCTGAGTTTTGGGCTGGTGAAGGAAAATCGAGAAAAGTACCCAGAGATTTTTCTGGATTTTGGGCTAAGGAGAATAAAGTGAGAAAAAGTACCCAAGATTTTCATGATTTTTGTGGGTACTAAATTTGAAAAATGGCTCCACAGCCCAAAATCAAGTTTTGTTCATGGGTACTTTTTTTAGAAATAGCCTTATGAGCCCAAGAAACGGGTAAAGAGCGTGGGTACTTCTTTGAAAAAGTGTCGATATAGCCCAAGGAAGCTTTGGAATTCCGGTGAATCATAAGAATTATTTGTGTGCAATAGGCTGATAGCATATAATTGGTATGACAATTATTTGAATATACAAGATATAGTAATACTCGATTAGGGGAGAAAAGAATAATCCGAATAGGATTGCGAGGTTAGGTATGAAGAAAATTTTTGGGATGAGGAAACACAGGGATAGAGATCGTGAGCTCGATAAGCGTTATCGTGACGAGCTTGAGGAATACGAAGACGATTACTACGAGGACGATTACGAGGACGATGATTACTCAGATGAAGACTATTCAGATGAGGATTACGCCGACGATGATGATTACTCAGATGAAGATTATATCCGCGATGATGAGAATTATTCAGATGAGGATTATGTCGGCGACGATGACTTCGTGGATTTAGACGAAGAAGATATTGATGACGAAGACGAATTCTACGCGGAGGATGAGTATCCGGAAGAGGTAGACGACGGAACAAATGCCGATCCTGAGGACCGCGCCGAGGATGCGGGCTTTGAGACTGTAGAAATAGATAGAGATCTGGTGGCTGCAGAAATGGTTGCCGGACGAAAGGCAGTAGCTCTCGATGATGAGGAAAACTACGAGTCCGACGAGTATGAGCGTGATGAAAGAGATTATGCGGAAGATGACTACGATCGAGAAGATGATCGCGATTACGCCGATGACGAGCGCGACGATGTAGAGAACGACCAGTACTACGAGGACGAAGAAGACTATCGCGAAGACGACCGTGACTACGCGGAAGACGACTACGATCATGAAGAAGATGACCGCGACTACGCGGACGATGACTACGACCGCGAAGAAGATGACCGCGACTACGCGGACGATGACTACGACCGAGAAGAAGACGATCGTGACTATGCCGACGATGACTATGATCGCGAATATGAAGACGATCGCGATTACTACGAAGATGACGATGATTACGGCGATGATGATTACGAAGATGATTATCGTGACAGCCGCAGGGGTGGAAGAAGAGACGATCGTCGTGGTGGAAGAAATGATCGACGTGACCGTGACTATGACCGCGATGATTATCGTGATGATCGTCGAGGCGGCAGAGATGATCGCAATGATTATCATGATGATCGTCGAGGTGGCAGAGGAAAAGACAGATATGACCGCGGCAGAAGCCGCAGAGATCGCGACGATGAGGAATCTGTTGGCGCAAAGATAATTGGATTTTTAGCAAAGACAACTGCGGTGGAAAGAATCGCGGCTGTGTTTGCTTTGCTTATTTTGGCGGGCGGAATTGCTACAGCGGCTTTCTATGCTACAGCAATGAACGGAAACAAGCAGCTTGAGAGCTTTGGTGAGATTGGAACAGGCCTGGCAGATGTGGAAATGATCGGTCAGAGCGGACTTATTGCTGTGGCTGATGCTGAGAAGGCGCGTGCCATGGCAGCTCAGTTTGTGGCTGAGGATACGGAAGAAGAGGAAGAGGAAATTGAAGTTGCCGATGATGCTGAAAATGTGACGATCAAGATGACTGTCACCAGTATCAAGAGCGATATCAAGGTTAAGTTCATCAACTCTGCTACAGGTAAGCTGGTTGCAAACCTACCCCTTGAGATCGAAGTTGTAGGCCCTGACGGCAACACAGTTACCTACAACGACCACGATCAGGACGGAATCATCTATAAAAAGGACATGACCAAGGGTGACTACAAGGTTACACCAAAGCCACTTGGATCAGGATACGAGAACTACAAGCTTGAGACTACTTCCAAGACCGTTACTGTAAAAGATACTGTTGAAATGAAGGCAGTCGATGTCAGCAACGAGGTTAAGAAAGAGTCTCAGGTCAACGTTGCAAAAGAGGATACTCAGGTAAAAGCTGAGGTTGAGTCTGCACTTCAGGATACTGTTGAGTGGGTTGAAAGCACAAAGACAGCATTGGGCGAAAAAGGCGACGGCAGTGTTGCTTTCGAGGAAATCAGCAAGGATAGAATTCCTAGTCCTGACAGCTCCTCAATGCTGGGAAATAGAAAATGGATGTTCCTGGCTTTGACTTCCGGCGAGGGTGCGACAAATATCGAGGAAACGGAAACCCCGGGCAGCGCTGAACCAGGCGAGGGTAAGCCTGACGAATCGGGAAAAGAGAGCTCTAAAGAGGAAGAAAAACCTAAGGAAGAGGAAACTCCTAAGGAAAAGGATAAAATAAAGATTTCTGCAAACAGCGAAATGACTGAGGGCGATACTCAGGAAGTATCTATTTCAGGAACCAATGAAAGTGTAACACTGGAATCAGATGACACCGGTGTAGTATCTGTTTCCGGGAAAACACTCAAGGCTGAAAAAGCAGGAACTGCCAAGATTACAGCCAGCGGAAATAATTGTGAATCAGCTGAAATCACTATTACAGTAAAAGCTAAGGAAAAGGCAAAAGAGGATTTCTCAGTTAACGGATCAACAGTTTCAGTTAAGGAGGGCGAGAGCAAATCAATAGGAGCATCTGCTACATCAAGCATTTCATATGAGTCAAAAGATCCATCGATTGCTACAGTTGATGGCAGCGGAAATGTAACAGGTGTTAAAGAGGGCTCCACTACAATTACTCTTAAAGCAGACGGTTACAACGATGGAACTGTTAACGTTTCTGTAGCCAAGGCAGATGCTAAGGATATGAAAGCTGAGCCTGAAAAGGGCACTATCAAAGTCGGTGAAACTACTCAGATTAAGGTAACCGGTCCTGAATCCGCCAAGGCTAAATTTGAATCATCAGATAAAGCTATCGCAACAGTAGGCGAGACCGATGGTAAAGTTGCAGGCGTAAAAGAAGGTACTGTAACAATTACTGTTAAGGCGGACGGATATAAAGATGCAACAGTAAGTATTACTGTTTCCAAGGCAGATCTCAAGGCCATGACAGTTGATCCTGCTTCTGTAACTGTAAAGGTATCAGAAGAAAAGCAGATCACAGTTAAAGGTCCTGAGGCCGGTAAGGTTAAGTTTGAATCAGCAGATAAGAATATTGCTACAGTAGGTGAGACAGACGGTAAGGTTAAGGGTGTATCGGTCGGCAAGACAACAATCAAGATAACATCTGACGGATACTCAGACCTATCAATCAACGTGGAAGTTGTGGCAAAAGACGCTACTGTTCCAATGAAGATCACCAAGCTCACCCTTGTTGAGGAGAAGTCCGTGAAGATTTCTTCTTCCGACTCAAAACTGGCAATCAGACTGGAGTCAGCGGACTCAAGCATTGCAGCTATATCTGATAACACAACCATTACAGGTAAGGCAGCAGGCGAGACAACAGTTAAGGTTAAGGCGGACAACTACTCAGACGCGACTATTACCGTTAAGGTTGTCAGCAAAAATACCGTCCTCAAGGACAAAGACGGCAATGAGATCTGGGTGCTTAAGAGCGACGGCGATTACTACAAGGCAACCTACGAGGATTACTACACAAGAGATAAGTTCTTCATCAAGACTGCAGCCAAGAGCTATAAGTACACAGGATGGCAGACCATTGATGGAAAGACATATTTCTTTGATAAGAATGGTAACTATGTAACCGGTGAGCAGGTAATTCAGGGTGCCAAGTACAGCTTCGGCGCAGACGGTGTTCTTGCCAAGGCTCCGGGCGCAATGGGAATCGATGTCAGCAAGTGGAACGGAAACATCGACTGGAACGCGGTTAAGAACTCCGGAGTTCAGTTTGTAATCATCAGATGCGGATACAGAGGATCCTCTGAGGGAGCACTGATCGAGGATGCCAAGTTCAAGAGCAACATCAAAGGCGCTCAGGCAGCAGGCCTGAAGGTTGGTGTATACTTCTTTACCCAGGCGGTGAACGAGGTTGAAGCGGTTGAGGAAGCCTCCATGGTAATCAATCTGATTAAGGGCTACACTCTGTCCTTCCCGGTTTATCTGGACGTTGAGGGCAGTAGGGGCCGTGGCGACACAATCAGTGCCAGCCAGAGAACAGCAAACATCAAGGCTTTCTGCGGAACAATCCAGAACGCAGGCTACAAAGCCGGTGTTTACGCTAACAAGACCTGGTTTACATCAATGATCAACACATCCCAGATCACCAACTACAAGATCTGGCTTGCACAGTACGCTTCCGCAGTAACCTACACAGGCTCCAGATACGACATGTGGCAGTACACCTCAAAGGGCAAGGTTACAGGAATCAGCGGAAACGTTGACATGAATATCTGTTATTGATGAGCAGCGACAAATACCAATAATCAACAAATTGGAGCAATTAAATGTCTTTTAAGAACATTAGTAAAAAGAACTTTGGACTGATCTCATTTATAGTCCTGACCATCTTTTTCATAGGCCAGGTTCTGATTGATGGCCCGGTTATCTGCAAGGATACCCAGAGCTACATCGACATGAACTTCACGAGAGAAGCCGGATATTCACTGATCCTCTTCTGGTTCAGAAGCTTTTTTGAAAAAATGGGCTTCACGGGAGAGGCTTACGGACAGCCGGTTTACCTGCTGGCAGTGGCCATTTTCCAGAGCATTTTCTGGATCATCATCATCTGGAAGCTTGGAATGTACATCTACAGGTTCTTCGGACCACTTCTGGGAGGCCTGGCGGTCTTTTTCCAGATCGCGGTAGCGGCAATTAACCGTTATCTGGCCAACAGAGGATCCATGTACTCGGAAAGCATCATGACGGAGGCCTTTGCCATGCCTCTGTTCCTTCTGATCACCATATATCTGTGGGATCTGTTCGAGGAATACCGCATATCCACGCTGGTTAAGCTCTTTGTGGTGACTGTCTTGACTATCACTATCAGAAAGCATATGATGGTGCTTCTTGCGACCTGGATGGGCGTTGCTTTTGTGATGTTTCTTTTTGTAAAAAGATACAGAGACCCCAAGAGGTTTTTGGTGAGCCTGGTGCTGGGAGTTGCGGCGCTGATCAGTGTTTCAGCAATTGATAAGAGCTACAACCACGCTGTCAGGGGCGTTTACGAGAGCCACGTCAACGGAAACATGTGCGCAATCGAGACTATGCTTTATACGCAGGTGCCGGAGAGTAAGGAGCTCTTTTCCAAATATGCAGATTCTGAGGAGTTTCCTCATTTGGACGAGCTCTATGCCCATATTTACGACACTGTTCAGGAGAAGCAGTATTCAATTGAGTACTACGAGGGCTTTACCTCAAGGGAGAATCTGAATGTAGTGAGCGACTGGGTGACCTTGGTTGAACACTATGCCCAGGTCCTCGATGATATCGGCTATTCCATCATCTATCCTTCAGGAAATGCCTATGTGGCGCAGTATTTCCCGGAGCTGGACAACACTCATGCCCAGATCAAGGAGGATCAGGTGGAAAAAGAGATTTTTAAGGTCCTTCTTCGCGACGATCTTAAGAAACTCTTTACCAAAGAAGGCCACGCTGTGAGGGTTGTGCTGGTATCAAACATTATTAAGGGCTTTGTTCTCTCTGTTGCCAACACTTCGCCTCAGATTCTGATCAGGATTTCAGGATTCATTTACATCCTGTTTTTCGCTATCTTTATCATGTGTCTGCTGCGGGGAAAAGAGAGAGTGGCAAGGATGATGTTTATTGTCTTCGCAGGACTTGCAGTAAACTGTGTGGTTACAGGGGCAATGATATTCCCACAGCCCCGTTACATGTGCTATAGCATGGGTCTCTTCTACTTGACCCTTTGTTGTGGTATACTATATCGGTAAAAAAATTTGTTTTTTTAAGAAAGGTATTCAAATGAGAACTTATCTTGTGACCGGAGGAGCAGGATTCATCGGCTCAAATTACATTCATTATATGTTTAAGAAGTACGACAACGAGATCCGTATCATCAACGTTGACGTGCTTACCTATGCAGGCAACCTTGAGAATCTTCGTGACCTGGAGGGCCGCGATAATTACACATTCGTAAGGGCTGATATCTGCGACAGAGAGGCAATCGACAAGATTTTTGCAGAGAACGATATCGACAGAGTCGTTCACTTTGCGGCTGAGAGCCATGTGGACAGATCTATCGTAAATCCTGAGGTCTTTGTACAGACCAACGTTCTTGGAACAGCTACAATGCTGAATGCAGCCAAGAAGGCATGGGAGCTTCCTGACGGAACCTTCAAGGAGGGCAAGAAGTTCCTTCACGTAAGTACAGACGAGGTATATGGTTCACTTCCTGAGGATCCAAACGCATACTTCTATGAGGATACACCTTATGATCCTCACAGCCCATATTCAGCAAGTAAGGCAGGTTCAGATATGCTGGTTAAGGCATACATGGACACTTACAAGTTCCCTGCCAATATAACTAACTGCTCCAATAACTACGGACCTTACCAGTTCCCTGAGAAGCTTATTCCGCTTCATATAAACAATGCTCTTGCCGGCAGGAAGCTTCCTGTATACGGCGATGGCAAGAATGTTCGTGACTGGCTCTTTGTTGAGGATCATGCCAAGGCTATTGATATGGTTCAGGAGAAGGGCAGACTTTTCTAGACCTATAACATCGGCGGACATAACGAGAAGCAGAACATTGAGATCGTTAAGACTATCATCGATGTTCTCAGAGAAGAGCTTGATGATTCAGATCCAAGGAAAGCAAACATTTCCTATGATCTTATCGAGTATGTATCAGACAGAAAGGGCCATGACCGCAGATACGCCATCGCTCCTGACAAGATCAAAAAAGAGATCGGATGGGAGCCTGAGACAATGTTTAAAGAAGGCATCAGAAAGACCATCAAATGGTACTTCGAGCATCAGGAGTGGCTTGAGCACGTAACAAGCGGCGACTACGAGAAGTATTATGAGGCGATGTATTCTAACAGATAAATAGCGCAGAGCGTGAAGGAGATATAGAATGAAGGGAATTATTCTGGCAGGCGGTTCCGGAACAAGGCTCTACCCACTTACAAGAGCAATGTCCAAGCAGATGATGCCTGTTTATGACAAACCAATGATCTATTATCCACTGTCAACACTTATGCTGGCAGGGATCAGAGAGGTGCTTATCATCTCC
>JAILMY010000001.1 GCA_024692165.1 Butyrivibrio sp. | reverse complement strand
AGTGTAGACAAATACAGGCATTCCGGATGCATGGAAGGTCATTTTTCCTTTGTAACCGGCCACAAATCCCGGAATTTTACCGGAATCTATCTTGGCTGCCGGATTTATCTTGATCTCAATCTTGCCATCACCACCCTTGATCTCATGTATATAAAGCGCATGGGCCCTGGTTCGAAGGAGGGATATGCGTAGCAGATTTATCGCTGTATCCGGAACTTTACCGAACCTGTCAATAAGCTCGTCCTTCATTTCATCGCATTCGCCCTGATTCTCAAGGCTGGCAATTCTCTTATAGATCTCCAGCTTCTGCTCCTCATTAAGGATATAATCATCAGGAATAAAGGCACTGACATCCAGATCAATACTGGTGTTGATATCCTCGAGAGTGTAGTCTGCATCCACCTCATCGCTCTTTTTATGTCTTACGGCTTCACCAAGCATCTTGCAGTAAAGGTCGTAACCTACTGCTGCCATGTGTCCGCTCTGTTTCCTTCCAAGAAGACTTCCAGCACCTCGAATCTCCAGATCACGCATGGCGATCTTAAATCCGCTTCCAAGATCTGTAAACTCACGAATAGCTGAGAGTCTCTTTTCAGCTACCTCTTTTAACATTTTATCCTTCTTGTACATAAGGAATGCATAAGCCGTCCTGTTGGATCGTCCCACACGTCCCCTTAGCTGATAGAGCTGGGAAAGTCCCATCTTGTCAGAGTCATGAATGATCATGGTGTTGACGTTAGGAATATCCAGGCCTGTCTCGATAATGGTGGTTGAAACCAGAACGTCAATGGTTCCGTCGATGAAATCGTACATGATCCTCTCAAGCTCCGACTCCTTCATCTGTCCATGGGCAAAAGCCACGTTGGCTTCCGGCACCAGCTTCTGAATCTGGGCCGCCACATCAGCTATGGTGTTGACCCTGTTGTATACGTAATAAACCTGTCCGTTTCTGGCCAGCTCTCTTACAATGGCCTCACGTACAAGCTCATCGTTGTACTCCATAACATAGGTCTGGATAGGAAGTCTGTCGTTAGGAGCTTCCTCCAGAACGCTCATTTCACGGATTCCCACCAGTGACATGTGAAGTGTTCTTGGAATAGGCGTAGCAGAAAGAGTCAGCACGTCGATATTCTCTTTTAAGGTCTTGAGCTTCTCCTTGTGAGTTACACCAAAACGCTGCTCCTCGTCCACGATAAGAAGTCCTAAATCCTTATACTGCACATCCTTTGAAAGAAGCCTGTGGGTTCCGATGACAATATCCACAAGCCCCTTCTTCAGGTCAGTCACAGTCTTCTTTTGCTCTGCCGAAGTCCTGAAACGGGACATAAGATCAACCCTTACAGGAAAATCGCGCATTCTCTCAGAAAAAGTATTGTAGTGCTGCTGAGCAAGAATTGTGGTGGGCACTAAGACCGCCACCTGCTTGCCATCCTGAACCGCTTTAAATGCTGCGCGGATTGCGATCTCTGTTTTGCCAAAGCCCACGTCTCCACATACAAGACGATCCATGATAACTGAGGACTCCATATCTCTCTTTGTATCCTCAATGGCAGAAAGCTGATCCTCTGTCTCCTGGTATGGGAAAGCATCCTCAAACTCCTGCTGCCATACGGTGTCCTTGCTGAACTGATGACCCTTGGCTTCCTGTCTCTTGGCATAGAGTTCCACCAGATCCTGAGCCACCTCTTCAACTGCTGCCTTTACCTTGCTCTTGGTGCGGCTCCAATCCGTAGAACCCAGCTTATTGAGCTTTGGCTTGTGGGTAGTCTCATCATCGCCGCCGGAGGCGTACTTCTGAATTACTCCAAGGCCCGTAGCCAGGACATAAAGATTTCCTCCGCCGCCGTACTCGATCTTGATATAGTCCCTTACAACATGGTCAGTCTCTATCTTCTCAATTCCCCGGTAGATTCCAAGGCCGTGGTCCTCGTGAACTACATAGTCACCAATCTTAAGGTCGGAGAAGCTGGAAATCTTCTCTCCCTTATACTCGCTCTTTTTCTTTCTCTTTTTCTTGGTATGCTCTGTGAAAATGTCACTCTCGGCAATTACCGCGAATTTAATATCAGGATACTCAAAGCCCTTGAGGATCCTGCCATAGTAGGTCATAATCTCACCGGGTTTAAGGACTCTTCCCGGATCTTCGCTGTAGAAGGCCGTCACCAGATTGTCCCGAAGGTCCTCTACGATTCTTTTGGCCCTGGTTCTGGAACCTGAAAGGATAAGTACTCTGTAGCCATTTTTCGCATAGTTCTTAAGGTCTGAAACCAGTGCCTCAAAGCTGTTATTATAAGGCGCGATACTTCTTGCCCTTATGTCCCAGCTCTTTTCCGGTAAAAAGAGATTCTGGCCCTTTGGGGTCATCAGAGCTGACACCAGAACTCGCCTTCCGTTGCCCATTCTGGCTATTACGTTATCGATGGAATAAAGGATATCCATCTGTCCCGGAAGAACATAGCCCTTCTCCGCTCTGTGGGTCATGCTCTCTCTGAACTCAGTCTCAACCGCCATGGCATGTTCCTGGACGCGAAGAGGCTCATCAATAAAGATGCAGCTCTTTCCCTTAGGAAACATTTCCTGCATGGTTACTGTGTCCGGGTAAAAGAACCTGATATAGCTCTCCAGGTTAACAACAGACTTAAGCTCAAAAAGCTGCTCCCTGAGCTCATCAGTCTGGGTCTTAAGCTGATGGGCTTCCTTGGTCTTAAACTCTTTTCGAAGAGCCTCAACAGCAGCATCTGTCTCCTGCTGTATTCTATCAAACCCCTCTTCCAGTCTCTTATCATCTAAAATGATCTCCGAGGCCGGATAGATCTCTATGGATTCCAGCTTCTCAAGGGATCTCTGGGAAAGGATATCAAAGCTTCTGATGGACTGGATCTCATCGCCCCAGAGTTCGATACGATAAGGGTTTTCCTCGGTCAGATCAAAGACATCCACAATATCACCGCGAACAGAAAATTCGCCAGGACCTTCTACCTGATAGTTTCTTATATATCCCATGGTAGTGAGTTTTTTGGCAATCTCTATCTCATCGATAGGTCTGTGTTTGTCGATCTCCAGGATGTTTTCCCTGATGATCTCAGGCTTTATCTGGGGTGCCATAAGAGCAGAGAAGGTCGTGACCACTGTAACAGGTCTGCCCTCTAAAAGACGTTTCATGGTGCGGATCCTCTGCCTTACGATTTCATTACTGTGGACATCCGCCTGATAAAAGATAAGGTCTTTAGCCGGATACACTGTCACATTGCGGTCGTAAAACTTGTAGTCCTCATAGATCTCTTTTGCCCGAAGATCAGAATAAGTCACAATGATCCTGTACTTAAATTCAGCCCCGAGACTGTCGATAAAATGAAGCTTCTGAGAATCAACACAACCTGTAACCTCTGCGCAGGCAAAGGGTTTCTCCAGATACTCATTTATCTGCTCATACTCATTCAGTTCATGTAAAGGAGTTGTAATAGCTCTCATATATTATTCCTGTTTTGGTTTGCCGTTAAAAAGGTTCATGGCGCTGTCTACGCCGTTCTCCATGATCTCCACCACTGCATCTGCAGCCCGCTTAATTCCATCCTTAATGGCCACTTCGTCCTCTCCCTGGAAGTGTCCAAGGACCCAGTCCACCATATCGTATTCCTTTGGCTTCTTGCCAACGCCAACTCTCACACGGCAAAAGTCGCTGTGCCCAAGCTGAGCGATAATATTCTTAAGGCCGTTGTGTCCTCCGTGGCTTCCCTTGGGGCGGATTCTCAGATTCCCTGTATCCAGCTCCACATCGTCGGAAATAACGATCAGGTCTGTGGTGGAATCCACCTTGAAATAGTCGCACAGTGGTCTTATGGCTTCGCCGCTAAGATTCATATAAGTAAGGGGCTTAACGAGGATAACCCTCTCAGCGCCGATCCTTCCCTTTCCAAAAGCCGCCTTAAACTTAGTCTCTGTAAGCTCAATTCCGTATTTATCTGAAAGGGCATCGATCACTGCAAATCCCACGTTATGTCTTGATCCAAAATATTTTTTCTCGGGGTTACCAAGTCCCGCAATTATGTACATCTTTCCTGTTTCCTCTTCCTTTTTGCCAAAAACTTTCTTTAGTAAATCAAACATCTTCCCCAATTCCCCTTTTTACAAGTAAAAGACCTATCTCAGGGCATACGCATATGCGCAAATTCCTAATTAAAGGCTTTTGCGTAATCGTATACGAAGTATTAATGATATACGCATGGCTTCACTTCGTTCTCGCCATGCTTCAAACATTCGGAATCCGCATTATCATGCTACTTCCTCATGTTTGTTCGGGTCATGAATTCAAAATGCTTAACATGCAAGCATGTACGCATTTTTGAATTATGACACCTATATCATTACATAATAACATAAGGGAGCTTATTTTCTAAGCCCCCTTAATCTTTTTTCATAAATATCTGTACTGTGTGGTGCTCATTTATGATGCACCGGTTGTTCCTTGTTACTCAGCGGATGTCTCAGCCGAATCCCCCTCGACTGCTTCATCAGCGGCCTTGTCATAGGCCTCAAGGATTGTGTCCTGCAGAGTCTTACGCATATCGGAATTGATCGGATGTGCGATATCTCTGTACTCGCCATCAGTAGATTTTTTGCTTGGCATTGCGATGAACAAGCCTCTCTCGCCTTCAATTACCTTGATGTCGTGAACCACGAACTCGTTATCAAAAGTAACTGAAACTACTGCACGCATCTTTCCCTGCTTTGTAACTTTCCTTACTCTAACATCTGTAATCTTCATTATGTAACCCCCTCTTGGTTAAGACTGAAGTTGTCAGTTGTTACCTTATTAAGTTTTGTTTTGTGTTGATGATACGCATGGCTTCACTTCGTTCTCGCCATGCTACAAACATTCGGAAATCGATCTGCTCACTTCGTTCGCATATCTTTTTTCCTCATGTTTGTTCGGTCTGTAAGGTTTCAAATTTTTGCATGCAAGCATGCAAATTTGAAACTTTCCATCCCTTTATCATCAAATGACGTA
>JAILMY010000223.1 GCA_024692165.1 Butyrivibrio sp. | reverse complement strand
CCTGAACAAGGCCGTTAAGGCCGCCCCATATAACGCAGTTCCACTTGGCTCCGTGCCACAGGCCGCTAAGCAGGAATGTCGTGATAAGGTTAAAGTCCCTTCTAAGCTTCGAACACCTGCCGTCATCATAAGAAAAATATTGGTGACAGTGACGCTTACGCATGCCTTTATCATATCCACCGCACCCTGTCTTGAAAGTGCGTATTTATGCTGTAATTTCTCGACCATTTTATGCACCTACCTTCCACTCGATTGATCTTGTATACTCATCAAACATATGCTTATACAAGCCATTTTTTTCCATAAGTTCTTCGTGATTCCCGGATTCGATGCACTTTCCGTCATCCATGACAAATATTCTGTCTGCATTCATGACCGTGCTCAGTCTGTGCGCAATCATGATAAGAGTCTTATTCTTTGAGAGCTCTTCAAATGCAGCCTGGACCTTTGTCTCGTTATCAGGGTCTGCGAACGCGGTAGCTTCATCAAGGATCAGTATCGGAGCATCTTTTAAGACAGCTCTTGCTATCGTTATCCTCTGCTGCTCTCCGCCTGAAAGGTAGGTTCCTTTTTCTCCAAGTACCGTATGTATTCCATTAGGGAGCTTTTCGATGATATCCATGCACTGGGCTTTTTTCAGCGCCTCAAGAACTTCTGCTTCACTTGCGGAAGGTTTGGACATACGGACATTTTCAAAAATTGATTTCTTGATGAGCCTGCTGTCCTGGAACACAAAGGAAACCTGTTCCATAAGCGTCTTTGAAGACAGGTTCTTTACATTTACACCTCCGATCAGGATTTCACCGCTTGTCACATCAAAGAATCTGACCATCAGCTCTGCCAGTGTGGTCTTTCCGGAACCTGACGGTCCTACCAGTGCCACATGTTCACCGGACTTTATCGAAAGGCTTACATCATTTACCGCATCTCTTGTCGCGTCTTTGTAGCGATAAGATACATTCTTAAGCTCAATTCCGTGATCTCCTGGCTTCAGATTCTCTTTTCCCTCTGCCAGCGGCTCGATCTCCATGACCTTATCCACACGCTTCATAGCATCGATCAAGGTCATCTCGGCCTCTCCTGAATACGCGATTTTGGTAAGCGCGATGGTCACAAGCGGCGTAATGATGATGTAGTACATGATATTCAGAATGGCGGCATTATCCACGCCGTTTTTCGTTACCACAAAAGCAGCGATCACGATAAATGCAAATATGGCATTGATGCAAGTCATAAAGCCTGCCATAGGAAATCTGAGCATCAACGTGTAATCTGTTGCCCACTTGCAAAAACCGTCAATGCATTCTTTGAAGCGTTTAAAAGAATGTACTGTCTGGCCAAATGTCTTTACCACAGGAACACCGCGGACATACTCAGTCGCTTCACTGCTCATGGTATCCAACGCATCCTGGTACTCCTTCATTTTTTCATGCATGCCTTTTCCCATCATTGTCATCATGCATGCAAATCCGATAAGCGCAGGGATCATGCATATGAGTCCTATTTTCCAGTTAAAAGCAAACACCAGCACAAGAAGCCCAACCGGTGTGACTGCAGCAACAGTCTTGTCCGCCAGATTATGTGCAATATAAGTTTCCGTAGCAGCCGTAGAATCGTTTACAATCCTTCTGATCTTACCAGTGCCATCCTCATCAAAAACCCCAAGGGGCAGTGTTATGATCCTGTGCATAAGGCTGCTTCTCATATTGGCCTGAACCCTGAATGCCGCGATATGCGTGCAAAAAAGCGCCCCAATATACACCAGCAGCGCACCTACGATCAATGCAACGGCAGACCATGCATACACCTTGATGTTGTCCAGGTTCTCACCATTTACCGCGCATCTTATGATCTTCCATAGCTCATAGTACGGGATCAGGGTCATTACAGCACTTATAGCCGCAAGGCATCTTCCCAGCGTTATCAGGTGTTTAAGCCCTCCCGCGTACTTCCTGATCATACTCATGTGATCATACTTTTCTGTCTTTCCCAACTTACTTTTCCTCCCTACTGTTTTTTATAATCTGATAACGAAAGTTATCGATTGCGCAAATCAGTTAGCTATCGCTAACACCAAAATGATAGCTAACGAAAATAAAAAAGAGCCTTTCGGCTCTTTCTATTTGACACCCATTATCTTCAGCCAACCCGGCATGAAGAATTCCTGGACTGTATTCAGATATTTTATAACTCTTGCCTCATCATAATCATGTATGATCGGCTCAAAACATGCTGTCAGATATGCTGAAAGCAGCATATGTACTTCCTCCTCGTCAAGTTCTTCAATCGGATATCCTTTTCTCTTCAGATATCTGACTGCTTCCAGAAATTCCTTCTGGTTATCCTCGACATAATCATGTATAAAATTCTCGTATTTGGTTCCTGCAGATCGTGAAATAAGAAGAATGAACTCATCTCTTCTGGGAAGGATCACTTCCTTGATCATGTCAACAAAGTTCTCGCCAAACAGCTTATCTTCAGGTACGTTGTCTTCAAGAATGGCATATTTACTGCTCTTATGCCTCCTGGTCCATTCCTTGATGCTATCGATCAAGGGCTCTACCATGGCATTAAACATAGCTTCCTTATCAGCATAGTGCCTGTAAAGTCCTGCCGATGTCATGCCTGCACGGGCTCCGATACTCCTGATAGAAGCGTCTTCATAACCTTTTTCAAGGAACTCTTCCTTGATGGCCCTCTTCACTTTTTCATGGCTTAATGTCTTATCTCTTGGCATCTCTTTTCCATAAATAAAGTTTTGTGATCAACGTTAGCTATCATAGATTACTATACCGTTAACATTTAGTCAAGTGCAAATTGGGGACAGGGGGCAGTCATGGGGACGGTTCTTTTGACTTACTCTGCGAGGCAGTCATGGGGATGGTTCTTAGCAGCAAGTCTTACATCTTCAGGAAGAAATCGCAGTACAACTGAAGGATCTGCTATTGGACTTGCTATCACAATAACCAGTATTTCAATTAAACACAGAATTAATGCCACAATTATTGTCTTTAACATTTCTTTCTCCGGAAAGTTACAAAGCCTCTATCATCTTAATTGCATCATCTACAGAAATGCAGCTTGCAAATCTTTCCGGCCACATCATCTCGTTGTAATACTTATAGGTAGTTTCACCATCTATGTAATCATTGTCGAAAGTAGAATTGGTTCCTTCCGGAATTATTACTCTGTATCCCCTTTCAAAGGCTGATTTCACGGTAGCATCAATACAGAAATTCGTCTGCAATCCGACTATCATCAGATCTTTTTCTCCGGACTCTTTGAGATAATTTGTAAAATCGGTATTACCAAAGCAGCTGTTTATCGTCTTTATGAAAATCTTCTCGTTTTCCCTTGGAGCCACTTGATCAGCGATTTCAAAATCCTTGTCACCAACAGAAAAACCTGTCCCAGGTCCATCGTCATGCTGAACATAGATAACCTCTACATTATTCTTCCTTGCAGCATCGATGATACTTGTCACATTTTTTATGAATCCGTCAAAATCATATAGTTCTTCGTCGGTGATTCCTTTTTGTATATCAATAACAATAACCTTCATTTTCTTCTCCATCATATGCTTTGATTACAAATTGCATGGCTTTATCCGCCAATTCATCGTTCATAGCGCTCCTCCTAATACTCATTAAGCATTAAAGTCCATCAAATCATTTAACATATCTTCTGTCTCAACCGGTATCCAATGTCCATCGACGCAGATTCCGGGATCAATTTTCTTAATAGTTTCTTCAAGCTTTCTGCAAAGGCTCTCACTTTTTACCCAAGTGGGGAATTCTCCGCTAGTAGAATCTCCCAGGAAAAGAACCTTATCTTCACGTACATAAACAAGCGTTGAATCATCTGTGTGTGGAGCTTCAGCTTCCATTAGATCAACGTGAACGCCTCCGAGATCAAGTGTCATTTCTCCGGAAAATAAAATATCTGCAAGCGTCACAATAACTTCTCTGCCTCCGGCATATTCTCTCCGAATACTCTCATGAAGAGCAAAGAATTCATCCGGTCCATTCGTTTCAATCTTTTTCTTCCACTCTCTTAAGTATTCGTTTGTCTTTTTATTCGCAACACAAAGACCATTTACCGCGTGCATACCGAAAGTGTGGTCCCAATGCCAATGCGTAAGCACCGTCAAACTCGGGAGCGGAAGATTCTCTTTTTCCAAAAGGGAATAAAATTCCCTGGTATGGACTTCGGAGTGTCCTGCATCAATAGCAAGGCTCCAATTATTTCCCTTAACATAACCAAGATTTGGTCTGTCTCTATCTGTCTCATAGGGCATGTACCATATATTTTCAGTAAGTTTTTTTAACTCCATTTGCCTTAAAGCCTCGATTTTTCCTTTCCTGCCAAACTGTTCTGTATGATGCTTTTTCCATCGGAATGTGCCCGGAGATAATCGTCGAAGCTCCCGAACTCCGCTCTCATCTTCTGAAAACATCTGGCATTATTGATCACCGCTTCAATCTTTCTGCGGGAACGGATCATCCCTTCAGTATTCATGATATTCAGTTCTGACGAGGTATCCCAATCACAATATCCCATAGCTTCTCCTCTTTTATTGAGCGGGTTTCTCCAAATATCAGTTTCTTCGTTCTTTCTCCCTGCAGATATAATCCCAGCTGCAGTCTCCGCAAATATCACTTCTGATACCGGCATCAATGATCTTATCCCTTACCAGTTCAGTAAATCCGGCAAAAGAAATCTCGTCACCCTTCGCCAATCCGCAGGCCTTCAGGACATCTTCGTCATATCTTTTAACCTTCTCAGCGGTAGTGCACTCTCCTACCTCATTGTTGGGACAGTTTTCGCAGACAATATCTGTTTTTACCTGAAGCTCTATGATCTGAGATGGGTCAGCCTCCATCTCCCTGATTATCCTACCCATATGGTCAGTAAAGTCTTCGCTGTAGCCCTTACCTTCATAGAACTGAAAACACATCCCATGATGTGGTCGTAATATTCTTCCCATGATTTGTCCTTTACCAACTAATCATTCTTTTATCTATCTCATTTCGCATTCAACTCATTTAATTATATGCAAAAAAGGGCTCTGGCGCTATATGAGTCGCCAAAGCCTGTCTATTTACAAGTTACAAGTTGTACATCATGAAATTTCCATTATGTTTAAATCCAAAGGCCGAGTACAATTTCACACCCATGTCTGAAGCTGTAATATGCACTGCTCCGCAACCATAAGCTCTTGCTTCTTCAACAACTCTGCCAAGCAGCTCTTTTGCTATTCCCCTTCTTCTGTAGTCAGGATCGGTGTACATGCTGGAAAGAAGACCCAATTTGCCTGAAGGACATGTGAAATATGGTGGCTTTTCCACGAAGGACATACCACTGGTTCCGATGATCCTGTCTCCGTCCATGGCGAGCCATGAAACGAAGGTACCATCAGCCATGTGTCTGTGATAGAAATCTTTAAGCGCTGATTCCAGATTCACTCCCTCCGGCACAGTTCTGCCCGAAACCGTATATTCCTCTGTAAGTTGAGCAATCCTCATTCCGATAAACGTATCCAATTCAGCATCTGTAAGCTTTTTATAGACAATCATCCTTAACCCTCCTGGTATCCATGGAATTCACCTGTCACATCCAGGCAGTCATGGGGACGGTTCTTTTCAGTCATGGGGACGGTTCTTTTGACTTACTCTGCGAGCAAGTCAAAAGAACCGTCCCCATGACTGCCCATGACTGCCTCAAACTGTTATCTCTACCTGATTACCCTCTATTGCAATTATGCAGCTCTCGTAATACCCATCTCCGGTAGTACGCGGTCCGCTGACAATTTCATAGCCATCTTCCCTAAGCTGATCCGTAAGTTCATCTACCTTTTTCTTACTGCCTACAGAGAAAGCTATATGTGCATAGCCGGTCCTTGACAAAGGTTTTTCTGCATCTATGATCTCAGGCTTTGTCATCAGTTCTAATCTTGCTCCATCTTCAAAAGAGATGAAGTAAGACCTGAAGTCTGTATTCTTGTTGTGATAGCCATCATTAGAAGTGCCACCCAAGTATTTAACAAAAAAATCTCTTGCAGCTTCCAAGTCATTCACATACATAGCAATATGCTCAATTTTCATCAGATTTACTCCCCATCTGATGGCTAAACCATCTGATAAAATCCGTTATGTTCTTCGGAACAGGTCTGCCATCTTCACCAAACTCCTGAATTATTCCTGCTGTCAGCATATCCATTCTGTAATCTATAAGTGAATGTATTGTCAGTGAATATGTCATTGCAGCAGTATCTATGTCTTCGTTTTTCACTTTCCCATGAACAACAAGGGCATAAAACAGATTTCTGGAATACTGAACCATACGCTCTGTCTCTTCCACGATTATCTGCGCTGCAACCGGATTAGTGGTTCTTTCAGAATAAAGGACTTTGAAAAACTGAAGCATATTTTTATCAGAGACAATCCCCATATAAGCAGATACTGAATCAAGAAATATCTCTTCTAAACTTTTATCCATCAGCTCAGAAAAGTCCATGGATACAGGAGTTCCTGAGGCCTGAGCTCGTCCGCGCAAAAAACTATACATTTCCCTGATGATTTCATCCTTGGATCTGAAATGATTGTACAATGATGGAGCTTTGATGCCCACCTTAACTGCAATCTGCGACATGGATACTGCTTTTATGCCTTTTTCTGCCGCAAGTTCCAGCGTAGCATATAGTATTTCTTCTTTTCTGCTTATTCCCACGCTATCTCTCCTTTTGCAAACAGTCACAATAAGGCTTATCTTTATTAGTTATGATACGAACAGCTGTTAGTTTCGTCAATAAAAAAGCAATAAAAAAGCAGCTACAGATTTCTCCATAGCTGCATTAGAGTTTCACTTATCAGATACAGTAAACGTAATTCTCTTTTCTTGGAGCCGCATCCTTTGCAGGTTCAGCTGCATATCCAAGAGCGCAGTGTCCGATACCTTCATAGTCGCCCTCGATTCCAAGCTTCTTAAGGATATTCTTTCCAAACTCAGAGTCGAATTCCTCTTTTGCCCTATGAATCCAGATACTGCCAACACCAAGGCTCTCTGCGGCATTCATAAGATTTCCCATAACAAGAGCACCATCGTAAACATATGTAGGCACGTTCTTATCTGCAAGAACGATAAGAATTACAGGCGCACCGTAGAATGGGTCAAATCCCTCATTCCATCCGCCAATCTTTCTGTTCTCCTCTGCAATTGCATCTCTTGTTTCCTTGTCAGTAACAGCGATAATGATTGGGCTCTGCTTGCCCATACCTGTTGCAGCGTAAGTACCAGCTTCGAGGATAGTCTTAATCTCATCCTCTTTAACCATCTCAGGCTTAAAACTCCTGCAGCTTCTTCTGCTCTCCAAAACTTTGATTACATCATTCATTATTAAATCCTCCATGTTTTTATTTTCTCTCTGATTCATTTATTTAATGATATAAGCATCAACTATCTCACCAACATACATGGTGTGGAAATCTCTGTTGGCCATAGGATATGTTCCGTCTACATCCGCCGGATAAGTCTTTTCCCTGACGTACATACACGGGGAAGGTTGGCCTTCCCCACAGGATACCAAGATGCCCCCAGCCTATGACCATTGAATTAAACTTGTCATCGGCAAGTGTATTTAAAAAGATTCCCTTGGGAAGTGCCTTTGTGATCACATTTGCATAGTCAGTAATGTTGATTTTTTCTTTCACGCCGCTAACCTCCGTTCTCAATATGTTGATTTAAAGCCTTTTTTCCTGATAATTACCAATTCTCGATTTCATCAGCGCTATGAATAAGCTTTGCCTCAACAACTGCAGCTCCCTTAACGTACTCTTCGAGTTTCTCTGCAGTCTTGCCTATTCCGCTTCCACCTGATGTTGCAAAGGCATATACTTTCTTGCCTTCCCAGTTGTAGCCCTTGCAGAAAGTATAGACTACTCTTGGTGCTGCAGCATACCAGATAGGAAAACCAACATATACAGTGTCATATTTATCGAAGTCCCTGTCAGCTGATCATCTTTTTACCAAATGCTTTTGCTTCCTCAAGCTTTTCATCTATCTTAAGCATGTGAGCATAGAAAAACTCATCACATACAGATATTCCCTTACTCTTCAAAATCTTCTTAAGAGCAAGAACTGTTCTTTTTGACCAGTTGGAAGTTGTGAAAAGAACTACCTTTGATACCATGGCCGGATCAATGCTATTAACATAGTCCCTCAGCTCAGGAGCCATGATATTTGCATATGGAGCCCCTCCAAGGAAAAGAATATCTACCTTCTCTTCAAGCTGTGGCTTAGCAGTTATACTTACAGCTCTAACTCCTACGCCTTCCGCAATCGCTACTGCAATTCTTCTTGTATTTCCAAACTGCGTTTTTGAACAATACCTTACTGCTATCTTCATGAAAAAAACCTCTCGAAATCAGTTGTATTTTGCGCAATATGATTGTATCATATTTACGTCTGATTTCAAGAGGTTTCTTATATATAGATATCTTTTACCAAATGTCAGTATTACTGCGCAGCAAGTGTAACTGTCTTTACCACTCCGCCACTTATTTCTATGCCAAAATACATGCCTGAATCCTTTCGGCTATCAAGGAGTCCTGCAAAATCTTCCTTGGAAAGCGTTTCAGTACCTTCTTCTCCCTCCTTCTGATATACAGTGTTCCCATCAACTTTAAATACATGCTTCACATCTGATGATATTGTAATCGGATCCTGGTCCTTAAAATTTCTGTAATCCATTGAGCCACATGCTATAAGCTCATCTCCTTCTAACGAAGCATCATATATAACTCTGTACAGGACGCCATACTCATTTGTGGTATCAATCTTATCTTTGTCTGATGCCAAAAGAAATGATCCCATGAATCCATCTGCGGTTTCATTTTCAACCGGTACAGAAGAACTTGCCTCTGCGGTTTTCTCATCGCTTTGTTCGGCTGTAAGATAATCCCTTGCATTAAACTTTTCGCCGTTCTCCTGTTCCTCATCTATAATCCCCGGAACAAGTTCTGTAACGTATGTCTCTCCTGAAATCGGATCAACATAATAGCGTATCTGGGCTCCGGTATAGGAACGGTATAACACAACTATTTTATTGTCTTCGTTTGTTGAAACATCCCAGTACTCTGTATAGCCTTCGGAATTAATCTCCCCATCAATTCCTGAACCAATTGCTTCATTGTAATTGATTACTGCGACATATGCCTGATCTTCTGTTATCGCATCAGTATTTGCATCTGCGTTTTCTGTCTGAACAGCATTCTGTTCCGGCTGATCTGCCTGCTGCCCCTGAGTTTCAGTACCAACCTCCTCGAACATTGAAGGTGTTTCTGCTGCTTTTTCTTCTCCGCATGCAGTCATAAGCGCAGCCACACATAATAGTACCGGTACAATTGATTTTCTCTTTTTCATAATCTCCTCCTTTAAAATGCACATTATCTATGTTACACCTTTTAGGGAACTGAAATTATAAAAAAAGCATTAACCATTCTTACTTCATAAGAAAACCTCTTTACCACCCTCCCGGAATCAGCTTAAATAAAGCAGTATTTTTGTATGCCATCGGGCTGTCATATTCAAACGCAACTATGGCGTCTGATGTAGCTGTTACTGTCTGCAAAATCTCAGAAGTATATGGTTCGGTAATGTATGCCAGCACCTGCCCCTTCATCACATTTTCTCCAGCTTTCACCATGGATTCCAGAAATCCTGCTGCATTTGCTCTTATACTTATAAACTTGTCGCTTTCAACAACCTTGGAAGAAAAACCTACGAATCCCTGATACTCTATGATTCCTTCTTTTGAAAGAAATGAAAGAATTGCGTTAACTCCCTGCCTGGCACTTATCTTATCAATCTTTTCCGTACTTGAGGTATATATTGAAAATGCGTCTGTTTCCCATATCTGCCAGTTATAGTTTAGTGTTGCCGTATCGAAAGGTCTTGGATTGTGCAGAACAACAAAGGGGAGACCAAATTTTTTTGCCAGCTCAACATCTTCATTTCCGGTTTTCATCATTCTGATCTGAGGCACAAAGTGCCCCGGCATATAGAAGGATGCGAACTGTATCCCAAATTTATAGTACTTTATCTTTTCAAAAATTCCTGCAGCTATTCTCTGGGTCGTTTCGCCTTTATCGTAGCCGGGGAACATTCTGTTTATGTCGGTATTATCTATGCTCCAGAAGCGCTTCTTGATGTTTACCGAATAGGGATTGCAACACGGAATGACCATCAGTGAATGCATGTCCAGAATTTTCCCTTCCTCTTCCAGCTTCTTTAACTTTTTGATCAGAAGACTGCAGGCATAAATCTGCTGATACTCATTGCCTCTCATACTTCCAAGTATGCAGACAGTCTTTTCCCCGCTTCCGAATTCATAACCTTTTACTCTAAAGTCATCTCTATATAAACCTTTGAATGAGTATATCAACGTCTCTTTCATCAACATTCCCCGTTAAGAACCTTTTCCCTGATAATTCTTCCCATAAGTGAGCCCTCTTCCACCACAGGATATTCTCTTACAGTAAAAATCATCCCATTTTCAGGAGCTTTGATCTCAGTCATCACCTCCCCGGAAAGAGGATTTATAATTTTGCCGACTATGTCTCCGGCTTTTACAAGGCTGCCATGCTCTTTTTCCTTCATGTAAATCCCTGAAGACGGAGCATTAAGGTAGCAGACATCATCACCGCCGGAATCATAAGCAACGATGGCTTCTTTAATCTGTGGAACTTCTCCTTCCCAGATTCCCAGTTCGCTCATAAGAGAAATGATCCCATCAGATAACTGCCTGCCGTAGCTTTGGGTGATCCGCATTCCTACTCCCATCTCAACAACAAGCGTCTTTGTCCCTCTGCTGTTAAGTGCATAAGCCAAGGTAGATTCAAGAACTGTACTTGCACCATGCACCCAGACCAGGTCCATATTTGCTTTTCTGGCAAAAGGAACCAGTTCTTCCGCGCTCTTCTCATTAATTCTGATCTGTGGAATTTCAGTAAGAAAAATATTGCTGGCATGAATATCAATGACAAGATCTGCGCCTTCCAGCTCCTTCACAATCTCAGAAGCAGTGTATTCATTCATATCGCCGTCGAAGTTGCCGGGGAAGATTCTGTTCATATCAAGGTCAAAAGCCGGTATTCCTCTGGTTATGGAATCAATTCCAAAGGGGTTCATGGCCGGATATACATCCACTATGCCTTTAAGGCTCTCAGGAGTTTTTCTTATTCTTCTTGCGATCTCATAGCAGACATACTGCCCTTCCAACTCATCTCCATGTATTCCGGTCACGATGCAGATGCGCTTCCCATTGCACTCTCCAGAAGGCTTTATCCTGTGTCTTTTTATAACAAATTCTTCATCGACAGGAAGCGGAAATCTCACCACATCCTCTATGGTCTCAAGTAGTTCACTCATTAAAAACCTCTTCAACAATTACTTTTATTTCCTGCGACTGTGTAACATTACCGGTAAAGATTCCCTGATTTACAAGGCAGTCCGAAAAATCTCTTCCGTTTGATATCTTGATGTATTCATCATCTACCAGCTTCTTGTTTGTGGGATCAAAGCCTATCCACTTTTTGTCATCCCATATTTCTACCCAGGCATGCGAGCTGCCCTCGCCCATCATCATACCCGCAACATATCTGCAGGGAATTCTTTCCATTCTGCAAAGGGAAAGCATTATATGAGCGTAGTCCTGGCAGACACCTGCGCCTTCCTTAAAAGCCACTTCCGCTGTGGTATCCATGCCGGTACAGCCCTGAACATACTGAAAAGAGTCGCTTAATCTCTCCATAATGCGCAGGGCTTTTTCTGTAAAAGAATGAATTTCATGCAACTGCAAAGCATCATAAAAGCTGTATATACTGCTACCCGGCCTTGTTATGGATGTCTGATATCTGTACATACCAACCCGGTGCAGTTCCTTGGATTTCTCAAAATCTGAAAGCCCCGTGGTTGCAGTGCCGGTTATGTCAAAACCAAAACTATTATGATATTCATTTGTATAACCAAAAAGAGTTACATTTCCGTAAGAATCGATGTTTTCACTTGTTATGTGATCCGGGTAGACACTGACTGCCATTTTCTCGATACACTGCATATCAGTATCGTGAGGTATACACTTTAGCGAAAAGCGATGATTATTAACTGCTCCGCTAAATGCCAGCTTCATGTGATACCCAAATTTAAGCGTTTTCACATCCTATCACCTACCAGTTTTTCAACAGATTCAATAAGTGTCTCATAGGGAAGTTCATCAAGCTGAACAAGATAATTAACATGAGCAAGTGTTTTGGGACTGTATCTCATGGTACTCTTATCAATCCTGTTCGCAAGGCGTCTTGCTTCTCTTCTTATTTTTTCTGATGGCTCTTTAAGCCTTGCGTAAAGATCTATTCTCTCTACTAATTTCCCAACTCTTATCATGTTTCTTATTGATGATTCATCAATCGCATCATCTGCCATTCCCCAGAATGCCGCAATATTATCCGTCACCTTCTGAAGCCCGATAAGCGGCGCTTTTGAAATTGCTGCCTGATTCATGGCGTAGACAGCAAGCTGAATATACGAAAGAGTATCGCTTCCTATTTCTTCTCTGATGACAATGGCATTATCATATGCTCTCATCAGATTTGAAAAAATAGAGTTCTCATCCTCCAATGAAAAACAGTATCTTCTGCTGAAGTCCTCTTTAGACTTATATACATTGGGGATGTCCTGACTCTCGCAAAAAGCCACGTACTCCTCATCATCCACATCGATCATCGAGTCAAATCTGGCCTCAAAAATCTTTATGGTTGAATACACTCTTTCTGTATATCTGCCCAGCCAATATAATCTATCCGTGTTTTCTACTGAGATAATACCCATGTATCCTTAAATCCTCCTCCCTGTGAAGAATTAACAATAAATGAATCCGGATTCCTGGAAAACCTTGTAAGTCCGCTCTTCCAAACCATCGGCTCTTCTGCCATAAGAACAAAAGCCCTAAGGTCTGCCTTTCTTGGAAGAAGCTCCCCCTTCTCCAAAATATCTATATCAAGGAAATCTATAATCTCCTGAGCTATGAATCGCCTCGGCTCAGCCTTAAGCATTTCCTTAAACTTTGCCTTTTCTTCTGCTGTCATCTTATTGCCAAAGACAACACCATAGCCTCCGGCCTCAGCTACATCCTTTAATACAAGGTCATCGAAGTGTTCCATAACATACTTCATATCCTCCTCATAGTATGGAAGATATGTGGGGGCGTTGCTGAGTATAGGTTCTTCTCCCAGATAATAGCTGATCATCTTTGGCACAAAGTAGTAGATTCCCTTATCATCAGCAACTCCATTTCCCGGAGCATTTATAAGTGCAACATTTCCTTTCCTGTAAATATCAAAGATATGTGGAATTCCAATGACCGATTCCCTGTTGAAATTCATTGGATCAAGATACTCATCAGAGATACGCCTGTATACTGCGCCAACCCTCTCTTTTCTCCCTGAATAGTCGATGAAATACAGGTGATCATTCTCTACGATCAGCTCACTTCCTGAAACAAGATGTGCGCCTGTCTTTTCAGCAAGATAGGAATGTTCAAAATATGCTGCATTATAACGCCCCGGTGTCAGGATTACAGTATGACCTCCGACATTTACATGATCCATGGTCTTTCTCAAAAGCTGAGCGTAATTCCTGTTATCTTCTATATGTTTTCCTGTAAAAAGATCCGGTGCACTTCTCCTGGATATCTCTCTCGCTATCATGGGATATGACGCGCCTGACGGGATACGCAGGTTATCTTCCAGGATGTACCATTCACCATCTTTTCCCTGTACAAGATCTATTCCTGATATATGTGAGTAAATCCCCTTCGGAGGCCTTATTCCTTCGCACTGTGACAGATAGCCACTACCTGCATAGATGAATTCCTCAGGAACAATGCCGTCTTTCACAATCCTCTTTTCGCCATAGATATCTTCAATAAAAAGATTCAGTGCTGTTACTCTTTGTTTCAGACCCTTTTCAAGATAGCCAAATTCCTTGCTGTCTATGACCCTGGGAATCATATCAAAGGGGAAAAGCTGCTCTTTAAATTCGTTATTCTTATAAATCCCGAATTTCACGCCATACCTCGCCAACTGCTCGTTAACATCCCCGGCCCCAACGTACAGCTCCATTTCTTCAACTCGCTTATTTTTACCAAAAATGTCTGTATATGAAATCATACCTCTGCTTCCTCCCCTGAAGTATTTTGGTCATCTGATCGCATTTCCTTGAAATATAGGTCAAGATTAAGGACGAGTCCAACAAATATCCCAATCAGAGTGTCCATGGATCTATTAAATACAAACAAATATGGATTCTCATCCATAAGATGATTAACAACTATGCTTAAAAAAACCACACATGAAAAATATGATGCCTTTTTCTGCTGTATTACAACTGTTGTGTAGATAACTGGAATCAGAGTCAATGATATAAGTGCATAATGTAAAAAGCTGTCGCCAATTACCGAAAAACTTAGTTTAACAAGAATATATACGAGCCCATATGCTGCTCCGATAAGCGTACCCAGCGTGCGCTGCAACGCATTTCCCACAGTATTTCGTGTTTCCTTCTGAATGCACCAAAGCACTGCAAGAGCTGAATAAAAAGGGGTTCCATGCTTTCCTCTTAGAAAAAATACCCCAAAGCATATCAGTACTCCAAATGCTGATTTTATAATTCTCATTCCTATAGGCGGAAAATGAACTATACTTGTTTTCATCTACTTTACAAATACCCTCCTTACAGATGCACGAAGGCGTTTCGGTATTTAACCGAAACGCCTTTGTTTCAATGCATCCTCTGAGAATTATAAATGAAAAAGAAAAAGGCGCTTTGAAACACTTTGTGAATCAAAACGCCTTTGTTTGTATACAAGTATACGGAAATAATATTGAAAAGACAATAGTCATATTTTTACAAAGTTTTCGCAAAAAATCTTACTGTCTGTCTGTATTTTTTACCAACAAACAGTCCTTAGCGCGCTTAACTGTAATCAAACACTCCGTCATTCTTTTCTTCCAAAGCCTTTATCATATGGAATGTAAATTCATTGTATGGTGTGGAGATACCCAGTTCTTTTCCCATACGGACAAGCGCACCGGAAAACATATCAATCTCTGTATGCCGTTTCGCATCAATATCCTGAAGGGTTGAGTATCTTGCCCGCTTGAGTACTTTGCTTCCTCTGGTAGATGAGGGATCTGCCAAAGATATATCTATTCCCTTAGCTTTTGCAATCGCATCAAGCTCTTTTACCAGACCTTCTCTGATTGCTGCCACATGCTCACTGTCGCCATATGCACCTACACCAACACCAAGCATTGCCTGAGGGAGGTTGTTACCCACGTTTAATCTGAACTTGCTCCAAATTTCCGGCAATATTACATCTGTCTCTCTGTAATGGAGTCCGGTCCCTTCAAAAAGCCTTGCTATTGCACCGGTCCTTTCAGAACTGCGTCCGTCCTTTTCTCCATAGACAATACCTATTGTGGATTCCGGATCAAAATATATCCTGTTCTGTCTTCTTTCCGAAGCGACTTTTATAAGTGCAGGAACAATGCTTTTTTCACCAATTTCAGAAGCAATCACATCTTCACTGTCCACACCGTTCATAAGGCTCATTACTACGGTATGTTCATCTACAATTTCTTTTATATCAAGAACAGCCGATGGCAGGGCATTATATTTTACCGCCACAATTACAAGATCCGCTCCATGTGCTTCTTCCGGGGTCTTTACCAAAGGTTTATACTGCTTGTCATTAATAAATATCCCTTCAGTCTCAAGTCTTTTCTTTCGATCTCCTGATGCCACAACAGAAAGCTCTATGTCCTCTTTCTGAGAAAGTCCCCAAATTATGTAGCTGCCAACTGCTCCTGCTCCGATTATTGCAATCTTTTGAAAATCCATTTTCAATCCTCTTTCTTAATGTATGAAAAACATCAGCTTTCTACCCAGGTTACAGGATTACCTTTTCTCTCAAGCGGTTCCCTGATTGGGCTTCCTGCCTCAGAATATCCCAGTATGAGTCCTCCGGTTATCGTTTCATCTTCCCGAAGACCATACTTATACATGAAACTGCGCACAGCATCATTTTCATCAAGCCAGTGGAGCTGGTTGATCCAGCATGATCCCAGATCAAGAGCATTGGCAGCTATCATCATATTTTCCAGTGCACAGGCGCTGTCTGCCAAAGCATTCCCATAACCTTTTTTATTTGCCGTGACTATGAAAACAGGCGCTCCATAGTGAAATACATATCCGCCTTTCCTGGCAGCATTTATTGAATTCTTTAGTGACTGATACATACCCTCAGCGATTTCCATTTTTGCAAACTCATTGGAGACCAGCTTTGCCATGTCAGAGAGAATTCCCTGATCTGAAAAAACAATAAAGTGGGTAGTCTGGTTATTTCCTCCGCTAGGAGCATATCTGCCTGCTTCAATCACTTTTTCTACAAGCTCTCTTTTCGGCATTTCTCCGGAATATCTTCTGGTACTTCTTCTCGTTAAAATTGCTTCTATCGCTTCCATCTTTTACCACCTCTCCGTTGTCTAAAACACTATCTTCTCAAAAGCCAGTCTTGGATCGTTGTCTTCGTAAACATAGATCGTTCCGCAGTGAGTAAATCCAAGTTTTTTCAGCATTCCCTGCATCACTTTGTTATCTCCATGGGTATCTATCCTTAGATGTCCGCATTGTTCCAACGCCCATTTGATACAGAACGAGCCAATTCCCTTTTCAGAACCATCAGAAGCTATCCTGTGAACCACTCCGTAGTTATCGTCTCCAATCCACTCACCATCATCAATGGTCTCATAGGTAGGCTCAATGTCTTTTCCCTGGTTAAAAAAGAATGTTCCGACTACGTCTCCATGATCATTCTCACAGACGTAGCTACAGCCATTTTTAATATCAGACCTGATCAGCTCCTCAGGAGGCCAGTTTCTTTTTCCCCATTGATTGGGATTGCCATGTTCAGCCATGAATTTTCTGGCGTAAACGTATATTTCCATCAGTCTTTTCAGATCTTTGTCAGTCGTTTTCCTTATCTTCATACAACCTCATTTACAAATTATTGCGCCTTCTCAGCAAGCTCCCTGTAGCCTTTACATAAATCGTTAATTACTTCTCCTGCAATTATCAGTCCTACAACTGACGGAACAAAGGCAGTTAATCCGGCTGTTGGCCATCATGAGCCTTCCATGCACATTCCGTAAGCTCGATATTGCTGAATACTGCAGTAAATGATGAATCCTCCGGAGAGCAGGCATATACTCCAAACCTTATTTTTCCAGCCCCTTCGTACATGTGACAAACACGCATCTGTTTCCATTTGGCTCCATCTACCGAGCACTCTATGCAATAATCATCTTCTCTGCGGCTCAACCGATACCACATGCTTTTGACATTTGCAGGTATCTCAGTTGTGGCCCAATCTGAATAGCCATGATTTGTCACAACACTCCCAAGGTGCTGAAACTCATCATTTTCGCACTCTATGGAGCCTTTTAACCAGTTGTCACTATCCAAGTACATAACTATACCACATTGGTCAAATCTGTGATGACTCTCTTCAAACGATGTTTTCACAACAAAGCTAAAATACTTTTCTTCAGTTTCCATTTGAAAAACCGGGGCATTATCATTGCGAAAATGATAGTATGTTCTCTGCCACAGATCTGTGTGCGGCGCTGTGGTTACCCTCAATGTATCTCCATCAATAACACATTCTGCCGGTTCTCTTGTCCAAACAAATTCCTTTAAATTCATTTTGCTCACCCTGTTTTTACCTCCTTTATCTCTATGAATCACAGCTCTTTGGCAAATGATACATGACCTACTAATTCAGTTTAGCCGTTCTTTTTGTAGAATTTATGAGCAGTGACATTAGCTTCTGCCGGTATTCCCATCTTATCCAGCATTCCATTAATTATATGCAAAAAAACACTTCGACGCTATATGACATCGAAGTCCATTCTCTATGGCTGTCTATCCATTTGACAAAAAATCTATTTCGCTTACAATAATGACTAACTAAATCCAAACGACGCCAGTTGCTACCGAGTAACTGGGACAACGTCATTTCTCTATCGTCAGGTCTTAGCAGATAGAGAAATGGCGATTTTTGCTTTATGGAGGTTTTACAATGCAGTGGATCATTTTGCTACTTGCCGGTCTTTTTGAAGTAGGCTGGGCAATCGCCATGAAATATTCAAATGGTTTCACAGTTCTTTTGCCATCTGTAATTACAGCTGTGGGCTACATAGCCAGTGCCATCTTCTTGTCGTTGGCACTCAGGAATCTGCCTCTTGGCACAGCTTATGCCATGTGGACCGGGATGGGGATTGTCGGAACTTCGATTCTTGGAATATTTCTTTTCCAGGAAAAACTGTCAATCCCGCAGGTAATCTGTGTTATTCTTATTTTAGTCGGAATAATCGGACTAAAATTGCTTGCAAAGGAATGAGGTAAAGATATGTTCAGGAAAATGAGAAGATTCGCTCAGCAGATATCCGAAGAAAAGTGCATAGAAATATTGAAAAACGAGCCGAGAGGCGTTTTATCTGTTCTTGGAGATGACGGCTACCCATATGGAATGCCGATGGACCACTGGTACTGTGAGGAAGATGGTAAGCTCTACTTCCATGGTGCCAAAGAGGGTCACAAGCTTGATTCCATTAAGGCCTGTGACAAGGTAAGCTACTGTGTCTATGATGAAGGATATCGCAAAGATGGCGATTGGGCGCTCAACATTAACAGTGTCATCATCTTTGGCCGCATGAAGCTGGTGGAGGATCCCGAGAAGGCAAAAGAGATCTGCACCCGCCTTTGCCGGAAGTTTACTGATGATGAGGAATACCTTCAGAAAGAGCTGAAAAATGCCCTGCCACGAGTCCAGTGTCTTGAACTGACACCTGAGCACATGACAGGGAAACTTGTAAATGAATCATGACACCCAGGGAATATCGTTCCAAGTCCTACCATCTTCATTTACCTTTTTCTTTTTTATAATCCTATCTTCATGTTTTTTACCCATGGCCGGCTCCTCATTGCCGTTATCCCCATTCCTGACAACTTATCTTTAAGCATATCTTTTTTCCGGAATAATAAAAAGCCATCTTGAAGCATTTAGCTTCAAAATGGCTTTGCATTTCTACTATATCAGATTCATTAAAACTCAACTTCTTTATAAAAGTCGTTTGGTCCTGAACCTTCAGCAATCTCAGTCAAAATAGGGAATATCCTTGTGAAATGCTCTGATGCGCTATGGATCTTCATGGCCTCATCATCTTTCCAGCACTCAATGAAAGCAAACTTCTGCTCATCCTGAGTGTCCTGGTTAAGGGAATAAAATACATTCCCGTCTTCTGCACTTGATTTCCTAACGAGTTCTTCTGCAGTTTTCTTAAATTCTTCGATTCTTTCTTTCTTTACAGTAAGTCTTGCTACAATCTTAAACATGTTTTCCTCCTTATCTGCTAAGTTGTGCTTCAATGCTGCTTATCAATGTTTCGGGTTTCTCTGAAGAAGCAAACCTGTCAACAACATTTCCATCTTTATCTACAAGGAACTTTGTGTTATATCTGAGAGTACAGAAGAACGCTCATTCTTCTTAACCTCCTAATTTAAAACAATAGCTTCTTGATCCTGAACGCACTCTTCGGAACTCCAAAGGTTCCATCAGAGCATTCATCCTTTATGGAATCCACAAATTCTCCGGTTCTTGCGACGATATCAGATAGCTGTTCCATTCCTTCCGGAGCAGGATTGTTTGCAAAATCACTAAAGAACTTCAGGACCTCTTTCTTGGGCTTTAGAAGGCTCATCCCTTCATATGGTCCATAATCCATCTCGATGAGTCGCTCATCTATATATACAGCGATTCCCGGAGCTACATTCTCTGCGGTCTGCACAGCTCTTTTCAGTGGACTTGAATATACTTTGGAAAAAGAGATACCTTCCTCCTTGAGCCATTCAGCGGCTTTTCTGCTCTGGTCAAAGCCCTTGGAATCAAGCTCATGGTCACTACGCCCCTGAAGAACATGCTTACTATTCAATTCTGTTTCACCATGCCGGATAATGTATAGCATTTCGCATGCCTCTCCTTGATAGTTCTCAATCCAATGTCCATAGCTAAAGCTCTCTTTGGATCATTTCATTTTACACAATACGATTGTATCATATTCGTTCACAATTTCAAGATATCTTTTTTTTATACTTTTTAATAACTACTCTCCTTTAAAAGAGGTAAGATAGTAAAGATGTTCTAAAACGAGGAGGAAAATTATGAAAAGGAGAATTGTAACTTTATTGGCATCTGCAGCTGTACTTACTATGCTTGCAGGATGCGGAGGCAGTGAGGCAAGTGCAGCTCCTTCCGGTCTCGAAGTGCATATGATTCAGATGAACCTTCTGTATTCGTAAAATAACAGACTCTGATCCAAGAAAAACAACCGTCAGGTTCGTGAAATCCCGAATCTGACGGTTGTTTATTTTATTACTGCATCACCCTAACAAATAGTCCGTGCAAAATTGAATTGTTCAACACATATATTTTATTACAATTGGTTTTTCGTGTAAATTTTTTTCAATGCTACCGCATTTCGCACAATTAAATTACGTGTTGACGTTCTCGCTTCTTTGTGATAATTTTATTGACCGTGTCATCAATAATTTTTTATAACGTTTTAATAAGTTTGAAATTACGAGGTGAAAATGGAATCAAATCAGTTAGTGGTGTTGGGAGAAAACAATATAGACAGCGCACAGGCTCTTATAGTTGGCGTAAAAAAAGAAAGGTTGGCAATATCTCTTTCATCTGTAACAGCAATTGAAAAGGTACAGCTTTCAGAGATCAAATCTGTTGACCAGGAAGATGTGATTGACCACAGAGGCAAGATAATTCCTCTTGTATATCTTGATAAGGTTTTTGAACTGAAGGAGGATGGCGAAGATAAGGAATTTATCAACGTTGTGGTATGCACTAAAGATAATTCTGCAGCAGGACTTGTTGTAGATACTCTTTACGGTCAGTCAGAGATTGAGAGTAAATCACTTGGTACCCTTAGTGATAATGAATATTTTACAGGTGTTTCTATTCTTCCGGAAATGGATGAGGTTGCACTTATTCTTAATCTGGAGTCTCTTGTAGCTTAAATCATGGAGGATTGAAATGGAAGAGTTAGCAGTTTATCAGGAAAAGAAAAGTGAAGAAAAGAAGTATGTTGTCTTTGGGATAAAGAATGAGAATTTTGGAATTGATATTTCTTTTGTCAATTCGATCATACAGATGCCTCATATAACGAATGTTCCCAGATCCCCTGAGTACTACAGCGGGATCATAACTCTTAGAGGCGAGGTTGTGCCTGTTATCAGTCTGAGACGCAAAATGAATCTTGATGATGAGGCATACACAGACACCTCAAGAATCATCATTACAGATATAGATAAAGATACGCAGGTAGGCCTGATCGTTGATGAGGTAAAAGAAGTTTTGTCGATTCCGGATGAGGAAATCATGGAGCCATCTCCATTCCTCAAAAAGGATGAATCTCTGATAAGCGGAGTTGGCAAAAGGGATGATGAGCTCATTTCAGTTTTTAATTTGGAAATGTTGGTCTAACAAGAATCAGGAGGTCATATGAGCAGCCAAGTGAGTGTGTAAAGGTATTCGGAGTCTTTGTGAAGCTCTTCTTCGGAAGCATACTTACACCTGCAAAAACATGTGGATGTCTCCTGACCATCTTTAATCTAACATCATACGCATCAACACTGTTTCTCCATCATTCTCAAGTTCCTCAAATCCCATTCTCTGATATAGCGCATAGCCTATGCTCATTACTTCGGGTTTCGTGGTAAATCTGACCTCTTTAAACTGTAGTGCTCGGCATTTGTCGAGCATTGCATTAAGCAGAGGTCTGGCATAGCCATTCCCTCTGTATTCCGGTTTAATATATAATCTCTTTGCCTCAGCTTGGTCATCATTATTCCTTCTAATGGCTATCGTTGCTATAGGGTTACCATCATCATAGCCAAGAAGCAAAGCTCCGCCTTTATAAAAACCTTTGAGATCAGATAATTCTTTATCCAGTGATACAAAACAAGCTTCCGCGCCTATAATTTTAGAATACTCCAAAATGAGCTTCTTTGCTGCCTCGTAGTCATCACATTCTCTTATTTCAATCATCTTCATTTACCATGCCTTCCACTTTTTTGCATGCTTCGTTATATATCCGCAGCGCCTCCAGAACTTTGTCCTGATCGCTCTTTTTGATCATTGAAAAAACTTTTTTAAACTCTATATACATGTCCTTCTCAATTTTATCGAATCTGGCGTTTCCGCTCTTGGTGAGTTTCAGAACAACACTTCGCCGATCTGTCTTCGATGGTTCCCTTGTAACAAAGCCTTTTTTCACTAGTTCCTCAACACTTCGGCTCACTCCGCTCTTGTCTACTTTTAGTATCTCCGCCAGTTCCTTAATACAGATTCCCGGTTTGCGTCCGATCTCTACAATCAAAAAACACTCAGCCTTACTGACGCTACATTGGCAGCAATCAGTTTGATTTATATTGTCCAGATGGCATTCTAATTCTCTTGTATATTCACGAAACTGCTGTATTTTGTCCATTAACTCTTTCTCCTTTCATTAGATGATATTTGCATTAATTGCGTATGTCAACTATTTTTTTCAAAAAATCAGAGGACTGCTGGAGTACAGTCCTCCTATCGAGCAGAACTATGTCTTTACTTGCGTTTTATGATCATACTTCATCAGCCCCAAGACTCGTCTTTATACTTGAATGCGTCAGGAGTATTTTGCCTTTCTAAAAAACCGGCACCTTCATATGTGTTCTTTCATCTGTGATCCATGTCTTGACTGCATCAAAATCATCATCGCTATTAAATGATCTTATTTTCATTTTACTTATCCTTACAAAAATCCTTTCCGATCTCATACGCTTTCTGAAGATTTGCATCCCAGTTTTTTTCTCTAAGTTCATTTTCTCTTGAAGTGTTGTCAAAGACTATGAAATCCATCTGCTTCGCACGTCCAAACAGCCTGTCACCCAGCATAACTCTCTTCATGCTATCCAGAAGACCGGTTTCTTCAAGCCGCTCAATCGGGTTCCCTGCTGAGCACAGGATTAGTGCTTTATCAAGTACCTTCATAGTTTTTTCACCATATGCAAATCCATAAGACCACACCCTGTCAAACCAGCCTACCAGCTTTGCCGGTGCCTCTGTCCAGAAAACAGGATAGATAAATGCTATCGCATCTGCAGAATTGATCTTCACTTGCTCAAGGAGCACATCCTCCGCCACATTTGGCATATTCCTATAGTAGGCATCCCTAAGATACTCTTCCTCCGTCATATCCGTCTGAAAGCCCATCTTATAAAGATCTGATATGATATATTCATTCCCGGAATCTGTTAAACCCTTAATAAATGCATCACACATATTCTTTGTGAATGAATCCTCTGATGGATGACAATATACTATGAATACCTTCATTTCATACACCTCCGCCAATTTGCAGATATTTATCTTCTACTATATCTGTTTTCTGATAATCTTTTCATTCTTTTTTCCAAATTCATGAATGGTCATGTTTTCTTGCTATCTCACTTTCATCAGGCACATACCAGTAATCACAGGAATCTGCCCCTGTCGCCACCGTATGCGTTCTGATCAGTTTTGCATGCATGATCTTTGCATAGGCGTGATCCAAAACGCACATATGAGGCATAAGTTCCTCATACTCATATTTCTTCGCATATTCTGCAATAGGACAGCCTACAAGCGTGAATGCAAACCCCACATCCGTATTCTCGGGATTCACGACCATTCCCCAGGTTTCCATCCATTCGCCCTTATTCCTTTTTTGCTGCACTTTTTCTGCATAAGTCTGATAGCTTTTATACAGATATATACGAAGCATTTTAAGGAATCCTCGCCGATTGATGTTCATAAAGACATTCAGAAATTTAAGACGGTCATACAAATCCGCTATGATCTCATCTATTGCTTCACCGTCCATTCTATGATCTGTCGCCTCATAGAAAGACAGAAAAAGCAGAAACATATCCATGTTACTTGCAAGTATATTCTCTTTACAGCCAAGATCCGGTGCTTTCGCTTTCAGTCCGGGCATGATATCCCTTGCACGTTTGAGAATCAGATTTATCTCACCCGGATAGTGTTTCTTCAGATATCGTATTATCGCCTTGTAGACCATCTTTTCCATATATGTTTCAACCCCTTATGCCTATGAGCAATGAACATATCCATGCCGCCAGAGCTGATACAGTCGGAAATATGATGAGCAGTTTCAACAACTGGCTTTTGATGTTAAATCCATATTTTCTGTTTGTATAAACACGCTCTGTCTCCGGATAATAATGCTGAAAGAACTTAAACTTCATCAATAGGAAATAATCAAAACAGATCATGTCGTAGATCTTATAAATGGTAAAGATCAGCACAAACCTCAGAAGGAACTCCCAAAAATCATATTCATTCCTGACCCCATCCCAAATTGAAATAATTCCTACACCTGCAATCATCAGAAAGCTGAAAACCATAAGCGTCCAACCGATTACCCTGGCCCCATAGAATAATTCCTTATCTCTCGGTTGTATAACTTCCCGGGCTTCCTTTGGAGCTGATGAAAAGAACTTCTTATCCTGAATAAAAGCCACCGCCGATATCAGCATTAACGTTATGGATGCGCAAAAAACAATTGCCAGAAACACAGTCAGTATCATAGTTTATCTCCTGCCATAAATGTTATTTTGAACATGTCGCCAACAATCCTCCCTTCAAAAGTTGCTTCATCTTTTTCTTATAACCTCATCATGACACGAATCGCTGCATTTAAGCACCTTCTCATATATTGCTTTATATACTTTGACTCTTTTTCTGATTTCTTTTTGATTCATGTTTTCTTTTTCAGTTTCCGTATATTCTATGCAATTCATCCCATGACGGCATCTGAGCTCTTAATGCGTTCCATGCTGTCATTTTTTTCGACGAAACGTCCTTTAATAGCTCCATATAGAACAGATCAATTTGGTATTGAATGTATATATCTGTGGTAAAGCCGTCTTCAATCTGTGATATGACATCACAACAAATATCGCATCAAATGACCTTTCTTCAACATCAGTAACCGCTTCAACTCTATCTTTAGTGGTAATCCCTTGAAGATGATGTTTGATTACAAGACCGTTTTTATTCAGACTGTCAGCCCGGTCTTTTCTCGCAAGAATGGTCACGTTGTTTCCGCCCTGTATAAGTACATGCGCAAGATATGCTCCGATTACTCCTGCCCCAAACACCAACACATCTCTTTGCTTATTCATATAGTCGTTTCTCCATATCAATTTTTTCACTTCCTTGCTACCAGATGCATTCGAAACTTCTTTGCTGCCTCCAGCTTCTCAATATGAAGCCCTGACTTATTACAGAATTCCTGCATCTGAGTAAGTGAATATGCTCCAACATCGCCATGCCCGATAAGGTTAGCCAGTGGCATCTCTGTATGATTCATGAGCCATAGAATAGTTTTTGGTGCAGTATAGTCCTGCAACACCAGTCTTCCATCAGGCCTTAATACTCTTTTTACACTGTCAAAGAACTTCTGCGGATTGGGATAATGATGAAAACTGTTAGTACAGATGATCACGTCAAAAGACTCATCATCAAAAGGAAGGTTCTCACAATCTCCCACAATCCATTCTGTGCCTGCAAGCTTCTTACTTCTTGCCACTTCTATCATCCTGGGTGTCAGATCAAGTCCCACATAGTGCTTCGAGCTGTCCTTTTCATGCAAAAGAGATATCATGGGCCCGGTACCGCATCCGCAGTCCAAAAGATCCTGATATTTGATATGAGATAGTTCCTCTTCAATATATGGATAATCTTCCTTGCACATTTCGTATATTCCGGCACGATCTGTCTCATATACTTCTGCAGCCTTTGTAAATTCGCTGATAGTCAGCTTCTTATATTGTTCTGCTGTCTTCATGATCATTCTCCGATATCTTCACTCAACAATTCTTTTTCACCGCAAACCTGAACATATCTGCACCAAGGATTTCCTTAGATTGTTTGCATTCATCAAGCGTAAAGTTCATATCGTCAGTAACATACTGGCTCCGCTTTTTCAAGCCTTATCTTTCTGGCTTTATCCTCAGTATCTTCATGTTCATCATACCCGTCATAGGGTGCCTTCGGGTCATGTGGTTTCTGCTTTCTTTTCAGGCTGTTACATACCTTATCAGTATGGGCAAACACAAAATCCATATCATCCGACCACCCGGTGTGTCCAGTGATGACCTTAGGAGACAGCCCTCTGTCCTTTAGGAGGTTTTGCAGCTTTTTTAGGGAGCTTATTGAAAGGTCATTGTCCTCCGCCAGGACATTTATAAAGCTGTATCCGCCATCCGCACCGAACCATATCGTATCTCCGGTGAACAGATATGCATCATCCACAAGATATACCATATGTCCCCAGGTATGCCCGGGAACCAGTATTGCTTCCACTTTGATATCACCAAAGTGGAGGATATCTCTGTCTTTTAAAAGCACTCTCTTATTATCACTTATTACCATTGGCAGTTTATAGGCATGGAACATGACCCTGCGCCGTACTTCCCCTGTCATGTATCTGTTTTCAATCTCGCTCAGGTATAAAGTGGCGTTTTTAAATAGTCCATCTGAGTCCCTCTCCACTGCACCTACATGATCTGTATCCTGATGCGTCAGCAGGATATGTTCTATACCCGACGGGTTGATATCCAGCCATCCCATTTTTTCTTTCAGACGGTCATAGTTGTAACCGGCATCTATCATGATCGTCGTTCCATTTTTTGTGTAAAAGAATATATTGGCGATCCACTCCCTGATGCATGCAACATGATCATCAATCCATCCGGTATTAAGAGG
>JAILMY010000123.1 GCA_024692165.1 Butyrivibrio sp. | reverse complement strand
AGGGGAAGCTATCGATGCAATAGCAAGGTTTTCTGTGCCTTTCTTTTTTGCATTATCGGGGAAATACCTGTTAAAGGCGGGGGAATCTGATAGGACAAAGATAAGGAGCAGTACAGGAAAGCGACTAAAAACCCTACTGGCATCCACGGGAATAGTATATCTTGCCTACACGATCTTTTCCCTGACCTATCATCTGACAATAGCAGGAGAGAACGTAGGCTCATGGTTTTCCTCCAAGTATAATCTAAGCGAAGCCAGGTGGTTTTTGCTGTTCAACTCGGGAAAATTTATCTACGACGGATCCTATACCTTTGATCATCTGTGGTTTTTGTTTGCCCTTATCTATGTATATGCTCTGATCTACGTTTTTGCGCCGGTCCTTAAGAAGTGGTACAAGGCACTGATTGTTATACTCTTATTTTTCCTGTATTTAGGAGAGGCCTTGCAGACCTATTACCCGATAAGACCCTTTGGTATTAGTATTAGCACCTGGTATGTGGTAAGAAACTGGCTGTTTGTGGGTATGCCTTTTGTGCTTATGGGAATTCTTTTCGCTGACTTTTTTGACAAGAAGAGAAAGACCCACGGAAATGTGGGCTATGAAGAAATGGTCAGGAAACTGAAACTGCCGGCCATGGGAGTCATTGTAGCAGGGGCAGTGCTTTCTGTAATCGAGTATCAGATATTTGGGAAAAAAGAAGTATTTATCGGGTCATTACTCATGGTCATCGGTATTTTCCTTTTGTCGGAAAGCGCAGAATCCGGCTTTGGAATTATCTGGAAGCTTGGAAAGACCATTTCCGGGGATATATATTTTTACCATGTGATGATCATCGCTGTTCTTGATATCTTCCTGCCGCTTCCCATGGGTATTAAACCCCCGGTGGTAATGGCTATATGTGTGATCTTGTTCAGCCTCATTAATTCTGAACTGTGGAGAATGGGCAAAAAAAGATAATATTTCCCTCTAGCAATTTAGTGTAATAAAGCATATAGTTATTTTCAAAGTATTTTTTGGAGTGTTTGCATGAACAGAGAAGAATTTCAGAAGTTTTGTGAAAACAGAATGATCTTTTTGGATGGCGCTACCGGAACAAACCTCATGAAGGCAGGAATGCCTGCAGGAGTCTGCCCGGAAGCCTGGATCCTTGAACATAAAGATGTTATGAGAGAGCTTCAGAGCAGCTATGCGAAGGCCGGATCAAATATTGTTTATGCGCCTACCTTCACCGGCAACAGGATCAAGCTGGCCGACTATGGTCTTGGAGATAAGATCAGGGAGATCAATTCGGAGTTGGTCAAGCTGACAAGAGAGGCTGTGGGAGAGGGTACCTTGGTGGCCGGCGATCTGACCATGACAGGCAGACAGCTTATGCCCATCGGCGATCTTGGCTTTGAGGAACTGATCGATGTTTACAAGGAACAGATACAGATTCTTGAGGAGGCAGGGTGCGATGTTCTTGTGGTGGAGACCATGATGAGTCTTCAGGAATGCAGAGCTGCGCTTATTGCGGCAAAAGAAGTTTCTGACCTGGCAGTAATGGTGACTCTTACCTTTGAAGCTGATGGAAGAACCCTCTACGGATCTGATGCGGCAGCAAGTGCCATCACCCTTGAGGCTCTGGGAGCCAGCGCTATAGGAGCCAACTGTTCCACTGGCCCTGACAAGATGGAAGAAATTATAAGAAGTATGGCGGCAGTGACCAGCATTCCGATCATAGCAAAGCCCAACGCGGGTCTTCCTTCTGTGGATGCGGATGGCAATACCTCCTATGACATGGACTGTGACACCTTTGTGGCTGAGATAGAAAGACTTGTGAAGGCAGGAGCCAGCATTATCGGTGGCTGCTGCGGAACAACCCCTGAGTATATTAGGGGACTTAAGGACAAATATAAGGATGTTAAACCTTTGAATTTAACCGATGAAGAGGGAAATAAGATTCCAAGAAAGATCTGCGGCAGAAGATATCTTTCTTCCGAGAGATGCGCTCTTTCTTTTGGAATGGATGACCTGTTCATGGTTGTGGGTGAGAGAATCAACCCCACCGGCAAGAAGAAGCTTCAGGAGCAGCTTCGTGAGGGAAATCTTGACATGGTCAGTGATTTCGCCAGAAGCCAGGAGGAAGACGGAGCGTCAATCCTTGATATCAATGTGGGTATGAGTGGCATTGATGAGAAGGATATGATGCTGACGGTTATGGAGGAGGTCATGTCCATAACAGACCTGCCCCTATGTATCGACACCAGTAGCGCCGAGGTAATGGAGGCTGCACTTCGTCTTTATCCGGGAAGAGCTCTGATGAATTCCATTTCCCTGGAGAAGGGCAAGTCGGAGAAGTTCCTTCCCATTGCTAAAAAGTACGGGGCGATGTTTATTCTTTTGCCTCTAAATCCCGACGGACTTCCCAAGGATACTAAGGAAAAGATTGGGAATATAACTGAGCTTTCAAGACAGGCCTTTGAGCTTGGTATGAACAAGGAAGACATCGTGGTTGACGGCCTTGTGGCAACAGTGGGTGCAGATCCTGCTGCGGCTCTAAATACATTGGATACCATTGAGTATTGTCATGGCAACGGCTATGCCACTATCTGCGGTCTTTCCAATATTTCCTTTGGTCTGCCCCAGAGAATGAACGTAAATACTGCGTTCCTTACAATGGCTATCGAAAAGGGCCTTACCATGGCCATTGCAAATCCATCTCAGGAGATGCTGGTTAATGCCGCTTTTGCATCAGATCTTCTGCGTAAAAAAGATGGCTCAGACCTCAGATATATTCAGCGAATGCAGAGGTATGCAGACCTGGCGGCAGGCTCTGACAAGAAGGCGCCGGAAGGTGGAGATAAAAACAGCGCTAACAGTGGGGACAATATTCTTGATATAATAAAGAAAGATGTTTTAACCGGCTCTAAGAGGACCATAGTTAAGAATACTGAGAAGGCCATTCAGAGCGGCATTGAACCCAGGGTGATCCTGGATGAAATCCTGATGCCTGCTATAAATGAGGTTGGAGATCTTTTTGATAAGGGAAAATACTTCCTGCCTCAGCTCATTGCCGGTGCAGAAGCCATGAAACTTTCAATCGGCTATCTGGAGCCTCTTTTAAAGGCCGGAGCAGACAGCGGCAAAAAACTGCCTACCATCGTTATTGCTACAGTTCACGGTGATATCCATGACATTGGCAAGAACCTGGTGGCCCTTATGCTCAAGAACTACGGCTTTGATGTGATCGACCTTGGCAAGGACGTTCCAAGGGAAGAGATCATCAGGGTGGCAAAAGAGAAGAATGCAAGCATTATAGCTCTTTCGGCCCTTATGACCACCACCATGAAGGAAATGAAAAACGTGGTGGACCTGGCCAAAAAAGAGGGCTTGGATTCCAAGATAATCATCGGAGGAGCTGTTGTTACCCAGGATTATGCCGATGAGATCGGAGCCGACGGATATTCTTCAGATGCTGCGGATGCCGTAAGAGTTGTAAAGCAGCTTCTTAATATCGAATGATCATTACCGGATATATGTCGGAATATTACAAAAACTGTAACTAGCAAGGAGAACAAGCTAATGATCGGTGCAGAAGTAATAGTTAAATGTCTTGAAAAAGAGAATGTTGAACTTATCTACGGATACTCCGGAGTGGCTATTGATCCTTTCTGGAATAAAATCTTACATTCCCATATAAAGCAGGTCCTTGTAAGAACTGAGCAGAATGCGGCTCATCTCGCCAGCGGATATGCGAGAATAAGCGGCAAGGTTGGAGTGTGCGCCGTTACATCAGGTCCCGGTGCGACTAACCTTATTACAGGAATCGCTACTGCCTATGCTGACAGTATTCCACTTGTGGCCATTACGGGACAGGTAAACAGCGACATGATAGGTAGCGATGTTTTCCAGGAGGCTGATATTACCGGCGCCGTAGAGTCTTTTGTTAAGTACAGTTATCTTGTAAGGGATGTGGCAGATCTTCCCAGAGTTATCAAGGAGGCTTTCTATATTGCAGGAACAGGACGAAGAGGACCTGTTCTTATCGATATCCCTTTTGATGTACAGAATGCAGAGTTTACAGGAAAGCTGTCCTATCCAGAATCCATATCCATGAGAAGCTATAAGCCCACAGTAAAGGGCAACATTGTACAGATAAGAAAGGTCATCAAAGAGGTTGAGGAAGCCAAGAGGCCTATCATCTGTGTTGGCGGCGGTGTTCATCTTAGTGGAGCCACTGAGGAGATCAGGAAATTTGCAGAGCTTAACCATGTGCCTGTAGTGTCAACCATGATGGGCATCGGTGTTATGCCAACTGAGCATCCTCTGTACTTTGGCATGGTGGGCAATAACGGACAGCCCTTTGCCAACAGAGCCATGAATGAGTCGGATCTTCTTTTGATGGTTGGTGCGAGAGTTGCTGACAGAGCTGTGAACAGACCGGATCTTATCACAGAGAACAAGGTCATGGTCCATATCGATGTGGATCCTGCGGAGATTGGTAAGAACGTAGGTCCTACCATTCCTCTTGTGGGAGATATCAAGACTATTTTTGCAGATTTCCTGGAGCAGGATGATCATGCGGATGATCACGACGAATGGCTGAAGACTTTAAATGCGTATAAAAAAGAAATGGCTTCTGACAGGAGTCCTAAAGAAGGAAGCTTTGTGGAGCCTAAGGACTTCATTACAAGGCTTTCAAATGCCATGAAGGACGATGCCGTCTATGTGGCTGATGTGGGACAGAATCAGATCTGGTCCTGCGCTTATCATATTGTTAAGAACGGAAGATTCCTTACCTCCGGCGGAATGGGAACCATGGGCTATTCAATTCCTGCGGCCATGGGAGCCAAGATGGCAGATCCGGATAAACAGGTGGTGGCTGTAATTGGAGATGGTGCTTTCCAGATGTCCATGATGGAGCTGGCTACCATGAGACAGTATGGCGTTAATATAAAGATCGTGGTCATGAAGAACGGATTCCTTGGTATGGTGAGAGAGCATCAGCACTATGCTTACAATGATCACTATTCAATGGTCGAACTAAAGGGAGATCCGGATCTTTCGCTTATTGCCGCTGCCTATGGCATGGGATATATAAAGGTGGATGGAAGAAGCGACGTGGATAAGGAGCTTGAAAAGTTTTTATCAGACGACGAGGCTTGCCTTATGGAAGTTATGGTGGATCCGATGGAGCTGGTAAAATACTAAGACCACTTTACGAATCATAATGATAAAGTATGAGGACGGATTATGAAGAGAATTTACTCGGTTCTTGTAGAAAACAGAGCAGGTGTGCTCTCAAAGGTTGCAGGTCTTTTCTCCAGAAGGAATTTCAATATTGATTCCCTTGTGGTTGGCGAGACTGCGGATAAAAGTGTATCCTGCATGACAATTGTCTCCTCGGGAGATGAGCGCACCATCGAGCAGATAGAGAAGCAGCTTAATAAGAAGATCGATGTCATCAAGGTTAAGACCTTCAAGGAGAGCATGAGTATAAATCGCGAGCTTATGCTGATGAAGGTTAAGTACAACAAGGAGAATCGCCGCGACATCATGGAGAATTGCCAGATCATGAATGCCCAGATCGTGGACATGTCCAAGAATCTCATGATCATTCAGATCTGTGATACCTCCGACAGGATCGAGCTTTTCATCGAAATGCTAAAGAGCGTCAGCATTGTCGAGATCGCCCGCACCGGAACCGTGGCCCTCACAAAATGTAAAGAGCAGTGATATGATTCCCCGGCAGGAAGATCCAGCACTGAGACAAAAATATAGTTGCTCACTATTCCTTCGCTGTGAGTCACTATATTACAAATCAAAGGCAAGACCTCATTTCATTTTATTCAAAGAAATCGGTCTTGCCTTTTCTTGTAATAAAGTGACTCAATAAATCTATGAATAGCAACGCTTTAGCACGTTAAAATGATTAGAGTTTAAAGTGTAAAATAATTTTTTGTTGACTTACTTGGATAGAGTGGTATAATTCTTAGTAATTGATGCAAAACACAATAAAAATCTACCGAAAAATTAGTGATAAATCGCTTGTATAACGAGTGTAAAGATTAGCACTTTAAAGTGTTAAAGGAGACAGGCGGTAACTGCTTTAGAGGTGGATTTGAGGAGAGAGAAAATGCAGAAAAAAGTGTTTCAGCTTTTGGTTGATAATACTTCAGGTGTTCTTTCCAGAATATCAGGTCTGTTTTCCAGACGAGGATATAACATTGAGAGTATTACAGCCGGAGTTACGGCAGATCCAAGGTTTACCAGGATCACAATTGTTGCTTCGGGAGATGATGTAATTCTGGAGCAGATTGAGAAACAGGTTGCTAAGCTTGTTGATGTAAGAGATATTCACGAGCTTATTCCTGAGGACAGCGTATACAGAGAGCTGGCCATGGTTAAGGTAAGAGCAGCAGCTGAGGACAGACAGAGCATTCTTGCCACAGCCAATATTTTCAGAGGCAACATCGTCGATGTAAGCCCTGATTCACTCATTATTGAGATCACAGGTAATCAGTCCAAGATTGACGCATTCCTGCGCCTTCTTGAGGGCAGAGAGATCCTTGAGCTTGCCAGGACCGGAATTGCAGGTCTTGGAAGAGGTACTGACAACATCATCTATCTTGATGAGTAAATAAAACACAAACGGAGGAAAAACTTATGTCACAGGATGCACGTATTTTTTATCAGGAAGATTGTAACCTTTCATTACTTGAGGGCAAGACAATTGCCATTATCGGTTATGGTTCACAGGGCCATGCTCATGCACTTAACCTCAAGGATTCAGGCTGCAACGTAATAGTTGGTCTGTATGAGGGATCAAAGAGCAAGGCTAAGGCTGAGGCTCAGGGACTTAAGGTTTACAATACAGCAGAGGCTGCTAAGATGGCAGATCTCATCATGCTCCTTATCAATGATGAGACGCAGGCTAAGATGTACAGAGAAGAGATCGAGCCAAACCTTCAGCCTGGCAACATGCTTATGTTCGCTCATGGATTCAATGTACACTTCGGACTTATCAAGGCTCCTAAGGATGTAGACGTTGCTATGATCGCTCCTAAGGCTCCTGGCCACACTGTACGTTCCGAGTACCAGGCTGGCAAGGGAACTCCCTGTCTGGTAGCTGTAGAGCAGGATTACACA
>JAILMY010000122.1 GCA_024692165.1 Butyrivibrio sp. | reverse complement strand
GCAAAAGAAGCTGATGGGAGAAAAAGCAATGCAGCGTCTTTTGTATCGAATGGGGCATAGAAACGATGACGTGGAAAAGATAATAATGGATGTGGAAATTGTTGAGAGGGACTCGGTATGATCTTAAACCGGGGGGAATTTGGAAAATGAAAAAGATGTAATAATCTGGGAGGGTTTATGAAATGTTACGTAGAAAAATGAGATGTATCGTGTTGGTTTCACTGGCTTTAAGCCTTGTGATCGGGCTTTTGCCAAGAGTGCAGGCGCAGGATATTAATGAGTTTTCAATTATCAAAAGTCGCTTAAAAGAGTACTTTATAAATTTAGATACTATAGATGATGGTTCAAAAGTGGAGGCATGTTATGTCAGTCACGGAGAAGATTATCTTAGCCTGATCGAAAATGACGGTTCATTTGCAGATGTAGACTATGAGGCAACAAATAACGCTGCAAATGGCGCAGCTTGGTCGCCATATCTGGCACTTGACCGCATGCAGGCAATCGCTATTGCATACCACAAAGAAGGAAATGCTTTGTATCAGGATCCTGAGGTTCCGGGCAAGCTTAGCAAGGCGATAGAGTACTGGGGTATTAAAAAACCAAGATCCACCAACTGGTGGGAGAATCAGGTTGGTGTACAGCTCCGATTTTCAAGGATCGCTCTGTTCATGGAAGGTTTATTAACTGAGGATGCACAGGATATATTGCTAACAAAGCTTAAAGAAAAGACTCCTGTAAAGTATGGTACCGGACAGAACAATCTTTGGTTTGATCAAAATTATGTATATCATGCCATCATAACAGAAGACGAGGCGGAACTTCTTGATATGGTGCATAATTATCTGGATTACTGTCTTTCTACTCAGCTTGACGACACTACATCAGAGGCAGTTCAGGTTGATAACAGTTTTTATATGCATGGCAGACAGTTTTATTCTAACGGTTATGGAATGTCAATGTTCCGCGACATGAGCTTTTGGATCTATATCCTTCGAGGCACGAGATTTGCTGTCAGCAATGAAGTTATCACAAGAATGGGCAATTACATGATAAACGGAACTTCATGGACAGTTCGTGGGGATATCATGGAACTGTATTTAGGCTATCGTCCATACAAGTACGAGGTAGGTTATACTAATTACGCAAAAGAATATGTGGAGCCTTTGAAACGTATGATTGAGTCTGATCCTGTCCGTGCGGCGGAATATCAGGCTATCTTAAACAATATTGAGAATCCGGAAAGCTTTAACGGAAAGAATGGTCATTACTATATGTGGCGTTCAGGTTATGACTCTCATATGAGAGAAGGATATGGCGTAAACATTAAAATGGACTCCAAAAACTTAAAAGGCGGTGAATGGAGAGGACCTTGGAATGAGCCTAATAAGACAAATCAGCAGCTTATTTTCTGGACATCGACAGCTTCATCAGCTATAACGGTAGACGGAGATGAATACACATCGGTTTATCCGGTGTTTGACTGGACTCGAGTACCCGGTGCAACATCCACCAGTTATATAAGTGGAAAGTTTGATTTTGAAAACAGCGAATTGTTTGATATTGGTGTAAATGACGGAAAATACGGTGCAACAGCATATAAGTTTAATAAGAGTTATACAAGCGGACTAAAAGGGTATTTCTTTTTTGATGATGAGTTTGTAGCCCTTGGAAACAGTATTAAATCAACTGCTACAAGTAATATATGTACTACTCTTAATCAGGCTAAGGCTGAAAATGTTGTTGTTGGCGGTCAGAATATTCCTTTTGGTACAGAAGACGTAGAGTTTACTGCCAAATACGTATATAACAACAAGATAGGTTATGTATTCCCGGAGGAAACAGCTGTAAGAGTGTCAAACAGAGCACAAAAAGATATGCCAAGTCTATGGCCTGATATTATGAAGGATGCGGCAGCGAATGTATTTACAGCTTACGTTGAACATGGTGTTAAACCGACAGATGGTTCTTATGCGTATATCGTTGTTCCCAATAAAACTCAGGAGCAAGTGGCAGAGTATGCAGAAAACATTCCGGTGGTAATTGTTTCTAACACACCTGAAGTTCAGGCGGTCAGGCATGATGGATTGAAGATAACAGAGATCAACTTTTATAAGAGCGGTTCACTTGAGTATAAGCCGGGTTATGTGGTTAAGGTTGATGCTCCTTGCAGCCTGATCATTGATGAAACAGATGAAACAAGAATAATCAGCCTGGCGGTTAATGACCATGAGAGTAACAAAGAAGTTAACGTTAAGATAACTCATGGTGAGGATACCACTAACACATGCTTTATCTCAGGAGACCTTCCTTATGCGGGACAGCCAATGACAAGGTTTGAAGGGCAGACAGATAAGCGCAAGGCAAGCAGTGAAGCAGCAGGAAGAGAAATTGACAAATTATCCGACGCTAAAGCAGAGACGTATTGGGAGAGCGCAGGAAACGGTGAGGAATATATACTTCTTTATCAGGATCCTAATGCGTTCCTGCAAAAGATGACAATAAATTGGGGAGATAATTACGCGACAGATTACGATGTTTATCTGTCGGAAGATGGCAGCAGCTTTGTAAAATGCAAAGAAGTAACTGACGGACATGGAAGAAGGGAAAGTATAGAACTTTCTGCTATGTGTAAATGCATAAAGATAGTTTTAAAGTCATCGTCAGGAGATAGCTATCAGATAAAAGAACTCTCTATTAAAGAAAGCAGCATTATTTCGTTAAATAAGACAACCTATACAAGCTCTGTTTCAACACAGGCTCCAACCTTTGTTGGAGGTCTTGCAGTAGATGGTGATCTTGCTACACGTTGGGCATCACTTCGCAATTCCGATGAGGAATGGATAACCATAGACCTTGGGGAAAATTCCTGTATTGACGCAGTTAAGGTTTACTGGGAAGCAGGTGCTTCTTCAAGATATGCCATTGAAGTATCTGATGACAATGATACATTTGCGCCTGTCAGATCGGAACTGTCAGCAGATCAGGAGCTGATCAATACTATAATACTCCCTGAGAGACCAACAGGACGCTATGTGAAGATTAATTCTTCTCTCACCAAAAAAGTAAGCGGAAAGAATTACGGTATAAGCACATACGAAGTTAGTGTATATGGCGAATATGTTAAAGATATTCAGCCGGAGGAACCGGACGAGCCTGAGCAGCCAACTGAGCCGAGTCAACCAGCTCAGCCAAGCCAGCCAACAGAGCCTGATAGACAAGATTATTCTGGATTACCTGTTTTAACTCCTACGCCAAGTGAGCAGGTTGAGCCTGAAAAAGCAGGAGAGTCTGAAAAGCAGATAGAACCTGAGAAAGTGATCGAACCGGAAAAAACACCTGCTGCAGAGAAAACTGCATCAAAAACAACAACGGTTAAGACAAATATCAAGAATAAGGTGACGGCTTCTGAAAAGAAAAACGGATTCTTTTATAAAGCAGACGGAACCAAGGTAACCAATGCCATAGTTAATACGCCAAAAGGTGACAGCTTTATCTTAAACAAAAAAGGTCAATAATTCAAAGACACCATAGTAAAGATTAAGAACGGATCCATGTATATAGCTGGAAAAAACGGCGCCTTGATAAAGGGAAAGATTACCAAGGTTGGCAATGCAGAATACTATACCACAAAGGGTACCGGAAAAGTGGTCGTTAACAAGATGATCACATTTAAGAGCAGGAAATATGTGGCATTAGAATCCGGAAAACTTGCTAAGTCTCAGTGGGTAACTCTTGAGGATGGAAAGAAGGTTTATTGCGATAAAAAAGGAGTAGTAACAAAAACCAAAAAGGCAAAAACGCAATAAAGTGCAAGGAAAAGAACAAATTATATAATTACTTTTGGCAGGTATTCACTTGGATACCTGCCTTTTCGTGCATCTTGTGAGCGTACTTCATTTGATTGATTTTTGTTCAGACAATTTGGCAGCATAGGTGGATAATCTTTTGATCACGTTATCATTTGACATTTTACAGATATTGATTATTTCAAATAATTCCGGATCGGCTGTTTTAGATATGGTATATGAAACTGGCATAGGATCATCAGACTGGTCTGTCAAGTACTCAACAGATGTATTTAAAACATCTGCAATGACTGTGATTGTTTGAATAGAGGGTATTCTGGTGCCCGCTTCGTATCGCAAATATGCCGGTTGCGAAAGCTGCATTCTTTTGGCCGCTTCTAATTTGCTGATGCCAAGTTTTTCTCTGCATTCTATTAATCTGGATATATTTAATGAAACATTCATAGTAAGTAACTCCCTCAAAAAAATAATTATATAAAGGATGGATTGATTGCTATAGATTATCAACCCTCCCATTGATTATACCATTGGAATATGTTATTATCAATATACCAATGGTATAATCTAGGGAGGGGGGAAGATATCTTGACAAAGAATGACAATAATAAGATGGAAAAGATAAAGGAAATTGTTAATCAAATCCGGAAAAGCAGGGAATATTATTAGTGTATAAATCGCAAACGCATGATATTATATTAGGTGAGGTGGTAGGACTAATTCACGCAGATGAATTAATTAAGGAATGCGAGGAACATCCGGAACGATTGATTACATTTAATCATGAGGAATTCTGTAGAGAATATGGAATTCCAATTACGGAAGAATACCCAGAGGAGAACGAAAAGAAAAGAGCATTCTATGATGCCGGGATGGAATATACGCGGTATTGTAAAGCAATAGAACTTCAAAGGATAAAGGATTCGTTTGGAAAATAGTGCGGATAGATTTGGAAAGGATGCAATATGGGAAGTATTAATGAGATTATTTTATTTGAAACTGATGATAAAGAAGTAACGTTGTCAGTTCCGATGGATGGAGATACGGTGTGGCTGACGCAGGCACAGATGGCAGAGTTGTTTAATACAACAAAACAAAATGTGAGTTTACATGCAAATAATTGTTTCAAAGAAGGGGAGTTAGATATGAAGTCAGCTGTCAAGGATTTCTTGACAACTGCATCTGATGGTAAAAATTATAAAACAAAATATTATAATCTAGATGTCATAATATCCGTAGGCTACCGCGTAAAATCAAAACGGGGTATCGAATTTCGTCAGTGGGCAAGTAAAATTCTAAAGCAGTACATGATTGATGGCTATGCAATAAATGAGAAACGCTTACATGCATTACAAAAGACAGTGGATATCCAAACACGAATGTTGGCAGACGCATTAAATGTTGAGGAAAAGGATATTTTAAAAGCCGTAAATCTGTATACGGATGCCTTGACGTTGTTAGATCAGTATGATCACCAAATAATAGTTAAACCTGATGGAAAGGCTCCTGTATATAGGATTACTTATGA
>JAILMY010000186.1 GCA_024692165.1 Butyrivibrio sp. | reverse complement strand
TCTTTGTTGATCCAACTGTGAATGTGTTACCGCAGTTGCAAGTAACAGTGGCCTGATGGAATTCTGGCTGAATATCCTGTCTCATCTCTTCTCACCTCTCTATATACAAAAAATCTTCTAATTAACTATAGTTACCGCTGTCCACAACAGCTATATCAATATAACATAATTAGATAACATAAGCAAGTACTTTTTTGATTAAGCTTTCATAAAATCAAAAATACTTATCTGGTTTGAATCCGGAATGTCTCCCAAAAGTCCCATAGCAGACATTTTTTCGATAACAGTCTGAGGGCACTTGGTCCTTTGCCTGAAATCGTCCTTGGAAAGGAATGGACCATCTTTGGCAGCTTCCACGATCTGATCGGCAGCTTTTTCACCCATACCGTCGATACTGGTAAGGGATGGCATTATCTTGTCTCCGATTACCTGGAAGTCCCTGGACTTAACCTTGAAGATGTCGATAGGCATGAATTCAATACCTCTTTCATACATCTCTTCCACCAGTCTCATATCGCCGTATTCCGCCTGCTGGGCGTTGGAAAGCTCATCTTTTCTGTTATTGTAATCACGCATAATGGCATGAAGATGATTTTCTCCCTGGCACATGTGCTCATAGTTGAAGGCCTTGGCTCTGATACTGAACCATGCTGCATAAAAGGCCTGAGGAACATATACCTTAAAGTAGGCGATACGCCATGCCATCATAACGTAAGCAGCCGCATGAGCCTTAGGGAACATGTACTTGATCTTCTCACAGGACCAGATATACCAATCCGGTACTCCGTGGTCTGTCATATCCTTCTTCCAGTCGCTCCAGTTGCTCTCTTTGCCCTTGGCAACCTTACCCTTACGGACAGCCTCCATGATCTTGAAGGACTCTGATTTATCCAGCCCCTTCTGAATCAGGTAGATCATGATATCATCTCGACAGCAGATACATGTATCGATGGTTGCCTTGCCCTCCTGAATAAGAGTCTGGGCATTGCCAAGCCATACGTCCGTACCATGGGAAAGACCTGAAATCCTTATAAGGTGGGACAGGGATGTGGGCTTGGCATCGATAACCATCTGCATAGCAAAGTCAGTACCAAACTCAGGCAGTCCCAGGCATCCAAGCTTTGTTCCACCAAGCTGTTCAGGAGTTACATTAAGAGCCGAGGTATTCATGAAAAGGCTCATAACGTTCTTGTCATCCAGTGGAACCAGCTTAGGATCAAGACCGGTGCAGTCCTGAAGGAATCTTATCATGGTCGGATCATCGTGTCCGAGAATATCTAGCTTTAGCAGGTTATGGTCAATCGAGTGGTAATCATAGTGGGTTGTAATTGTGGCAGTTGTCATATCATTGGCCGGGTGCTGTACAGGACAGAAGGAATTGATATCCTCTCCCACCGGCAGTACTATGATTCCGCCGGGATGCTGACCGGTTCCTCTTCTGATTCCGGTACATCCCTGAACTATTCTGTTTATCTCACACTTTCTCTTGCTGACTCCGATTCCGTCGTAGTATTTTTTGACAAAGCCGTAGGCTGTCTTATCTGCAAGAGAAGCTATGGTTCCGGCTCTGAAGGTCTGTCCGTAGCCAAAGATAACCTCAGTATACTTGTGGGCCTTGGACTGATACTCACCGGAGAAGTTAAGGTCGATATCCGGCTCCTTATCGCCCTTGAATCCAAGGAAGGTCTCGAAAGGAATATCAAAACCATCCTTGTACAGCATTGTGCCGCACTTAGGGCATCTCTTATCCGGCATGTCACAGCCGGAATTACCGCCGTAGGCAAGTACTTCTTCCGAGTCAAAGTCACTGTATTTGCACTTAGGGCACACGTAATGAGGGCTTAAGGAATTAACCTCCGTGATTCCCGAAGTAAATGCCACAAAGGAGGAACCTACAGAACCTCTGGATCCTACCAGATATCCGTCCTCGTTGGACTTCCAAACCAGCTTCTGAGCGATGATATACATAACCGCGAACCCGTTCTTTATAATAGAGTTAAGCTCTCTTTCAAGACGCTCCTGAACTATCTCCGGAAGGTCATCGCCGTATATCTCATGGGCCTTGTCATAACAGATCTTTGTCAATATATCATCACTGTTTTCAATGACAGGGGCGCACTTATCAGGGCGAACAGGGGATATACTGTCGCACATATCCAGGATTTTCCTGGTGTTATCTATTACTATCTCCTGGGCCTTATCGCCACCAAGATAGTCAAACTCAGCCATCATCTCTTCAGTGGTCCTTAGGAAAAGAGGTGCCGGCTCCTCGTCGTTCATACCTTTTCCAGCCATGATGATGGTCCTGTATATCTCATCCTCAGGATTTAAGAAATGGGCATCACAGGTAGCAACAACAGGTTTGTTAAACTGCTCTCCAAGCCTTACGATCTCCTTGTTGATCTCCCTGATATCGTCATCACTGTTAATATCCTCATATCTCTCGGAATCAACCATGAAGTGGTTATTACCCACAGGCTGAATCTCCAGATAGTCATAGAAATCCACTATCCCGGCTATCTCTTCCGGAGGTCTTCCCTCCACAACAGCTCCGTAAAGCTCTCCTGCACAGCAGGCACTTCCTATGATAAGACCCTCCCTGTACTTTATCAGCTCGCTCTTAGGGATCAGAGGGAATCTTCTGAAGTAGTCCACATGGGACTTACTCACCAGGGTATAGAGATTGACTCTTCCCAGTGTGTTCTTGGCAAGGATAATACAGTGGTTGGGCCTAAGGTGTCTTATCATCTCCGGGGTTGGCTTACCAAGGATATTTACGTCCGTGAGATTCTCTGCCTTCTGCTCCTTGAGCATAGGAATGAACTTATTGAAAATAAGGGCAGTACACTCCGCATCATCAACAGCTCTGTGATGATGGTCCAGAACCACATTCAAAGTCTTGGCTACCGCATCCAGGGTATGCTTGGCCTGCAGCGGGAAGAAATATCTTGAAAGCCACAGTGTATCTACGGTTGTGTAGTCCACATCGAGCCCTAAGTCCTTGCAGTTCTGATTAATGAAGCTTATATCGAAGGCAACGTTGTGGCCCACTAGAACTGCATCCTTACAGAACTCCACAAACTTAGGGATTATAACCTCCCTGGTGGGCGCATCCATTACCATATCATCGGTAATACTGGTGAGCTTCTCAATCCTGTAGGGAATCGGAACCTGGGGATTGATAAACTCTGAGAACCTGTCAACAATGTTTCCATCCTTGATCTTAACGGCACCGATCTCAATGATCCTGTTCTTTATAGGCGAAAAGCCCGTGGTCTCAATATCAAATACCACAAAGGTAGTGCCATCAAGGGGCTGGGATTTGTCGTTTACAACAATTTCTTTAAGATCATCTACAACGTAGGCCTCTACGCCAAGGACCAGCTTAAAGAAATCCTGTCTGTCGACAGGAGGCTCTCCAGCTTCCTTGCGGCGTTTCTTCTCATCGCTGTAGAGATCTTCCCATACGTGGTTTGCATCGGTAAGTGCCTGAACAACGCCGTGGTCTGTTATGGCAATTCCCGGCATTCCCCATTTATAGGCCTGCTTAACAATATCTTTTACCTCAGAAACTCCATCCATATCGCTCATCTTGGTATGGCAATGGAGCTCTACACGTTTAACCTCTGCCCTGTCCACTCTCTTGGACGTGAAATCAGGAATCTTTTTTACACCCACAACAGACTGAATAGACAGCTCGTGGTCAAACTTATCAACTGCGGCTATTCCCTTTAGTTTTACAAAGGCGCCTGGTTTGATATCCTTTGTAATATCCGGAACATCCTCAGTCTTAACAAACATCTTAACTGTGATGGTATCTGTAAAATCAGTAATATCAAAAATAAGAATACTCTTCTCATTCTTGATATCTCTCTTATCAAAAGCAATAATCTTGCCATGGATAGTGACTTCGCCAAGCTCGCCCACGATATCCACCAGCTTCATGGTGTCATCATCAAAATCTCTTCCGAAGATAACATCAGGATTATCAGACCTCTTGTAGCTGCCAAAGTCGCCTCTTCTTCCAAAGCTGCCCTTGGAAAACCCGGGTTTCTTGGAGTCCTTTGCTACATCTGCTTTATCTCCTGCTTCCGAAGTGGCAGGCGATGTCTCAGTCTTTTTGGCAGTTCCTGCGCCACCGGCATTTGCGACCTTTGCAGCCTCTTTTTCCAGCTTCTGCTTCTTCTTTTCCTCAGAAGCCTTCTCAGCTGCTTCGATCTTCTCAGCCATCTTGGCAGATTCTTCTGAATAATCGGGCTCTGTATTTTCTTTTTCTATAGCAACGAACTCAGGGGAAATAGCCACCGCAAGGCCGCATCTCTCATTGATGATCTTGGACAGTACCCTTAAAAGATCAGGGGCTTTCTTCTGTCCTACAACACTGTCCTCAAGCCTGACGATCATGTTATCGGCATCAGGATAAAGAAACTGGGCACCACGAAAAAGACTATACTCCATATGGTCATAGTCTCTAAGCTCCATTTCGATGCTGTCTCTATATGCTTCCATCAAATTTACAGGGGTATACTGGGCAGAAAGAGAAAATTTCTCATAGATCTTTACAGTAAGATCCTGACCGGCAAAGAATTGCTTCTTAATGCCGGCCTCTGTCTTTAAGATATCAGCTTTGTCAATAAGCCTGCTACTTGATAGATATATCCTGATAAAATCCTGCTTCCTCGTGGTAGACACCTTCTCAACGGTGGTCTGCTCCATGATCTCCCTTATATTATCATCGAGCTTAAGGGCAGGAAAAACCTCAAAAAAAGACTTCCCCATTACTACAAAAATCCTCACACAAAAATTAAAAGGAAGTTCTGCTCTCGACTAAAGTCTCGCCAGAACACGTTCGAACCAGACTTAAAAATTCCTCGTCAGGTTCTCTCAGCCTGCAGGCCAGGCATCTAACTCTGCTTTAAGTGTAGATAGCAGCTGGTCCTCCGGAACCTTTTTAATAATCTCGCCCTTCTTTATAAGAAGGCCTTCTCCGTCTCCGCCGGCGATTCCTATGTCGGCTTCTTTGGCTTCTCCAGGGCCGTTTACTGCACAGCCCATAACTGCAACCTTGATGTTAAGCGGATAGTTCTGTACCAGTGTCTCAACCTGATTGGCAAGGCCAATAAGATCGATCTTGGTTCTGCCGCATGTCGGGCAGGATACAACCTCAATGCCGCCTTCCCTAAGTCCAAGTGTTCTAAGGATAAACTTGGCTGTCTTGATCTCCTCCACAGGATCTCCCGAGAGAGATACTCTGATAGTATCACCGATTCCCTGACTTAGAATTATACCGAGACCGATGGATGACTTGATGTTTCCGCCATAAACAGTACCTGCCTCTGTGATTCCAACGTGAAGAGGATACTTACACTCTTTTGCCAGAAGCTCATGAGCCTCAGCGCAGAGCATTACGTTTGATGACTTGATGCTGACAACCATGTTGTCATAGCCAAGATCCTCGATGATTCCGATCTTGTCAAGTGCACTCTCCACAAGACCCTTTGCTGTTACTCCGTGGTATTTCTCCACCAGCTCTTTTTCCAGAGATCCGCTGTTAACGCCTACTCTGATAGGAATATTCCTCTCCTTGGCACAGGAAACAACCGCAGCAATCCTGTCTCTGGATCCGATATTTCCGGGATTGATCCTGATCTTGTCAGCGCCGTTTTCCATGGCAGCAATAGCCATTTTATAATCGAAATGAATGTCTGCCACAAGAGGAATCGTGATCTCTTTCTTGATCTCCTTAATAGCTCTGGCCGCCTCTTCGTTTGGTACTGTGCATCTGATGATCTCGCACCCTGCAGCCTCAAGCCTTTTAATCTGCTCTACTGTAGCCTTAACATCCTCTGTTCTTGTATTTGTCATGGACTGAATGAGAATTGGATTTCCTCCGCCTATCACTCTGTCACCAATATGAATCACTTTAGTGTTATCTCTGATAGCCATTGTTTTCTCCTTCTTAGTGGTTAAAACAGATAGTTTGATTATCTCGTAAATTTCGTAATGTCATTGAACAGTACAAATACCATAAGTCCCAAAAGGGCGATCATGCCCACCATGTGCACAAAGCCCTCTTTTTCCGGCGGAACCGGCTTACCAAAGATCACTTCGATAAACTGAAACACCAGCCTTCCTCCGTCAAGAGCAGGGAATGGTAAAAGATTCATAACTCCAAGGTTTACAGATAATAAAACCGTAAGGGAAAGCATGGTCAGAATCACGGCTGAAGGGCCATAGGGTTTAACCTCTTCATATGTTTCATCAACCATCTTGACCATTCCCACCGGGCCTGAAACATCGTCAGCTGTAAGCTTGCCCCTGAACAAAAGTGCAAGGCTTCTGTAGGTGGCCTTGAAGTAGTATCTCACCTCATACCAGGCATATTTAAGGGCACTGGCTCCTTTAATGTTCCCATATTCACCAAGATAGATCCCCATGTAGTATCTGCCGGCCTCATCGCTGTACTTGGGAATAAGTGTTGTGGTATGTGTCTCTCCATCTCTCTCGTAGACAATTTCCATAGGGCTTCCCTGTGCAAACTGAGAAATAAGAGTAACCTCGCCTGCCATGTAGACCTTCTCACCGTCAACGCTGATGAACTTATCTCCCACCTGCATTCCGGCTTCCACCGCCGCTGAGTCCTCGGTCACATTATTGATCACCGGGAAATCCCAGGTTGAAAAGCTCACCAGAACCACCGCCAAAATATAGGCAATAATGAAATTGGCAAAAGGACCTGCAAAAAGAGTTGCTATCCTTCTCCACACAGGAGCGTTCAGGAAAGAATGCTCGTCATATCCGTCCTTCTCCTCGGCTACAGGATCCATACCATCAAACACACAGGCTCCGCCAATTGGCAAAAGCTTGATGCTGTAAAGGGTCTCGCCCTTTTGTTTCTTCCAGATAGTAGGGCCCATTCCCACGAAAAATTCATTTACTCTGATACCGCCGGTCTTGGCGATAATAAAGTGCCCGAATTCATGGGAAGTAACCAGTACTCCAAATATGATAAAGAAAATAATAATGCTTACTACCATACTACTCATAAATTAACCTTTTCCCTAAATGTTATAAATGCCTGAAGCTCATCACTTTGACAGATAATCATAGGTTTCCTGTTCGGCTGCAAGGATCTGAGCCACATCAGGATTGTCAACTTTCTTGTGATTGTTCATAGCTCTTTCGATCATATCATAAATCTGCAAATACTTGATATCTCCCTTCAGGAACGCTCTTACTGCCATCTCGTTGGCGGCATTGAATACTGTAGGCATGCTTCCGCCTGCTCTTGCAGCATCAAATGCAAGACTAAGTCCCTTGAAGGTATCGGTATCAGGCTTTTCAAATGTCAGACTGCCAAGTTCAAACAGGTCGAGTCTCTTTTCAGCCATAGGTCTTCTGTCCGGGTAAAAAAGCGCATACTGAATAGGAAGCTTCATATCCGGCACTCCAAGCTGAGCTATAACCGCGCCGTCTACGTACTGTACAGCGCTGTGGATAATACTCTGGGGATGGATCACCACCTGAATATTATCAAGGCTTACATCAAAGAGCCATCTTGCTTCCATGACCTCAAGTCCCTTATTTACAAGGGATGAGGAATCTATAGTAACCTTAGGTCCCATGTCCCAGTTAGGGTGCTTTAGCGCATCTGCAGCAGTCATATTGACCAGATCCTCTACCTTCTTGCCTCTGAAGGGTCCGCCGCTGGCTGTAAGGAGAATCTTCTCAACCTTGTCCCTGGGCTCCCCGTTTAATGACTGGAAAATTGCACTGTGCTCTGAATCCACAGGCAGCATCTTAACTCCCATTTTTGCAGCCAGAGGCATGATAATGTGTCCGGCGCATACAAGGGTCTCCTTATTGGCCAGAGCTATATCCTTGCCACTTTCAATGGCCCTGATGGTAGGCTGGATACCGATCATACCAACAACAGCTGTAAGAACAGTATCTGCTTCGGGAACTGATACTATCTCAAGAAGTCCCTCCATGCCACTCATAACCTTTATGCCAAGGTCCTGTATTTTGTCCTGCAGCTCTTTTGCCGCTTTCTCATTATACATGCAGACATACTTAGGCCTGAATTCTCTAACCTGCTTCTCTACGTCTCCTACTCTGGTGTTGGCTGCAAGGCCCACAACCTCCAGTTCCTTAGAGTTACTACGTACAACATCTAATGTCTGGGTTCCAATAGAACCGGTAGATCCAAGTAAAATAATCTTTCTCATATCTTTTTCCTTCTCAAAATATTTATCTGGGCGTAAAAAGCGCTATATCCCCAAAACTGGTGATACAGCGCCATTGTATTCGACTTTTAAATAGTAAGTTTTACAAAAATAGCTGCCAGGAAATAAATGCAGGGTATCACGAATATCACGCTGTCAAAACGATCCATGATACCTCCATGACCTGGAATAAGATCTCCGTAGTCCTTGATGTCATGGTCTCTTTTAATTCCTGATGCCAGTAAATCTCCAAGCTGAGCTATAATACTGCCCGCGAAAGTTATCAGTACAAGAGCAACAATAGTTCTGATATCGTGGGTTTCATTGGCATAAAGCAGATATCCAAACAAAACACCTATCAGAACAGAACCAATGATTCCTCCGATAGCTCCCTCAACAGTCTTTTTAGGCGAAAGCTTTGGTACCAGCTTGTGTTTGCCAAAGGCTCTTCCTGTAAAATATGCACAGGTATCGCAAACCCAGGCAATAAATGGTATCCATGCGAGATACGCGCCATAGGGTCTGATTCGAAGCAGATAAACAAAAGACATGTTTACCGGTGCATATACAAAACAGAAAAAAGTTGTTATGGCCTGTGTTGCTGTAAACTTAGGAAAGTTCAGCACATATACGACCATAATAAGGAAAAAAGCAAACATTATTGAAAAAACGTAGTAGGTATAATCCTTAACAAGAACCGCCTGGGCGTAGTGGACTACTATTGAAATATAGCCACACACCTCAAGAGCGTTACACTTTTTCCCATTCTCATGTACATGAGTTGCTCTTGTAAGTTCAAAGAAGCTCACAAAAGAAACTGCTAAAAGTGTTGCGGCCAGTACATATCCACCGGGGATAAGGACTGCCGCAAGCACCAATCCAATTACAATTCCACTAATTACTCTAGTCTTCATTAATTCCTATTCCGTCTTGAGTCCGCCGAACTTACGATTCCTACCGGCGTAAGCCTCGACAGCCTTCTCCAGTTCAGTCTTGTCAAAATCCGGCCATGCAATAGGGGTAAAATAAAACTCAGTATAAGCACACTGCCACAAAAGGAAATTGGAAATGCGCTGTTCGTTGCAGGTTCTGATAAGAAGATCGGGATCAGGAAGATAGTTCGTATCAAGATGGGAATTCAAAACCTCTTCAGTGATATCCGAAGGATCCATCTCTCCGCTCTTTACCTTATCTGCTACCTGTCTTACTGCTCTTACGATCTCATCTCTTCCACCATAGTTAATGGCAATTGAAAAAGTAAGACCGGTGTTAGCTGCCGTGGCCTTTTCCAGCTCTGCTATCGCATCCTGAATATCAGGGGATAAACCGGACTTATCTCCGATCACGCGGCAGCGTACATTATTCTTCATAGACTTCTTGATACTGGTCTTAAGATATTGTCTTAAGATCTTCATCAGGGCTGTTACCTCTGACTCAGGTCTGTTCCAGTTTTCTGTAGAAAACGCATACACTGTCAGATACTTGATGCCCATATCTCTGGCCACCTCTAAGATATCCTCAACAGCCTTTGCTCCCTGCATATGTCCATAGTTACGTGGCATACCTTTTTCTTTGGCCCATCTGCCGTTTCCGTCAAGGATAATGGCCACATGCGCAGGTACATTTTTTGTTTCTTCCATGCTCATCTCCATGTATTAGACAGTCATGATTTCTTTATTCTTTTCTTCGACAGCTGCATCAATATCTTTGACGAACTTGTCTGTGATCTTCTGCAGCTCTTCGTTAAGATCGTTGATCTCGTCCTCTGAAACCTCAGTACCCTTAAGCTTCTTAAGGTGCTCATTGCCATCACGTCTTACATTTCTGACAGCAACCTTTGCATCCTCGCCCTTCTTGCGGATATCCTTAGCCAGCTGCTTTCTGCGCTCCTCTGTAAGCTCAGGGAAAACAAGTCTGATAACTGCTCCATCATTGCTTGGTGTAATTCCAAGATCGGACATCATGATAGCCTTCTCGATATCTTTAATAAGAGTCTTGTCCCAAGGAGCTATCTGAATGATGCGAGCCTCAGGAACAGAAACATTACCAACCTGCTGGATTGGTGTAGGGGTTCCGTAATAATCTACCTTGATCTTATCAAGAACGTGAGGATTAGCTCTTCCGGCACGGATTGAAGCAAGATCGTCTTTAAGGAAATCAAATGATTTCTTCATTTTGTCATTATACTCTTTTAACTTTTCGTTCATACCTATGCCTCCATACGACCTAAGGGGTACCGCTTGCGGTGGATTTCTTAGGTCAGTCTAAGTCTGTGTCCTATTAGTCTGTTGTAACTGTTGTTCCGTTGAAAGTACCTGTAGCAGCCTTTACGATGCTGTTCTCCTCCTGGAGAGCAAATACTCTCATAGGAACCTTGTTATCTCTGGCAAGAATTGAAGCAGTCATATCAACAACCTGAAGGTTCTTAGCGATTACTTCATCAATAGAAACTGTGTCGTATCTCTTAGCATCAGGATTCTTG
>JAILMY010000121.1 GCA_024692165.1 Butyrivibrio sp. | reverse complement strand
ATCACAGAACGAGCAGGATTCCAGACATCATGCAATAGCAGCCAAAGTTCCGATGATAGAACCCTCAGATTCAAAAGAAGCACTGGAATACACAAAACTTGCATTTGAGATTTCAGAAAAATTTGATACTCCGGTTCTTTTGAAAATGTGCACCAGAGTCGCACATTCACAGTCTGTTGTTGAGACAAGCGAGCGCATAGTTCCAGATAAACCATATGAAAAAAATATTGCAAAATATGTTATGACGCCGGGAAATGCCAAGAAACGTCATCCATTCGTTGAACAGCGCACAAAAGATCTTATCGAATATGCAGAAAACTGTCCTCTGAACCGTGTAGAAATGGGCGATACAAAGACAGGTATCATAACCTGCTCAACTTCCTATCAGTATGTAAAGGAAGTTTTTGGTGATAATGTCAGTGTGCTGAAACTGGGAATGACCAATCCTCTTCCAGAAAAACTCATAAAAGATTTTGCTTCCAGGGTTGATAAACTCTTCGTTGTAGAAGAACTTGATCCAATCATTGAAAATCATGTTAAAGCCCTTGGAATATCAGTTACTGGTAAGGAACTTCTTCCTATAATTGATGAATTTTCACAAAATCTTATTGCTGAAAAATTTGGAATTGAAAAAGAAAAATCTTTTTCCCTTGAAGATTCTATTCCAAACAGACCTCCTGTAATGTGCGCAGGCTGCCCTCACAGAGGACTGTTCTATACTCTTAAGAAAAACAACTGTACTGTTCTCGGAGATATCGGCTGCTATACCCTTGGTGCTGTTCCACCGCTGGGAGCTATTGAAATGACTCTTTGTATGGGTGCCTCAATCGGTGCTCTTCACGGATTCAACAAGGTTCGCGGCGCAGAAAGCGAGCACAAGACCGTTGCTGTTATCGGTGATTCAACATTTATGCACTCAGGTATGACAGGTCTTGCTAACGTTGCATATAACCAGTCAAACTCAACAATCATCATCGTTGATAACTCCATCACAGGTATGACCGGTCATCAGCAGAATCCTACCACCGGCTACAACATCAAAGGTGACCCTGCAGGTAAGATTGACCTGGAGGCTCTTTGCAGAGCTATGGGTTTTGAAAGGGTTCGCGTAGTTGATCCTTATAACCTTGATGAATGCGACAAGGTTCTGAAGGAAGAACTTGCGGCAGACGCTCCGTCAGTTATCATTTCAAGGCGTCCTTGTGCACTTCTTAAGTATGTTAAGCACAACGCTCCTTTGAAGGTTGATAAAGATAAATGTGTAGGCTGTAAATCCTGCATGAAGGTTGGATGCCCTGCTATTTCTATAAAGAACGGCAAGGCTGCAATCGATACAACACTCTGTGTAGGCTGCAACGTATGTAGTCAGCTCTGCCCGGTGGGAGCCTTCAGCGCTCCGGAAAAGGAGGCTTAAGGCAATGAAAACAAAGAATATTATGATCGTAGGTGTTGGAGGACAGGGGTCGCTCCTTGCAAGTAAACTTCTTGGACACCTTCTTTTATCACAGGGCTATGATGTTAAGGTTTCAGAGGTTCATGGTATGTCACAGCGCGGAGGAAGCGTTGTAACCTATGTACGTTACGGAGATAAGGTTTACTCTCCCGTTATAGATAAGGGCGAGGCAGATTTCATAGTTTCTTTTGAGCTTTTAGAGGCAGCAAGATGGCTTCCTTTCCTTAAAAAGGACGGACAGATCGTCACAAACACACAGCAGATCGATCCAATGCCTGTAATTATAGGTGCTGCCCAGTATCCGGAAAATCTTGTTGATAAGCTCACGGAATCCGGTGCCAAGGTTGATGCTTTAGACTGCCTTTCACTGGCTGAACAGGCAGGTTCTGCAAAGGCCGTTAACATTGTTCTTTTGGGAAGACTCTCTCACTACTTTGATCTTCCGGAAGATGCATGGATGAAGTCATTGGAAGCAAATGTGCCTGCCAAGTTCCTTGAAATGAATAAGAAAGCATTTGAACTGGGGAAAAACTTTTCTGCGTAAATCGCAGTGTTGAAGTAAATTATCAGAGTTTTGTTGAAGGAGGAAAGAGTCTTGGAACGTTACTATCAAGAAGAAATTGAATGCGCTCCTTATGAGAAAATAAGGGAAATTCAAAATGAAAAGCTTGTTAAACAAGTAAAGCGCGTCTATGAAAATGTGCCTTACTATCGCAAAAAAATGGAAGCAAAGGGAGTTACTCCCGATGACATCAAATCAATTGATGATCTTCACAAACTTCCTTTCCTGTCTAAAAAAGATTTAAGAGATGCCTATCCAACAGGCCTTCTTGGCGTTCCAATGAAGGACTGCGTCCGCATCCATTCCACTTCAGGAACTACAGGAAAAAGAGTTGTAGCTTTCTATACACAACATGACATCGACCTTTGGGAGGATTGCTGCGCAAGAGCAATTACAGCAGCCGGCGGAACAAATGAAGATATCTGTCAGGTCGCTTACGGCTTTGGCCTTTTCACAGGCGGTGCCGGACTTAATGGTGGTTCCCATAAGGTTGGATGTCTTACAGTTCCCATCAGTTCAGGTAACACTGACAGACAGATAATGTTTATTCAGGACTTAAAGGCTACTATCCTCTGCTGTACTCCAAGCTACGCAGCATATCTTTCAGAGCGCTTTAAAGAGCTTGGCTATGGACCTGATGATATTCCGCTTAAGGCAGGTATCTTCGGTGCCGAGGCCTGGAGCGAAGAAATGCGTTCCGATATCGAAAACTCTCTTGGAATCAAAGCCTATGATATCTATGGTCTCACAGAGCTCTCAGGACCCGGAGTTGCTTTTGAGTGCTCCGCTCAAAACGGTATGCACATCAACGAAGACCACTTCATTGCAGAGATCATCGATCCCGATACAGAAGAAGTTCTTCCTGAAGGTTCTCAGGGCGAGCTTGTATTCACTGCCATCGACAAAGAAGGCTTCCCTATGATCCGCTATCGCACAAGAGATATCTGTAAGCTTTCCAGAGAAAAATGCTCCTGCGGAAGAACTCATGTTAAGATGGCTAAGCCTATGGGAAGATCTGATGACATGCTCATCATTCGCGGCGTAAATGTATTTCCAAGCCAGATCGAAACTGTACTTCTCAACAATGGATATGCTGCCAACTACCAGATTGTTGTTGACCGCGTAAGCAATACCGATACCCTCGACGTTCAGGTTGAGATGACCCCTGAGATGTTCACCGATAATGTCGGAGAAATCGAGGAGCGCCAGAAGAAGCTTGTAGAGGACATGAAGTCCATGCTTGGTATTAAGGTCAAGATTTCTCTCCTTGCACCAAAATCCATCGCAAGAAGCGAAGGCAAAGCTGTCCGCGTAGTTGATAAACGTAAGATTTAAGGTATAAAATATACTTATGGAGGGACGTTTATGAGTATAAAGCAGATTTCTGTTTTTTTGGAGAATAAGCCCGGTACTTTGAAGAAATTAACAAGTGTCATGGCAAAGAATAAGATTGATATGCGTGCCACATCTCTTGCAGAAACAAAGGACTTTGGAATAGCAAGAATAATCGTAGATGACGCCTTGGAAGCAGTTAATACTCTCAAGGAAAATGACTTCGTTGCAAGCCTTACTTCTGTTTTGGCTGTGGAGATTCCTGATGAGGCAGGCGGTCTTGATAAGCTTCTGGAGGTCTTTGCAGACGCCGAAGTAAATATCGAGTATATGTATGCCTTCCCTGGCAGAGGCGATTCTAATCAGGCTTATATGATCTTCCGCGTAGCCGATACTCAGGCGGCTGAGGCAAAGCTCACCGGAAAGGGTCTTAAGCTCCTCTCACAGGACGACATCGCAAATATTTGATTGGCAAAAATAAAGCTCACTGCGTGATAGCAGTGAGCTTTTATTTTTTTGACTTATAATATAATTTCGGACTTTCGTTATTTGTAGTGGGCCATCAATGGCCAGTATCTTGATGCCGTTCGCCCTGGCGCGCCGGCCCAACGCCCCATGGGGCCCGCCGCTCACGCCAAGAAGGGCTCGTTAAGGATGGTAATCAAGGAAAATGGAAGATTTTGCTTGCCTTACTGCGCGAAGACAAATTAACGGCTTAGCGTATGAAATTTACGGCTTAGATTATAAAATTGAAGATTCTCACGTAGTCGTTTTTAATTCTTACGTCTGAAATCTTCAAAATCTATTTTAGTAGGTAAGAATGGCTTCTTATAATTGTATTGAGCAATTATTTACGAAATGAAGAGTCAGACAACTTTTATGAGATTTATTTAATTGTCTGGTG
>JAILMY010000166.1 GCA_024692165.1 Butyrivibrio sp. | reverse complement strand
TCTTTTAAAAGGAGAAAAGACACAGCTTGGAAGTATCCTTGATTCAATTCTTGAGAACAAGACAATCATGAATACTGTAACCAGCTTGTTTAAATAAAGCAAAAAAAATGGCACTATATGCTTTGTGAGATCACAGCTGATACTTAAATGATAAGAGGAAACTTAAGTTATGTTTTGGGACAAGATTTCACCTTTATATGATATGTTTGAAAATGTGTATAACGGCAAGGTTTATACCGGAACCGGCAAGAAGGTTGCAGAGCTCATCGAGCCTTCAGATGTAGTGCTGGAATGTGCTTGTGGAACAGGTGCTATCAGCATATATATCGCGCAAAAGTGTAAGAGGCTGATCGCAACAGACTTTGCCCCAGGGATGCTTAGCAGGGCCGCTAAGAAGTGCAGTAACTATCCGAACGCTGTATTTCGGAAAGCTGACATAACGAACATCAAATGCAAGGATGGGCGCTTTGATAAAGTGGTTGCAGGTAACGTGATACATCTTTTGCCTGAGCCGGAGAAAGCGCTTCATGAATTGGAGCGCGTGGTCAAGCCCGGAGGGAAGATTATCATTCCCACCTATATCAATATGTCAAAGGGAACGGGAACAGCAGCAGTAAAGTTCATTACTTTGCTTGGAGCGGATTTCAAGAGGCAGTTTGATCTGGACTCATACAAGAAATTTTTTGAAGATAAGGGATATACAGGCGTTGAGTATCATGTAGTTGACGGACGTATGCCCTGCGCTATTGCAGTTATAACTAAGAACTAGTGTGGCAGATATGTTTTAGGAGGGATTTCTATGGGAAAAAAGATTGTTGTAGTAAACGCGGGACCAAGAAAAGGATGGAACACTGATACAATTCTTACAGAGGCTTCTAAGGGTGCCGAGAGCGCAGGGGCAGAGATTGTGCGTTTTGATCTCTTTGGGCTTGATAAGTATACCGGCTGCATTTCCTGCTTTGGTTGCAAGAGGGAGCAGTTTAAGGGTCACTGCATTTGCAAGGACGGGCTTACACAGGTGCTTGATGCTATACGTGAGTCAGACGGACTGATCATGGGATCGCCCAATTACCTGTCAAATTTCACAGCTTCTTTCAGAGCACTGTACGAGAGATTGGTTTTCCAGAATCTTACTTATAACAGAGAGAATCCTTGTTGCAATGAGCATCAGGTACCGGTACTGCTTGTGATGACAAGTAATGCTCCTGACTCGATGTATACAGAGCTGATTGGAAGCTATCAGCAGACATTAAGCACATTTGTCGGACCTACAGAGGTTCTGGTCAGCGGAGATACGCTGCAGCTCAAAGATTACGGCAAGACAGACTGGCCGTGGTCAATGTTTGACCCTGAAGCTAAGCAGCAGCGGCACGATACTGTTTTCCCAGAAGAGTGTAAGAAAGCTTTCGAAATGGGAGCAAGACTGCTCGATGGCCCATGGGGACGGGGGTAATGGTTCATAAAGAAGGTGGAATATGAGCAATACGATGACTAATCTTAATGGCAAAAACGCAATAGTTACCGGGGCAAATTCCGGTATGGGACTTGCAACAGTTAAGGCGCTGGCTGAGGCCGGAGCACACGTGATAATGCTCTGCAGGAGCAGCGAGAGAGGCAAAGAAGCACTGGAAAAGCTGAAATCTCAGGGAGACTATAGCCTTGACCTGATCCTCTGCGATCTTGGTGACTATTCTTCAATCAGGGCTTTTGCAGCTGAAGTAAAACGTAAATACGATCATCTCGACATTCTGGTGAACAATGCAGGCTTCATAGCCCTTGACCGGCAGGAGACAAAAGAGGGAATAGAGAGGCAGTTTGGAATCAACCACCTTGGACATTTCCTTCTTACAATGGAACTTCTCGACATGATGAGCGCAGGTTCCAGAATTGTCAACGTGGCATCCGGCGCTCACAAAGTCGGCAGGATCGATTTCGAGGAAATAAACCTGCACAAAGGCTTCAACGTTGTAACAGCTTATTCCCAGAGCAAGCTTGCAAATGTCTTATTTACAAAAGAGCTGGCAAGGCGCCTCAAAGATCGCGGAATAACAGTGAACTGTTGCCATCCGGGCGCTGTTGCTACAAATATGGGCGTGGACAGGACCACAGGGTTTGGCAAGACAATCACAGGAATGCTGAAGCCGTTTTTCCTGACTCCCGAGGAAGGCGCTGAGACTGCGATCTTCCTTGCTACAGATGAGTCGGTAAAAGATGTAACGGGAGAGTATTTTTACAGATGCAAGGTCGCCAAGACTTCCAGGAGAGCGGAGGATGAGGATCTGGCAAAAGAGCTTTTTGAGTACAGTAAAGAGCTGGTAAAAGGCGGAGCAGAGGCACAGAAAGCAATGATAACTACGCAGGAGCGGCAGCAGCTTTTACAGTCACAGCAGTCGGAGCTGGACGGAGTAGAAACCTACCTTAGATTGGCAGAAGTTACGGGCAATGAGACTGATTCACGGATATTTAAGGAACTGGCCGCGGATGAGGGAAAGCACGCTAATGTCTTCAAGGAGTATACACAGGAAGTGCTGACTCCGGATAAATTCATGGCAAATGCTGTGGCCATTCTTTATCGCATTCTTGGAAAAAGAATTCTCTATCCTTTTATCGCCATGTTCGAATCTAATGCGATTCCGAAGTATGAGAAATTGATGGAGAAATATCCGGAAGTTGAAGCGGTAAAGAATGATGAGAAGAGACACGGCGACACAGTCCGTTCGCTTCTCAAAAATGGCGAGTACAATGATAAGCCGCTACTGCCATTCATAGCCGGGGGAATTGCAGTTCTTTTACTGTTAAAGAGAATAGCCGGCAAAAAAAGATAATCAGGAGTGAAAAGAAATGGACAAGGCGCTTGGACATGAACCGCAGATAGTGCACATTGTAGGAGAGGAGAATTTATGAAAAAAGTATTATTGGCAGCACTTTTTATGCTAGCAGTTGGAACGGTGGGATGCGGAGCAAAGAGCGATACGAATGTGTCGATAATCGGTGGTGCAGACGGACCGACATCAGTTTTTGTTGCATCAAAGTCGGAAGATGGCGAGAACACTGATGATCTTGGCATTTCCATCCCCGGAACCTGGCAGACTGCCTCTATAGGATATATGGATGGCGATGATATGCAGCCTGAGTATTATGTGCAGTTTACAGAGACTGAGATAAACTATGGCCACATGAAAGATGATGCTTTCGTATTGGATCATTCTGATAAGATCAGCGAAATTGAGAAAAACTCTGATGGCGAATACAAGGTTAAGGCAGAGTCTGCTAATGGAGTTCAGTATACATATCAGACAGCTGAAGGCGATACAGATGTCCTGGAATATTACGGGACCTGGAATGAGGATGATTTCCCGGAAATGTACAGCGGCGGAGCGTCTTTGAGTAAATGTGAGTAATTGGGCAAGTAATAATGAGAGGACATATGAACATGAGAACACTTTTTATTGGCAACAGCCACACTTATTTCAACGACATGCCTGAGCTTTTTAAGGAGATATGTTCAGAGAACGGGATTGATATGCAGGTCACTATGCTTACAAAAGGCGGTATGGGGCTTGATTATCATGCAGAGAATGAACAGACAAGATTCAATATACTGTTTGGAGAGTATGATTTTGTAATATTGCAGCATGTAGCTCAAACAATGGGAGAGTTTGAAGTGATGCAGGAAGCTGCAGATAAGATCATGTCATGGATAAGACAGACCAGAGCAATTCCCTGCTATTACATGACTTGGACAGAAGAAGATAATGAGCAGTTCCAAAAAGAGATGTCATCAAGATACAGAAAGCTGGCAGAAAGGCATAACTGTCTGGTTGCCCCTGTAGGCGAGAAATGGTGGGAACAAATACATAAGGATCCATCTGTGGATTTGTATTTTAAAGACAGAAGGCATGCATCACCTGATGGTTCAAAATTGGCTGCACAGGTGATATTTGATACCCTTAGAGAAAAGATAGATGAGAAAATGGGATAAACGTCTATGAAATTACCGCCCGATTGGGATAAGCCATCTGAGGAAAACAAAGATCTATGTGAAAAATTCATATACGAGACCTTTGACTATTCCGGGACATTGCCATACAGGCTTTTTGTTCCGGATAGCAGCGATAAGGTCCCTCTTGTTCTGTATCTGCACGGAGCTGATGCCTATGGTAATGACAATGAACTGCAGCTTACCATGCATGATATCGGAACAGTATTCGCAAGGGATGATTGGCAGAAACAGCATCCTTGCTTTGTCTGCGCGCCGCAATGTGACGTTGGCTCGCGCTGGTCAAACCTCATTACGCAGAACAAAGTCTGCGCTCTTATAAAATCACTGAGAAAAAAGTATTCCAATATAGACGACAAGCGGATTTATATTTATGGCTACAGTGCCGGCGGAGTGGGCTGCTTTGAAATCCTCAAGTATCATCCGGGGATTTTTGCAGCTGCAGTTCCAATATGCGGAGCCACAGGATGGGAAAACATCAGGGAGCTGACAAAGACACCGATATGGATGATCCATGCTGCCGATGACATGGTAGTAAAAGCAACTTATAAGACCGACGGATTCAGTGCACATTTGGGATCAAGAGACATATATGATGAGTTAAAAGACATTCATACTGACCTACATTACACAGAATATAAAACCGGCGAAATGAAAGAAAGATATGGCATAAATCCTCACTGCAGCTGGGTTCCTGCCGGGCAGGACAACGAAGTGAAGGAATGGATGTTTTCAAAACCGAAGATATGACACTTAAAGAAGCCTACAAGATACTTGGCGTATCTAAAGAGAATACCGACAGGGAGATCAAGGTAAAGTACAAAAAGCTCCTCATCATGTATCACCCGGATTCAAATCCCACCGGGAAAAGAGATCCCGAAGATGATGAAAAGATTCGTCAGGTCATCGAAGCTTACAGGAAGATCAGGGAATCTGAGGGCGAGCCGTATTTTGAACCTTATGAGTTTACCTGGGATGCCTTTGAGAACAAAAGAGCTTTCTCAGAGCGGAACATCTTCTTCCAGTTCAAGATCTACGACGAAGCCCTGCCACCATCCAAGATGGCAAGAGGCAGATTTGTCTGGGATCCTGACATGGAGGAGTTTCCTCTGTTTGCAAAGAGCGTTCTGGAAGCTTGCAAGGAAGTGATGACAGATCACGATGCTTCACCTGCTCCTGATAAGGTAAAAGACATTTTTCATCTCATGATGCAGGAATATGTCCTTCCGGCTGATGCAGCGAGGAAGACTGGAAAAAAGATCCGTGAAGATGGCGACAGGGAAGTATATTCATTTAGCGGATTCATCAAGGATGAGCTCGGCAGCAGGCGCGAAGCCAAGATAAACAGCGGAGTGCCACTAAACATTTACCTGCGGGATGACAGAGCTTTTGTAGAAGAGATTGTCACAGGCAGAATGCTTGGCAGCATCTCCTTTGACGAAGATGAGCTATACTACGTTGTGCTTCCGCTTCTTGAGGATCCCAAGGTGGATGCCCGAGCGATCATAACAAAGGTAGACAGCAGTCGCAGGAACAAAGAACGCATTCATGTTGCGATTGAACTGACTATACCCAGAGACCTGGCAGACACCCCGGTATCAAATGGTAAGCTTATCAAAGAACTTCTGAGGTGAAAAAACATGTGGAGAAAAAATGAACCCACAACCACGGGGACGGGGTTGAGGGTTCATTTTTGCGCCGCAAAGTAGCTTCCCATAGCGTGCTTAAAATGCTCTTCGAAAGCTTCTATAGCCCTCCTGGATATTTCGCTATCCGGGTCCATCATGTCAAATGCGTGATACATTCCGTCATATATATCAATTTCCGCTTCTACGCCGGAGATTTGCAGGTTTTTGATGTAGGCCTTTGCTTCATCAAGAAAAGGCTCAGCTGAACCTACAAAGGTGTAGGCGGGAGGGAGCCCGGAATAATCTGTCTGCCTTGCCGGAGCAGCGTAAGCTGGTACATTTTCCTTGTCTGATTTCCTAAGGTACATGGCCCAGGCCTGGTGATTTCTTCTTGTATTCCACACCTTGGCGTGGTTGTCCCTGGAACTTTCTGTATCGCAATTGTCAATCATTGGATAAAGCGGCATCTGGTAAGCTATATTGACATCGCCGGTATCTCTTGCTTTCATGCAAATGGCAGCGCACAGGCCTCCGCCGGCACTTTCTCCGCCAACCATGATCTGATCATCACGGGTTCCCAGCTCATATACATGGTCTTTTAAGTAGAGAAGGGCATTATAGCAGTCATTAAACCCATCAGGGTATGGATGGAATGCTGAGAGCCTGTAGCCTACGGATATGACTACAGCTCCAAACTTTTTAACCAGGTTTTCGGCTCGGCCCATGTATACCATTTCTTTCATTCCGGTTGCATATCCACCACCATGGATCCATAGCACTCCGGGAGCATTTCCGCTTGCGCCTTTTTTCTTAAGGATCAGGATGGGAATCTTATGATCCCCAACATCTATCATTCTTTTTTCTGCAGATACGTCCCTGTCCGGGAACAGTTTCATTTTTCTCATAATAAATAATTATACCATTTTAAATTTTTCAAAATACGATATTGTAATATCTTATTCATCTAAGTATAATGACTCGGAATTATTATTTAGGTGAATGCCATGAAATTGAAATGTGATTATTGCGGAAATACATATGAAGATACCTTGCATCAGTGTCCTGATTGCGGAGCTCCTAACCCTTCTCATAAAAATGATAAAGGGCCTAAGACAATTGAGGAATTAAAGATCTGGTACAAGAACAGAAACCTCCCGGATCCGGAGGTGACACGTTTTTTTATCGGGGTAGATTATAAAAAGCCGAAAGCTTTTGGAATCTATAAAGATGATAACGGCGATTTTGTTGTTTACAAGAACAAGGCTGACGGTTCAAGGGCTGTTCGCTATCGCGGATCCGATGAAGAATATGCAGTAAATGAGCTCCTGCAGAGACTAAAAGATGAGATCGTCCACCAAAAGGCAAGCTCTGGATTTAAATCAGATTCTGCTACCAAAAGCTCTTTTTCAAAGATGGATGAGGAAGAAAAAAGCATAAGGAAATACCAGGGTAATGAAGGCTATGACAGTAGAAAGACTTTTTTCTTATCAAAGCTCCTTGCTCTTTTCTTTATTATCCTGGTGCTGCTTCTGATTTTAAAGGATGCGAATTTTAATACACATAAAGGGTATTATAGGTACGATGATGATGTTTACTACTGTATAAGCGATGATTGGTACCATTATGACGGGGGCTGGACAGAAGTAAGCAGTACTGCTCCCGGGCCAGTTGCAATATCAGCAAACTATGATGAATATTTTATTTCCAAGTCGTGGGATCCATCAATAGAAACAACCAACTGGAACAATTCATCCTATTACGACAGGTATCATACATCAAATTCATCTTCTGACGACAACTATTCAGATTATGATTGGGATAGTAATGACAGCTGGGACTCCGGAAACACAGACTGGGGTTCTGACTGGTAAAAAATAAAAGCACTAAGTATGAAGCTCCTTCAGATACTAAAAAAGCGAACACCTTATATTAATATACGGCGTTCGCATTTTTTGTATCTGATCATTTCTCCGGAATATGAATAGGATAGTTAGCAGCGCAGTACTTGGCATATTCGTTAATAAGCCTGATGATGCCTATGCTGCCAAGTAGTAATCCAATCTTGCTCATTTTAAGCATTTCATTGCGGTTAGCAATTTTTGTACGGAATTTGCTCTTTCGAAGAGTCATTGGATATACAGGAAGTCCCTGGATCTTGCAGTATCTAAGAAGTTCTACCAAAGGAATCCTTGCCTTTTTCTTCGCCATAAGATATGGCCTGTACATATCCATTCTATCTGAATACACCCAATAGATGACATTTCCATAGAAAAAATTTACTGTATGATTTTGTATATACTCAACCTGAGCATCAGTTATATTGTATGTTATTTTCTTTTCATTCTTTTTCATAAGTATACATTTTAAAGGCTTTTACCTGATGTGTCTCGTGAAAATTCTGTGAATTGCCTGATGGCGCGTGGATTCTAGGCTTTTGTTTAGAGACGTATAATATAACGTTAACTTGCGATTAATAATTCGTTGATATAATGGCAGTGGATGAAGCTTTAGATGTTAATA
>JAILMY010000070.1 GCA_024692165.1 Butyrivibrio sp. | reverse complement strand
GGATCTGTCCCTCATCAGAGCAGAGCCAGTCGAGGAACTTGACTGCACGGACCGGATCCTTACAGCTCTTTGTGATTCCGGCACCCCAGCCTACCTTAAGTCCCTGATAGAGGAGCGCTGCGCACTTCTTGCTGTCATTTAATACAAGAGGAAGTCCACAATAGGTATGCTCAATCTTGCCATCCTGAATAAGAGCCTGGTTACACTGATTGTAATGCCATTCAGCATCGGTTATAGCAACAACACGTCCGCTTGAAACCTTTGCAATATAGTCATCATCTGTCTGTGTTGCAAAGTTAGGATCAAGGATACCCTCGTTGTACATTCTGCAAAGCCACTTGAAATACTCTTTTTCATCATCGCTTACATGCTTGTAAGTTACATTGAAGTTGTCATCAATGAGCCACTGACCGTTATCAGGTGCTGCATCTGCAATGAATCCTGCAGGGTTACCAAGTGTGATCATCCAGTGCCAGTCAGATGCACTCATGGTAATACCGATCATCTCCTGGCCATCCTCTGTTGTAGGATGCTTTGCCAGATAGTCTTTTATCATCTTCTCGTACTCATCAAGAGTCTTGGGATATTTGTAATCATTCTCTTTGATGGCTGCCCACTGGATCTGTGCAGTACCACCTGTGGAAAGTGTCTGTTCACGTACACCTGAGTAGGAGAGCTGGTAGATTCCGTCATCTCCCTCGCCCCATTTTAACTTTTCATACTCATCGCCATACATCTTCTTGATGTTTGGTCCATACTGCTCAATAAGATCTGTCATGTCGATAAAAGCGCCTGCCTCATACAGATCTGTTGCACTTCCCTTTGCGTAGATGATATCAGGGAATTCATCGCTGGCGATCATAAGAGCAACGTCTTCCTTTGGCTCACCCTGTGAAGAAACAGGATATGATACCTCAAGAGTTACCCCTGTTGCCTCTGTAATAGCTTTTGCTACCGGGTTGTCCCAGTTAGCGTTCTTTCCGTCAGCATTGTAATACGTAAATGTGATCGGAGACTTGTCATCACCAGCAGCATCTGCTGTCTCTGTATTTGTTTCAGTTTTAGTTTCAGTTTTTGAAGCAGATGCTTCACCACCCCCAGTTGTTGATCCTGAGTCTGTTGAGCCACAGCCTGCGAGCATGCTCACTGCCAGAGCTCCTGCCAAGATACTGGACAATACCTTTCTCTTCATTTTATCCTCCTTACTTTTTTCATTTTTTCATTTTTTCATCCGGCAATGCCGGTTGTTACCTTTTTTCGCCCCATTTATGAAATATCAATCCTTAACAGAACCCAGTGTCATACCACCGATAAAGTACTTCTGAAGGAAAGGATAAACAATTACGATCGGAACAGTTGCCACGATGGTTACCGCCATACGGATGGACATAGGAGTTACTGCCGTTGTAACGTTTGTGGTGCCGTGAATATCCAGCTTCATGGTTGCCTGGTTCATGATCTCATACAGCTTGTACTGAAGAGTCGGAAGCTTTTGCGCATACAGATAAGTATCCATAAACGCATTCCACTGTCCTACAGCATAATAAAGAGCTATAGTCGCTGTAACCGGCGTGCAAAGCGGCTGTACTATCTTGTACCAGATCTGGAAATCATTGGCTCCGTCTATCTTTGCAGCCTCCTGCAGCGCCATGGGAAGTCCGTCAATATAGGATCTCACCAGGATCATGTTGTAGACCCAGATCATTCCCGGGATTATATAAACCAGGAAGTTATTACCCATGTGCAGTGTTCTCATGATCAGCAGGTAGTCAGGGATAAGTCCGCCACCCACATACATGGTAACTACAAAGAGCATGGTAAAGAACTTGTGGAATACAAAGTCCCTGCGGCTCAGAGTATAGGCAAGCATAGCCGTTGTAACGACTCCGACCAGTGTTCCGATTATTGTTCTTGAAATGGATATTACAAACGGTTTAAAGAAATCCGAATCTCTGAAAACATACTTGTAGTTGGAAAGTGTAAACTTTCTCGGGATTATGAAATTGATATTCTTGATCGTATCTGTCGCATCATTGAAAGAGATCGCCAGAACATTCAGGAACGGGTACAGGGTGATGGTGATAATGAACAAAAACACCAAAACCAGTAAATAATCAGCAAATGAAACCTTATTCTTCATATCCTGCGCCTCCTTAAATCAGTCTGTCTTCGCCGATGAGACCGGCAATCTTATTGGCGATCAAAAGAAGCGTAATACCAACCACTGACTGGAACACACCGATAGCTGTACCAAGGCCGTAATCACTGTTACCTATGCCTCGTTTATAGGAGAACCAGGAAAGAACCATGGTATGATCCTCTATAAGTGGATTTGATAAGAGCATCTGCCTTTCCATTCCGACATTTAACGCTCCACCGATGCTCATAATAAGCAGCACTATGATGGTTGGACGTATGCCCGGCAATGTGATGTGCCAGATCCTCTGAAGGCGGTTTGCCCCGTCAATCTCGGCTGCCTCATAGAGGCCCGGATCAATACCTGCCATGGATGAGAGATAAATAATGGCATTCCAGCCCACCTCTTTCCAGACATCGATAAAGACTATTACAAACCATATAAGAACTGAGTTAGAACTCATGAAATGGAAATTCTGACCGAAAAGCGAATCTACAACTCCGCCGTCATTAAAAACATTCTTTGCGATACTGGCGATAATAACCCAGGATACAAAGTGCGGAAGATACGAAATTGTCTGTGTGACTTTTTTGAAGCGAACAAATACAACTTCATTGAGCATTACGGCAAACAGTATTGCCGCGAAAGTTCCAAGAGCTATTCCTATAACAGAAAGCCCCAGCGTGTTTATCATTGTCTGAGCAAAGAGTCTGTCATTGAAGGCCTTCACAAAGTTGCCAAAACCCACAAATTCCCTCTCAAATATTGGCTTCTGAAAAGTGGCCGGCTTTACTTCCTGAAAAGCCATCGTCCATCCCCACAGCGGAACATACTTAAAAATGATCAGCCAAACAACAAATGGTAACGACATCGCCAGCAGATACCTCTGTCTCCAAAGAAGCCCCAAAGACAGCTGCGTTTTCCTTTTTGCACCCCGTTTCCCTTTACTCATAACTCCTCCCATGTCTACAGTTACTTTAAGAATCTTTCGATTCTTTTGTATTACTCTAGTTTAGTTTACCAACTATCGCCAATTAAAAGTTGCTATAAACATTGCAAATATTGCTAGGAATTTGCGTTAGATTTTTCGCTTTTGCTATCATTTTTAAATATTTATTGTGCTATATGTATCTTTAAGTCCCCTTTTACTCAATCCATTTTATCTATTTTGCATATACCGTTACGAAAATTTACGAAAATAGCCTTAATTAAATAGCAATATCTGAGCATATCAAGCAACAAAAATTGCTACCTTGGTTTTGGCCTGTAGAAATCCGGGAAATAGATTCATAGATTAACAGAATCATAGGTGTAGACCAGATCCTGCTCGATAACAAAATCCTCCTCCGCCGGATACTCACTTTCAGAATAATCCCCAAGAAGCCTTGTTGTGCACATAGCTGCTGTTGCCCGCCCCACCTCAGGCTTTACCGGCTCCTCTTTTCCCGCAAGAAGGTTTCCAACGCCGATTATCATCACAAGGGCAATAAATACAGTCACAAAAGTATATACAAATATGATCATCATCTCTCACTTTCCTTCAGTTCATTTTCAATCTTCTCCAGAATCCAAAGCTTGGCATTGTACAGCCTTTGCTGAACCGCCGGGAGCCTTTTTTCCATATCCGAAGCAGCATAGCTCTTTACCGAGTCAAAGTGTATCATCCCCAGTGACAGGATCAGAGCTATCACAGCTGCAACGGTGGTTGTCTTTAGCATCCCAAGCGCTTTTCTTCTCCTCACAAGCTTTGGGTAGGTCAAAAGAGCTTTCTGTATCTCTTTTGCGGACTTAAAGCGATCCTCTCTGTCAGGCCTTGTGCATTTGTCTATGATCTGCATGAACTCATGGGATATTCCCGATACCCCCAGTTGTTTGCATCTTCTTACCGCTTCATCATCCTTTGGGTCAATTCCCGATATGAGCTGCAGCAATGTCATTCCAAAGCAGTAAATATCCGTCCTGGGATCCGTCTGTCCAAGATTTCCGAACTGCTCCGGCGCAGCAAAGCCGTAGGTTCCAAGATTTGTGGTATCTCCTCTATCGCCCGCTCTGAAAAACCTTGCTGCCCCGAAGTCGATAAGGGCCACATGCCCATCCCCTTTAAACACAATGTTGGCGGGCTTTAAATCCCTGTAAATCACAGGCTGCCTTACGCCATGAAGATATCTAAGAATTGCCGCCAGCTCCAGTGCTATTTTAGCTGCAGCCTTTTCACCAAAGGGTCCCTTGCTCAAAAGAACCTTCTCAAGGCTGCTGCCCTCAAAATACTCAAGCATGATGCCGTTATGTATCCTGCCGTAAAATCTCGGTATCGCTGCATGCTCCAGAGTTTCAAGGATATTTGCCTCATTCTCAAAACTCTTTAAGCTGTGGATATCCGGCTTTCCATCTATCAGCCTTGCGGTCTTTAACGTCACAAGGCTCCCGTCCTCACTTCTTTTCCCCAGGAAAACCCGGCTGTTTCCGCCCTGTCCCAGTTCTTTTACCACTTTCACTTCCAGATTTCTCATATATCAAAACTCCATACATGCAGCTGCAATGCTGATGTTATCCTCTTCATTTCTGTTGACCGCAAGCTCCGAGAGCTTTTTGCACTCCCTTAACATGTCCTCATCCGTAACACACATCTGAGGGCAGAGCCCCAGTCTCATCTCCTCCGGACTTATGGTCCTCCAAAAGCCGTCGCTGCAGGCTGCCACCGTTGTATTTCCCTCAAAAGAGCCGCACTCCACCTGAGGCGTCGGAGCCTGAAGCATACCAATGCACTGGCTAAGCACATTTTTCTCTGAATCCTCCAGAGCCTCCTCCTTGGAAATAAGCCCTTTGTCCAGCTTATCCTGTACAACACTCTGGTCCTTGGTTATCTGGGTGATCTTGCCGCTCTTTATAAAAAAGATCCTGGAATCTCCGATATTCATGCAGATATACCTTCTGCCTATCTGAAGAAGAAGGGTCATGGTGGTCCCCAGGGTAAGCCCCTTATTTTTCCCATATCTTCTGATATCTGTATTTATTCGCACAATTAGCCTTCTCAGGGAATTCTCCACCCCGGTCCACAATTCATTTCCGGAAAGGGTCTGCATCAGAGGAAGTTCCTCGTGAAACCACATCTCGAGAGCTCTGACAGCCTTACAGCTCGCAACTTCTCCCTTAGATAGTCCGCCCATTCCATCACATACAGCTATCATGGTTATCCGGCCGTGATTTTTCGTGTTTGCAACCTTAACGAGCGCAGCATCCTGATTGACCTTTCTCGTCTGCCCAACATCAGTATAAATACATGCCTTTACTTTCATTTTTACTAATAAATCCTTTCATTACCTGCTTATAAAAATATAGTCAAAGTGGAATTCTCGCTCGAAAATGAGCAAAAAAGACTGTGCTAAGATTTTTAGCACAGTCTCAGATATTACTATCAAATTATTTATTTGTCAATAAGTTCTTTCATGACCTCGATACCCTTCTGAAGCTGAGTATCTGTCTTGTCCTTGGCGTAGGCCTCAGAATCAAAATCCACCTCCACATCAGGAACAATTCCAACGCCGTGAATATTCACACCGTTTGGAGTAAAGTAGCTGCTTACTGTAAGCTTAACAGCTGTTCCGTCCTTGAGATCAAAGATTCTCTGAACGATTCCTTTACCATAGGTGGTCTTTCCCACCAGCTTGCCAAGCTTGTAATCCTTGATGGCTCCCGAAAGAATCTCTGAAGCGCTGGCTGAATACTGGTTTGTAAGCACAACAATCGGGATATCTATCTCATTTTCTCCGTCACAGGTGTAATCTTCCCTGTTTCCTTCCCTGTCCTCAGTGTAAACAATGATTCCCTCAGGAAGTATCTGTCTTGCAATATCGCATACCGTTGAAAGGCTTCCGCCCGGATTGGATCTAAGATCAATAATAAGGCCCTCAATGTTCTGGGCTCTAAGCTCTGCCAGGCCATCAATGAACTGTGTTGTGGTGATCTCATCAAACTCAGTGATCTTAAGATAACCGATGTTATCCTCGTATACCTCTGTGCTGACTGTAGGAACCGTGATCTCGGCTCTTGTTACATCAACCTCCACATCATCAGCCACACCGGTTCTGATAAGCGTAAGGTGTACCTGGGTGCCGGCCTCTCCCTTTATCATTGATACAACCTCCTCAAGGGACATGCCCTGAGTCGAGGTCTTATCAACCTCATAGATGATATCATCGATGCAAAGTCCGGCTTCCTCAGCAGGGCTGCCCTCCATGACACCTGAAATTCTTGCCATATTGATAGCATTGTCAAAGCTCACATAAGCTCCGATTCCAAAATAGATACCCTTGGTATCATTCATCAGATCTTCCAGCTCTTCTGATGTGTAATAAACCGAATAAGGATCTCCGAGTGAATCCATAAGGCCTCTGTACAGACCGTTAGCCTCATCCTCTTTGCTGACATCTGTCTTGTAATAATATGTATTTATCACGCTTTCCAGAGACTGGATCTTGGAAATAGTCTCAGAACTCAAAAGCTCGCTCTGGCCCGGAATCAGTCCTGCAGTTACCGTGCTGATCACCTGTTGTCTGTAGATCAGGAAAAAGACCGCTCCGGCAACCACCAGCACAGCCACCAGAAAGCCTATAAGTATTCCGCTTATAAAGCGCCTTGTGAGCCTGCCCTTATTTTTCTTTTCTATCTCTTCCAGATTAAAATTAGAATTGGAATTAGAATCAAAACCATTATTAAATCCGTCCATATGTCCGTTTTTCCCTCATAAATATTTGTTTACTTCAGATAATTCCATGGACTTACATAAGCACCGTTTAAACGAACTCCAAAGTGCAGATGGTTACCGGTGGATCTTCCCGTTGAGCCAACTGCCGCAATTTTCGTTCCGGCTGAAACATCCTGTCCCTTTGAAACATAAAGAGCTGAACAGTGCATGTAAATAGTGTAAAGTCCGTTACCATGACTGATCATAATATAATTACCCATGGTGCCCTCATAGGCTGCCGCCACCACAGTGCCTTCATAAGCTGCCAGAATCGGTGAACCACCCGGAGCTGCCAGGTCGATACCATTGTGCATCTTCTCAACCCCAAGGGTCGGATGCATTCTCATACCGTAGTTGTCAGAAATTCTTGTGTAATTCGGGCATGGCCAGGTAAATACGCCACCATCATATTTATATTTGCTGTAAAGAGCTGCCTTGTCAGCCGCAACCTCTTTTTCCAGGGCTGCGATAGCTGCGTTCTCAGCCTTGATCTCGGCCTCGTACTCTCTAATGGCAGCTTCCTTATCGCTGATATCTGCTTTAACTGTGTTGAGCTCTGCACTCTTGGCCTGAAGGAGCTGTTCGAGATTGTCCTGTTCTGCTTCCCTGGAGGCCTTGGCTTCATCCAGAGTCTCTTTTTCCTCTTCCAGAGCCTGCTTGGTCAATGAAATAAGCTCAGTTGTGGCTATATACTCATTGAGCTTGTCTCTGTCGTAGGATGAGAGTCTCTCTATATACTCTGCCTTGTTGAGCATGTCCGCAAAGCTTCCGGATTCAAGAAGCAGTTCAAAATAGATGGTGTCTCCACGCTCGTACATGAACTTTATACGCTTCTTCATGGCTTCGTACTGTTCCTGCTGAATCCTTTCAGCCTCGTGAAGTTCCTCTGTAGTCTCTTCAATCTGATTCTCTTTTTCAGTGATCTGCTCATTCAGAGTATCGATCTTCAGCTGAATATCCGTAAGAGATGCGTCGATCTGGGAAATATAGGTGTTCAGATTGGACTTGCTGGTCTCCAGCTGCTTTTTTACCTTCTCAAGATCCGTCTTGGCGCTTTTGAGGGAGTCTCTTTCCTTCTTGGCGTTGGAAATCTGGGTTTCCTTCTCTTTGATGCTCTCCTCCGTAACGTCAGCTTTGGCAACTATTCCGCAACTGCTCCAAAGGGAAGAAACCAAAAACACGCACAATATTAAACTCAGTATTCTTTTTGTGTCTAATCTTATCTTTCTGCTAAAATTCAAACCTTTGGAACTTCCTTTTCATTACACATGAAGGTGCTTTCTTACTGTTGTAAAGCTTCCAAAGAAGCCGATACCGATACCTATTGCAAGTGATATAGGTACAAGCTTGTTATAAACAATCTCCACAGGGAGAAAGTTCAAAAGTGAGCTGAGCATCGTGAACTTTGAAGCCACATAGGAAATGGCATTCTTATAGACAAAGTACACGATAACAAGTGGGATCAGGGATCCGATGATACCGATCAGAATACCCTCCACTACGAATGGCGCCCTTACAAAAAAGTCAGTGGCACCGATATATTTCATAATATTGATCTCATCCTTACGAACCTGAATACCCATGGTAACGGTGTTGCTGATAAGGAAGATGGAAACCAGCAGAAGGATCACGATAATTCCGGCGGATACATAAGCAATAAGCTTGTTCAGTCCGCTCAAGGTGTTGGCTGTAACCTCAGATCTGTTGACCTCTCGTACAACGCTGATGGACTCAGCATAGGTTACAAGCGCTGTCTGCATGGATACGTCGTTGAGATATATCTGAAGGTTCGCGGAATCTGCCAGGGGGTTTTCAGTAAATCCATCGGAATACTCTCCCAGGTATTCATCCTTAAAGCCCTGCCATGCCTCCTCAGCTGACACATAGACTATCTCTCTTACCTCTGTTCTGTTCTCCAGATCGCTCTTGACCGCAAGGATCTGGTCCTCTGTTGTTCCCTCGTTGAAAAAAACTGTAACGGAAACCCCTTCTTCTGCTGTCTTTACCACATGCTCGAAGTTGGTGATTATTGCATAGAATATACCGAAAAGAAAAAGACAGGCACTGATGGTGGCTACGGAAGCCAGCGTATACCACTTATTTCTTCCCAGATTTTTGAAACCCTGACCAATGGTATAAAAGAAACTATTAATCCTCATCGATGTACATACCCTCTTCCTCGTCCTCTATAATGACGCCCTTCTTCATGGTGATAACTCGCTTCTTCATGGCATTAACGATCTCTCTGTTGTGAGTAACCACAATAACAGTGGTTCCGTTCTCGTTAATCTGCTCCATGAGCTTCATGATCTCCCATGAATTGTTTGGATCAAGGTTTCCTGTAGGCTCATCGGCCAAAAGAATTGCCGGCTTATTCACCAGAGCTCTTGCAAGAGCAACTCTCTGCTGCTCACCACCGGACAATTGATTTATCTTATTCTTGTACTTGCCGGCCAGGTTAACTGTGGCCAGTATTGACGGTACGTTTCTCTTGATATCCCTTGAAGGAGTCTGAACGATTCTCTGGGCAAATGCTACATTCTCGTATACATTTCTGTCCTTCAAAAGACGGAAATCCTGGAATACTATTCCTAAGTTTCTCCTGAATTTAGGAATCTTACTGTGTTTGATCCTGCGAAGGTTGTATCCCAGTACAGTGATCTCGCCGTCGGTAGGAACCAGTTCCCTTAGAAGAAGCTTGATCAGTGTTGACTTACCCGATCCGCTGTCTCCCACTATAAAAACAAATTCACCCCTCTTTATATGAAGGGTGACTCCGTTTAAAGCAGGTGCGCCCGTAGAATAAGATTTAGTCACATTTTCAAGTGTGATAACCTCATCCTCCGGAATCTGCCTGTTTGATCTTTTTCTACGATATCCTCTTTCCATACAACTCCCCTTGCTAATCGTGCTATGGACTTATCAGCTATGCCGATAGTCCCTTATCACGTGAACTTCTCCATATATTTCATGTATCTGACTACCATAAGTGCAATTTTAAAGGTAATGGCATCATCAAATACGCGAAGGTCAAGACCTGTGCTCTTCTGAAGCTTGTCCAGCCTGTAAACCAGTGTATTTCTGTGGATAAAGAGCTGTCTTGACGTCTCCGAAACATTGAGGCTGTTCTCGAAGAATTTATCGATAGTTGTGAGAGTTTCCTGATCAAAATCATCAGGATTTCTGCCGCCGAATATCTCCTTGATGAACATCTTGCAAAGCGGAATAGGAAGCTGATAAATAAGACGTCCGATTCCCAGCTCGCTGTAGCAGATAACCTTGCGATCATCGAAGAAGATCTTTCCTACATCAAGGGCCATCTTGGCTTCCTTGTAGGAACGGCTCACCTCTTTGATCTCACCAACAACTGTTCCATAGGCTACTCTTACGCCTGTAAGGCCCTCTTTTTCAAGAGTCTGAAGCATCTCCTCAGCGGCCTTGGAAATATCTGTGGACTTGTACATATCGCTGACATCCTTAACAACGATAACGTTGTCCTCGTCCACCTCTGTAACAAAGTCGTTGCCACTTCCGAAATGGGTTCTTGTGATCTCAAGAGCATTATTGTCGCGGCCGTTGACTGACTCAATTATCATGGCCACACGCTTCGTATCAGTCTGGATATGAAGCTTCTTAGCTCTGCTATATATATCAACCAAAAGAAGGTTGTCCAAAAGCAGGTTCTTGATAAAGTTGTCCTTATCAAACCTCTCCTTGTATGCAACCAAAAGACTCTGAATCTGATATGCTATCATCTTGCCCAGCATATAGGTATTCTCGCCGCTACCGGTACAGATAAGAATGTACTCAAGCTGCTGTTCGTCATAGATCTTAAAATACTGATGTCCCTGAATTTCCTGGGAATCAGCAGGTGATTCGACAAAGTCCCTGGTAGCAACAGCCACGTTGCCAATATCTGAAGATGTGGATGCCACTTCCTTGCCGTCAATATCCAGGACGCAAAGATCCACATGAGCAATTGTCTTAAGTCCGTCAATCGTGTTCTGAAGAATTTGATTTGATATCATATATACTCTTTCTGCAGTAAAAGAATTTGCTGCTATTATAAGACTAAAGACATTTTAATACAAATGTACAAATAAATCTATATCTACAAGGGTGTTTTTTGTCTATTTTTTAAAATCCATCGTCAAAACTAACAAAAAGAGTCTTCTTTTTTTGTGTGTAAGATGCTATTTAACATATTAAGTTTTTGGGTAAATGACCGATAGAAACTATAAGGATGGAGGTGGAATATGGACATTCCCGCTTTATCAATGGCAATATCTCAGAATAAGATTCTTAATGAGTTCGGCGTTGCGATGCTCTCGAAAAGTCTGGATACTATGGAGAGCGCTGGAGAAGCGCTAGTATCAACAATTGACTCAGCCGCAGAGTTATCTGTAAATCCCAATGTAGGAGCCAACTTCGACATTAGAATCTGAGATCAACCAAAGACACCCGCAGTCAAATGGCTGCGGGTGTTATTATTTACACAGGATTTATGGTGTAGATCATATAGACCACAGCTATTACCATGGCAAAAATAAGCGGAAGAGTTATGAGACTGTGTCCCTGTCTGCCGGAAGACTTAATGCTGCTAAAGAACCCAAGTCTTTGCTCGTTCCTTGCAATCTTCCTTACTATAAACATTGCGATTGCCGTAAAAATAACAGCGATTACCAGCAGGTAGCCGATATAAATAGCCTGCACCATAATATCGCTCATGCCCTCAAGGTAGTTCTCGGCAATAACAGTCGCATTCTCCAAAACATCCCTGTTTGCATACATCATGACAACTTCCAGGGTATTAAAGAAGGCATGTGCTATAAATGATGCCAGAACACTGCCTGTGGCCTCCACCAGAAGAGCCAGCATTATTCCCATGACTGTTCCGTAACCAAACTGGTTGAAATTCATGTGTATCATTCCGAACATCAATGAAGAAACAATAATGGAGCCCAGGATTCTTCCTGTTCGCTGGAAGGTCTGGAGCATCACCCCCCTGAATACGATCTCCTCTATAAAAGG
>JAILMY010000232.1 GCA_024692165.1 Butyrivibrio sp. | reverse complement strand
TGTATATTCACCAGATCCGATATCTGTAAGATTGATCTGAACGTTGATCTTGTCCTTGATGTAAGCATTGATTGCATCCTGAACCTTCTGAACCTGAGCTGAGTCAGGGTTAGCAACGTTGAATGAGCATCTGTAAAGGTTAATTGTTACTGCGTCTCCACTTGCTGCTGTGTCTGCTGCAGCTGTGTCTGTAGCTGCTGTGTCTGTTGTTGCTGTTGCTGTCTCAGTTGTTGCCTGAGCTGTGTCTGTTGAACCACTGTCTGTGGTTGTTGCAGGAGCTGATGAGCTTCCGCATCCGGCGAGCAATGAAAGAGTCATTGCTGAAGCCATAAGCATAGAAATAACTTTTTTCTTCATTTTTGCCTCCCTTTTTAAGTGTTTGGTTGTTAGTTTTTTATATTCAAGCCCCCACGGCTGAATATCAATATTACTGCCTTCTAACAAGGAGCTTCTGCTCTCGCTTCGCTCGCCAGAAGACGTTCATACTAGGCTCGGAAATACCTCGCCAAGTATTCTCAGCCCTTTACTGATCCAACTGTAAGACCCTTGATGAAGTACTTCTGGAAGAACGGATATACTACCATGATAGGTCCGATAACTACTAATACAGTTGCCATTGTTGCTGAGTACTGTGGAATAGTACCACCCATAGCTGCTCTTGCAGCTGCAGGAACGTTTACGTTATTAAGAAGGAACTCAATACTCTTCTGGATGTTGATAAGAAGAAGCTGCAGTGGCTTCTTGGCATCTGTGTCGATGTACAAAAGAGCGTTCTGCCAGTCATTCCAGTATGCTGTAGCCATCATGAAACCAACGGCTGCCAGTGAAGGCTTAAGAAGAGGAAGTGTGATCTGGAAGAAGGTTCTGTACTCACCAGCTCCGTCGATCTTGGCAGCTTCCATAAGCTCTCCGGGAATACTGTTTGCTATGTATGTTCTCAGAATAATAACGTTCATTGTTGATACGCAAAGCGGAAGGATCAGGAGCCACAAGCTATCCTTTAAGTGATAGTAACTTGTGAAGATGATGTAACCTGAAAGTGTTCCACCATTGAACAGCATTGGGATCAACAGGTAAATTGATAAAAATCTTGAAAGGCGGAAATCCTTACGGCTGATTGAATATGCGAACATACTCATAAATAACAGTCCCAGGAATGTTCCGACTACAGTAACAAAAATCGTTACCAGGTAAGACTGTGCGAGCTGCCTACCATATTTAAGAACTGCTGCCATACCATTTAATGACCAGTCCTCAGGAATAAATCTGAATCCGTTTACTGCGATTGATTTCTCATCTGTGAAAGCAGCAACGAAAGTAAGTTCAACAGGAAGGAATGCAAACAGTGTGCAAGCCAAAAGTATTATTGCCAGGATAACCTGTCCGACGGTAACTTTTTCTTCCTTGGAAGGTGCTATATCTAAATTCTTGTTTCTCTTTAATTTAGCCATCTCTCTTTTCCTTTCTCTATCAGTGTTTTAGAACAGTGCATTTTCCGGTGCGATCTTACGAACAGTGAAGTTCGCAAACAGCATCAGCAAAAGTCCTACAATTGACTGGAAGAAGGACGTTGCGGCTACAAATCCAAAGTTTGAGCTGCTGAAGATAGCATTCAGTACATAAGAATCAATAACCTGTGTTGTAGAGTAAAGCATACCGTTGTTACGTGTTACCTGATAGAAAAGACCTGTATCAGAGTGCATTACTGATCCAACTGAAAGAAGGAGCATTACTGTTATCATAGGAATCAGTGAAGGAATTGTGATATGCCATATCTTCTGCCAGGAGTTTGCACCGTCGATTTCAGCTGCCTCATAAAGCTCTGAATCGATACCTGCAAGAACTGACATATAAAGAACTGAACCATAACCTGTATCCTTCCAGATCTTTACAATAAGGAGGATCCAAGGCCAAAGCTTGGGAGCTGAGTAAAATCTTGTGCTGGTTCCAAGCATGTGATTTATGATACCTGTATCTGAGCTGATGAATGCATATACGATGAACTGAACAGCTGCATATGAAATGAATACAGGGATGATCATCAAAGTCTGCATTGTCTTAGCCATCTTCTTGAACACGAGCTTATCGATCATGATGGCAAGAGTTACATTGAGTAAAGTTCCGATTGCTGTAAATATTACATAATAGAAAATTGTATTCTTTGTAATTGAAATGAATGTAGCCTTTGAAGCAAGAAGGAATTTGAAGTTCTCAATTCCGTTCCATGGGCTCTTCCAGATACCATCAGCATAGTTGAAGTTCTTGAAGGCCATTACAAGACCTGCCATAGGCACATACATGATAAAAAACAGAATGAGGAATACTGGCAAAGCCATAACCACATGTGCTCTATGCTTCCATGTGTTCTTAAAAAAATCTTTCATACCGTTTACCTTTCTCTCTCCTAATTAAAAATTTAAAGGTTTCCTCCTAGTACGGCTGCGACAAATGGTTCGGATCCACTGTCATGTACTAGATCTTTGCGACTGACTCGCCCTTCTCAAGTTCCCCATTGACCACGATCTGTTCAATAAGAGTTCCCTTTGGATTGTTGATCAGGTCGATCAACTTCGAAGCGGCAAGTGATCCAATCTTGTCAGTATCCTGGACAATTGTTGTAAGGACCGGACTGATCCTTCTCGCAATCTCAATTCCATCGTAGCCTACAACCGAGACATCCTCCGGAATTCTAAGCCCCCGCTGTCTGATTGCGTTTATGCCTCCGAACGCCGCAAAATCGTCCGGGAAGAAGATACAAGTTGGCGGATCAGGAAGATCCAGCAACTGATTGGTTGCTCTGTAAGCAGCTTCTGTATCACGGTAAGGAGAAGCGATTATGTACTCATCAGGTACTGCAACTCCATGTTCCTGTAATGTTCTGTAAAAAGAAGAAAGCCTGCCTTGCGTTACGGAAGATTCCATACCATGAATGTATGCGATCTTCCTATGCCCCTGCTCATAAACATAGGTTGTCAGATCTCTCATACCCTTTACGTTGTCAGACACTATTGCGGTTCTGTTATGAAACAGATGATCAATAGTAACAACCGGTATATTGCTGGCGATCAGTTCACCAACCTGAGTATCTGAGAAGTCTACACAGGCTATCATCACTCCGTCAAAGCCTCTGTAAATAGCATGGGACAGATAAGACATATTATTAAGTCTGTTCCCGGCTCCGTTTATAAATGTAATGTCGAAGCCACTGTCCTCTGCCTTTCTCTTGAAGCTGTCCAAAACGTGATTGAAGTAGTCATGTGTAAGACCGCTGTTCGCTTCGTCCACGAAAAGCACTCCGATATTATTTGTTCTGTTTGTCTTGAGAGCCTGCGCAGCAGCGTTTGGTCTATAGCCAAGTTCCTCTGCCACTTCTCGAACATGCCTTTTAGTTTCCTGGCTGATATCACTGTGGTCATTGAGTGCTTTTGACACAGTTGCTACTGAAACGCCGCAAGCTTTTGAAATATCCTTTAGTGATACCATTATTTCACCATTTACTCCTCGTTATTGCTTACTAAATCGTTTTCGTAAATTCAGCGTACATCATTTTGACATCTTAATCAATAGTTTTTTAATATTTTTTGTGCATGTTTTATGTTTTTAGTAATTTTATATAAAATTATTATCAATATTTCATTCAATTTCCCAATTCTGTTCACATTCTATTCACATACTCATTAAACGTTTTC
>JAILMY010000188.1 GCA_024692165.1 Butyrivibrio sp. | reverse complement strand
AACGTATTTGGTAAGGACAAGCTTATCGACGCTATGGAGCACCCAGATAAGCCTGAGTATGCTAACTTCACTATCCGTGTATCAGGATATGCTGTTAAGTTCATCAACCTTACTAAGGAGCAGCAGCTCGACGTTATCGCTCGTACATGCCACGAGGCACTTTGATCTGTTTGTACAGGTTGTTAGAGTAATACTTCTATATATAGGGACATCTTCCGGAGTGATCCGGAAGGTGTCTTTTATTATGTACAGGATCAGAATTTTATAGAATTATAATAATTACCCTATTTTCTTTTATTCTAAAGAATGTTAGAGTGAAATTCGGCCTATAAGTGCTGAAAAAGAGAGATGATCTTATGAATAAGAAATATGTCACAGATATGACCAGGGGAAATGAGATTTCACTCCTGGTAAAATTTACGATTCCCATGCTGCTTGGAAATCTTTTCCAACAGTTTTATAATCTTGCGGACACGATCATAGTAGGTCAGTTTGGAGGCCCCTATGGTCTTCCTTCCATAGGCGCGGTAGGTAGTGTCAATTTCCTGTTTTTCTCATTATGTCTTGGAATGGGTGCCGGAGTAGGTATCATGATTTCGCAAAATTTCGGGGCAGGAAAAGACGATTATGTAAAAAAGATTGTAGGTAACGCCATCACAATTACCCTGGTAGCCGGCGTGCTTATGAGCGTAATAAGCGTGGTTTTTGCAAGGCCGATTCTGACCATTATGGATACACCTGCAGAATGTATGGAGGATGCCCTTTTATATATGAGGATTGTCTGCGGAGCCACATTTCTGGTGGCCGGTTACAACATGATTTCCTCTATATTAAGAGCTCTTGGTGATTCCAAAACTCCGCTGGTTTTCCTTGTGGTGGCCTGCATAGTAAATATCGTTCTTGATCTGGTGACAGTAGTAGGACTTCATATGGGCGTTGCAGGAGCGGCTATTGCTACCATCTTTTCCCAGACCATAGCCATGATCGGTTCAATAGTTGTGGGGGTAAAAAGAAATCCATACCTACAGATAAGTGCTGAACACCGCAAGGTCAACACGGATATCATTGATAAAGCCATCAGGCTTGGCATTCCGCTGGCTCTTCAGAATGCGCTGATCGCATTTTCCTGCGTAGCTCTTCAGCGTGTTGTTAACAGCTTTGGAAGTGATGTTATGTCGGCTTATACAGCCACAGGACGAATCGAGCAGCTGGTTCAGCAGCCCTTTGGATCCCTAGGAACGGCGGTTTCAACCTTTGCCGGTCAGAATGCCGGGGCTAAGAAGCTGGACAGGGTAAAGAGCGGATGCAAAAAGAGTGTGCTCCTGGTGGCCATATTCAGCGGTCTTATGATAGCTGTAATGTATCTGTTTAGTGCAAATATCATTGGCTTCTTTACACCGAACCAGGAAGCCATAAGAATAGGTGCAAGAGGTCTTAGAATTACCAGTTTGTTCTATTTCTTCCTGGGTCTTATATACGTATTCAGGGGAATGCTTAACGGTGTGGGAGATGCAGCTTTTGCGCTGATCAATGGAATTATAGAAGTGGTGGGACGAATTGGATTCGCCACTGTGCTTATGGCGATTCCCGGTGTCGGGCTATGGGGCTGCTGGTATACCAACGGTCTTACCTGGGCTATCACCGGAATCGGCTGCGTTATAAGGTTCATGAAAGGTACCTGGAAGAAAAAACTGGATATGCAGTTTACAGAATAAAAAATAGCTACCTGATCGTCGGATTGATAAAAACAAGATCAGGTAGCGTTTTTTATTGTCTGGAAAACTCCCAAAAGGCCAGTGCGCTGCAGGCAGCAACGTTCAGGGAATCCACACCGTGGTCCATGGGAATCTTAACACACCAGTCGCAGGAGGCGATGGTTTCGGGAAGAAGTCCGTCTCCCTCCGCTCCCAAGAAAATGGCCAGCTTTTCGGCTGATTTTATTTCCGGGTCATTTATGACCTTGGTATCATTTCGAAGGGCCAGGGCAACAGTCTTAAAACCAAGTTCCTTAAGGGATGAGAATTCTTCTGCATCGGGGATGATTGTCCAGGGCACCTGAAATACACATCCCATGCTGACTCTGGCTGCGCGTCGGTATAATGGATCGGTGCAGCCGCTTGTAAAAAGAATTGCATCCATGCCAAGGGCTGCAGCATTTCTTACAATGGCTCCGGCGTTGGTGGGGTTAGTCACATTTTCAAGTACAGCAACTCTATTGGCCTTGGTGCGGGTTATAAGATCAGAAACGCTCTCCAAAGGCTTTCTTTTCATGGCGCACAGAACGCCTCTTGTCAGGTGATAGCCCGTGATCTGAGTGAGGATTTTGCTCTCAGCCACGTAGTATGGAACATCATATTTTTCGCACCTTTCAAGAATCTGCGCAGCCTCTTTTTCCGTCTGATCTTTTTCCAATAAGAAAGAAAACGGCTCATATCCGGCATCCAGGGCACGACCGATAACCTTGGGGCTTTCCGCGATAAAAAGTCCAAGATCCGGCTCGTTGTAGTGATAGAGCTGATTCTCAGACAGTTCATGATATATGGCCAGTTCAGGCATTTGAAGAGATGTAACCTCTGTAAAGTTTACCATTTGCGTAGCGATTCCTTATGCTGATTTTACTTTTCCGGAAATAATGATCGGATGGCTTAGTGCCAGATTACAGGCAGTGTGGGTTTCTGATCCGTGCTTGTAAGTTCGGGGCATTCGCTTACCGGAAGGAATTTTGCGTCGGTGGCATCAGCGTCTCTTGTGTACACTGGGATGCCGTCTCCTGCCTTAAATGCCTTAACGAAGTCCTGAATAGTGTTTATCTTATATGGGAAGCTTGTTCCGCCAAGGAATTTCGTGTTTATATGGTGGATGTCGGATCCGCCGCTCATAAGAAAGCCGTGGTCCAGCCCGTACTGATAGCAAAGGGCATTCTGATGATCAGGGTTTCCGGCGTTAAAGCCTTCGCTTCCGTCAACTACATTCGGGGCAAGATGGATGGCCTTAAGATAGCCTCTTTCCCTGTATGGATGAGCCTGAAGCATGATGCCTCCAATCTTATGGACTTCATTGTAGAGCTCCTCTCTGGAGTAATTCAGTACTTCAGGTCTGTCCAGGAGCCACTGTTTATCTATGCCATAGATCAGGTATTCATCACCTTCATAGCAATACTCTATGCCAAAGAGAACCGTGAAATCTTTTCCCTTGGCTGCTTCCAATGCGTGTTCATAACCTTTGCAGTATAGCTCTACCCATTCATTCCAGGGAAGATCCCTTGGAACGCAGGTGTTTCCGTTAAAAAAGTGATCCGTGACGATCATGCCGCTATAGCCGATCTTCATCATGCGCTCAATATAGTCCTTTGCAGGTGCGTCTGAGCAGGCACTGCCTTCAATTGTGTGTAAGTGAGTCTCGTAAATGTATTCCACAGCTGTCCCTTTCGCGGCCTTAGCCGCAGCTTGATATTATTAACACTTAACATCATAACAAAATGCTATAAAATCTTCTATAATAGAATTGATGCGAATAATCTGAATTACAAAGGGAGACAACAGGTGGAAGAAAAACAACATAAGCGGAGAGTTCATTACTCCGGCAAATATCCCAGGAAATTCGAAGAAAAATACAAGGAACAGAATCCCGAGAAATACGCCGACACAGTGGCGCATGTTATTTCGAAAGGCTCAACGCCGGCAGGAATGCATATTTCCATAATGGTAAAAGAGATTCTGGATTTCCTTAATATACAGCCCGGGCAACAGGGCCTTGACTGCACCTTAGGATACGGCGGACATACCAGAAAGATGCTGGAAAAGCTTCAGGGAAGCGGCTGCATCTATGGCCTTGATGTGGACCCCATCGAGTCAAAAAAGACAGTGGAGAGGCTTAGGGCAGCAGGCTTTGGAGAAGACATTTTTAAATTCCGGCTGATAAACTTTGCAAATATAGATCAGGTGGCAGCAGAGGCTGGAAAATTCGACTTTGTACTGGCGGACCTTGGAGTATCTTCCATGCAGATCGACGATCCTGAGAGAGGCTTTTCCTATAAGATAGACGGGCCTCTTGATCTTCGCCTTGATCCTGAGCACGGAGAATCTGCAGCGGAGAGGCTTCATGGCATTACAAAAGAAGAATTTATAGGAATGATGGTGGAAAACTCCGATGAGCCCTATGCCCATGAGATTGCCGACAAGGTCTTTTCCCTGATGAAAAAGGGAGATCCCATGGATACCACCACAGCCCTTAGGACCGCCATTTCGGACGCTCTGTGGAAAGTGCCGAAGGAAGAGAAGGATCAGGTTATAAAAAAGAGCTGTGCCAGAGTTTTCCAGGCCCTGAGAATAGATGTTAACAGTGAATTCGAGGTTCTCTACAGGTTTCTTGAAAAGCTTCCGGACATACTTAATCCCGGAGGCAGAGTTGCAATTCTGACCTTCCATTCAGGAGAGGACAGGCTGGTAAAGAAATCCTTTAAAGAACTGCATAAAGCCGGTGTTTACAGTGAAATTGCAGGGGACGTTATAAGGCCGTCTCAAGAGGAATGCAGGGTCAATCCCCGCAGTAAATCCACCAAGATGCGCTGGGCAGTAAAAAGCAGATAAACAAGACATTTCTTACGAGGGAGTATAGGCATGAATATTTGTCTTTTGAATGATTCTTTTCCCCCGGTAATAGACGGGGTTGCAAATGTGGTAATGAATTACGGCAGGGTACTGACCGGGGAACATGGCGATAATGTGGTTGTGGGGACGCCGAGATATCCGGATGCCGGCTATGAAGGCTATCCCTACAGGGTGATTCCTTATCCAAGCTTTGATACAACGGACTTTGTAAAGGGCTACAGGACCGGAAATCCACTGGCTATCCGTGAGATTGCACAGATGGCGGAGTTTAAACCGGACATCATCCACACCCATTGCCCGGCTGCCTCAACGATCATGGCGAGGGTTCTTAGGCGTGAGACCGGAACACCTATAATCTTTACCTATCACACCAAGTTTGATGTGGATATAGCAAGAGCGGTGGGAGAGGGATTTCTCAAAAATGAGACCATTAAGACCATGGTCAGCAACATTGCAGCCTGCGACGACGTTTGGGTGGTTTCTGAAGGCGCGGGAGAAAACCTTAGATCCCTTGGCTATGAAGGTGAATACCGGGTCATGAACAACGGCGTTGATTTTCCAAAGGGCCGGGTTTCGCAGGATCTGATAAAAGAGGTAACGGCCGGATATAACCTTCCCGAGGGGATTCCTGTTTATCTTTTCGTTGGAAGAATGATGAAATATAAGGGACTACCACTTATTATCGATGCCCTTAAGATACTCTTCGATAAAGGCGTAGATTTCAGAATGGTATTTGTGGGCGGCGGTGCCGATGCAGGGCAGATGCAGGACAAGGTAAAAGATCTGGGAATAAACGATAAAGTAATCTTCACAGGTCCAGAGCATGACAGAGAAAAGCTTAGAGCCTGGAACACCAGGGCTGATCTGTTTCTTTTCCCATCTGTATATGACACCAATGGCATTGTTGTGAGAGAGGCAGCAGCCTGTGGCCTGGCCAGTGTTCTGATAAAAGGGTCATGCGCTGCAGAGGGAATAACCCATGACAGAAACGGATTTGTAATAGAAGAGACACCACAGTCCATGGCGGAGCTGCTAATGAGTACTGCAGGAGATTTAGGACATCTCTATGAAGTTGGCCAGCATGCCATGGATGAGATATACATTTCCTGGGAGGATGCAGTGAAGGTTGCCAGAGACCGGTACGCTGAGCTTCATGAACTGGCTGCAGGCGGAGCCCTTGGCATCAGGAAACACCAGAGCTTTGAGAATCTCATGAATTCTGCTGCGGCAGTTCTGAACGGTACAGAGAAGGCTTTCCACGCGCCTGTCGTTTTTTACGATGGTATGCGTGAGAACTTTGAGGAGTTTCGCAGTGATCTTGATGAGATGCGAGATGAGATTAAACTGAATTACATTGAGAAAAAGGTGGAATTCACCGAAAAGATTGAAGAAATAAAGGATAATATATCTGAAAACATCGAAGAGCTTAAGGATGAGATAGGAAAATGGGAAAGGAAATAAAAGACCGCGACTGGTACAAGTCCATGAGTTTTTACCAGATATGGATCCGGAGCTTTGCTGACGGAAACGGCGATGGCATCGGAGATCTGTACGGTGTATATGATAAGCTGGATTACATAAAATCCCTGGGAGTTGACGGAATCTGGTTTTCTCCGATCTACCCTTCTCCCAACGCAGATTTTGGCTACGACATTTCAGACTATAAGGATATTCACCCGGATTACGGAGACCTGGATCAGTTCAAAAAGGTGCTTCACAGAGCCCACGAGCTGGGGATGAAGGTTATCATGGATCTGGTGGTGAATCACACCTCCGATGAGCATCCCTGGTTTATAGAGAGCTGCAAGGGAAAAGACAATCCCTACAGCGACTACTACATCTGGCGGGATAAGCCCAACAACTGGGATAGCCTCTTTGAGGGTGAGGCCTGGGAGTTTAACAGACAAAGGGGGCAGTACTATCTCCATATTTTTGCCAAGAAACAGCCGGATCTGAACATGGATAATCCAAAGGTTCGTGAAGAAGTAAAGAGCATTATGCGCTTTTGGCTGGATATGGGAGTGGACGGTTTCAGAGAAGATGTTATCAACTTCATTTCCAAAAAGGAAGGTCTTCCCAACGGAATGCCTTTTTTACCGGCGGCCAAGGGTATGTCCCATTACAAGGACGGCCCTCATATCCATGAGTATCTGGCGGAATTCAGGAAGGTCTGTGACGACTATGACTGCTTCCAGCTGGGAGAAGGTCCAATGACTACTGTAAAGTCTGCCATGAAGTACCTGACAGGCCCAACGAAGTCACTGGATATGATGTTTTCTTTTGACCATATGATGGCGGACTGCTTTTTCACCGAATATATGCACAGGCCATTTTCTCTTGTAAAACTCAAGAAGGCCTTTACCAAGTGGCAGACTGCCCTGGACGGCAAGGGCTGGAATGCTCTTTATCTTGAGAATCACGATCATCCAAGGATCATAAGCAGGTACGGCAGCAACCATTTCTGGCGTGAGAGCGGAACCATGCTTGCTGCAAGTTATATTTTCCAACAGGGCACACCCTTTGTGTATCAGGGCCAGGAGATAGGCATGACCAATATCCACCTGATGTCCATTGACCAGTACGTGGATGTTTCCTCCAAGACTAATTATCACACCTATCATCTCAAGGAGGATCCGGAGAGGCGCCTTCACAGAATCCATCTCTCCAGCAGAGACTCTGCCAGAACACCCATGCAGTGGGATGACAGTGAAAATGCAGGATTTTCCAAGGCTGTTCCCTGGTTTTACGTAAATCCCAACTATAAGAGGATCAATGTGGCAGCCCAGGAGGAGGACCCGGGCAGCATCCTGAACTTTTATCGCAGATGCCTTAAGCTTCGAAAGGAGTCACAGACTCTTATTTATGGAAGCTACACGGAGTATTTTCCCAAGGATCCGGGTGTTTATACCTATGAGAGGTCCTATGGAGAAGAGAGTTATCTTATCATATGCTCTTTTTCCAGACTTCCTGTTAAGCTTGTGATTCCGGATAAATTCAAGGGGAAAGAGATGGAGATGGTTCTTTGCAATTATGAGGGAAAATCCAGGAACTTGCGGCCTTATGAAGTTAGAATACTTAGAACTAAACTAAAATAAATTTCGCATTGACAGTGGTTAAAATTAAATATAAAATTAATTGGTCTTTGGTAAAAATTAATAGACGATAAATCAGAGATTATATTGTGTTAATGCTTGGAGGATAGAAATAGTATTATGTTCATAAAGGTTAATGAACTAATCAAGAAAGGTACTTGCATTGAAGTAAAATTCCAGCAGGAAGGATTAGATAATTACGTTAATACAAGCAGTAGTGTATTCTGGGAATATGGTGTGGATGTAACAAATGTACCGGATTCTATTGCTATTATACCTTTTGTGAGTGATTTTCTGCCTATAGCTTTTATACTTGATGCAGAGATTATTGTTGATGAACTGGATCAGGATTTTTACGATTGTATAGCCGATTATAGGAAGGGCTATAAAAAGATGGCACCTGTTCTTGATTTTAAGGGAAAGGTTACGGCAGGCAAGCTTGTTAAAAATGATTATAAGGTAGATAGGGATTGCGTGTTGTTTTCCGGCGGAATTGATGCTACCTGCACTCTTGTAAATAATGATGAGGCGGTATCTGACTGTGTTACAGTCTGGGGTGCCGACGTTAAGTCATACAATGAGGAAGGCTGGAATGTTCTTAGTAAGTCTCTTGAGGATGCAGTCAAGAAATTTGGTAAGAACTGGTATATTGTCAGATCTAATTTTCGAGAGATTTTTGATGAGAAGAAACTGGAAAAATGCATAGCAGCAACCGGTGATGGCTGGTGGCATGGTGCTCAGCATGGTGTTGCATTGCTTGGATGTTCCGCTCCTCTTGCATATCTTTTCGGATACAAAACAGTTCATATTGCCAGCTCTTTTACAGCTGACTGCAGACCTGTCTGTGCTTCAGATCCATATACTGATAACTGCTTCAGAGTCGGCAATACCAAGGCTCATCACGATGGCTTTGAGTATGACAGATGCCAGAAGGTTCAGATTATTGCAAAGGCAGTCGAAGCTAAGAATATCACATTGAACCTGCATGTCTGCTGGAAAGATTCCAGTGGCTCCAATTGTGGAGTGTGTGAGAAGTGCATAAGAAGCTACCTTGATTGCAGAGCGGTAGGAGTTGATCCTTCAAGACTCGGAATGGTATGCAACCTGCCAATGAAGGAGGTTAAATCCTTATATTGGCATGACTATGATTATACAAAGGCAAACGTTAAAGATCGAATCACTATGCTTAAACGGAACATGGATAAGACCTTCGGCGATAATTACCCTGAGGACTTAAAGTGGATAAAGAACTTTAAGCCTGATTTTGTAAAGGTTACTCCATATTGGATTGCCAAGAGAGCTTACAGAAAATCAGAAGTGCTCTTAAGAAAAGCTAATTAGAATAGAAATAAGAAACGTACACACTCAGCTAAAAGTTGAATGTGTACGTTTTTTTGACTATATAATCATCATTCATTTTTTTACACCACCAGATGCAGCATTTTTGTTGCGATATTGAAGTAAACCAAAAGTGACAGTGCATCTACAATTGTTGTGATGAAAGGACTTGCCATTACAGCCGGGTCAAAGCCCACCTTGGAAGCCAGCATAGGAAGGCAGCAGCCCACCAACTTGGCGATGGTAACAACGATGAGAAGTGTCAGGCAGATTACTGCAGCGACGGTTATTGCCAGCTTGTCAAAGAAAAGGAGCTTCAGGAAATTTGCTGCCGACAGAGTCAGGCCGCAAAGTACTGCGACTCTTATTTCTTTCCATATTATCCTGAAAATATCGGTAAACTCGATTTCTTTCAGGGAAAGAGCACGAATAATTGAAACGCTTGCCTGTCCGCCTGCATTACCACCTGTATCCATCAGCATTGGTATGTAGGCTGTAAGCACTACATAAGCTGAAAGGGCATCCTCAAATCCGGTGATGATAGCGCCCGTAAAGGTGGCACTTACCATGAGGAATAGCAGCCATGGTATGCGGTTCTTGTAGGTCTCGAAAATGCCAACCTTTGGATATGGCTTATCGGATGGCACGATAGCAGCCATCTTCTCGATATCCTCGGTAGCCTCTTCTTCCAGAATGTCCACAACGTCATCGATGGTGATGATACCAACCATTCGGGTTTCGTTGTCCACAACAGGCATGGCGGTAAAGCCGTATTTCTGGAACATTCTGGCCGCTTCTTCCTGGTCGGTCATGGTGTTGATGCTGATGACATTGGTGTTCATGATCTCACCTATGATCTCATCAGGCTTCATGATCAGCAGATAGCGCAGAGCCACTGTTCCAACAAGGACCTTTTGCTTGGTGACAACATAGCATATGTTGATGGTCTCTGAATCTACACCCTTTTTGCGGATGCGCTCGATGGCGTCATTAACAGTCATGTCCTCACGCAGATCCACATATTCCACCGTCATGATTGATCCGGCGGAATCCTCAGGGTAGCGGAGAAGATGATTGATATCAGCCCTTGTCTCAGGGCTTGCATTGGCCAGAATACGCTTAACGACGTTTGCAGGCATTTCTTCCAAAAGGTCTGTAGCGTCATCGGCCATCAGATTGTCGATAATGTTGGATGCTTCTCGGTCAGACAGTGAGCGGATAATATACTGCTGGTTATCCAGCTCCAGGTCAGCAAAAACATCTGCAGCCATATCCTTGGGAAGGATTCTAAACATCTTAAGGGAATCCTCATCCTCCATCTCTCCCATTGCAGCAGCGATATCTACCGTGTTCATCTCGGAGATGGTCTGGCGAAGCAGAGTATATTGCCTGGACTCAAGAAGCTCCTGAAGAGTTTCAGCGATAGTCTTTTCTTCTTGTAATTCCATTTCTATAATCTCCTATTAAATTATTGGTGGTTTTCTTGGTACTTCGACCAGGAGCAGAATCACTACTGCATATATGTGTATCTGACTTCATCAAAAACCACCTTCCTTTCCTTCGGAGATTTGTCCAACCCGCATAAACAGGTGAATCTGGCGGGGGGGGTGAACACGAATGGTTGCGGTGCCAAGACTTAAGGCTCCGCGTACATTATTACTTTAGCACAGTTTCTGTTAAGTTTATAGAGTTTTTCTTTGCTATTTGGGGAATTGGTGTGATAGAGTAGGGATGTAGGGCGCAGAGTCGGTTTTTATAGAGACCTGCGGTATTTTTCGGGAAAAGAGACGAGGAAAATAATATGGAAAAATGGGCAAGAATAAAGTACACACCAAATCTGCCACTGGGCGAGAACAGACAGTATGTGACTGCAAGTAAGCAGCATATCGATTTGTCCTGCGAAGCAGCCTGTGAAGGTATGGTTCTTCTTAAGAATGAAGGAGAGGCTCTCCCTATTAAAAAGGGCACAAGAGTAGCTCTTTTCGGAAAGGGAACCTTTGATTACGTCAAGGGCGGCGGCGGAAGCGGCGATGTTACTGTGCCATATATCAGAAACCTGTATGAGGGACTTTCCGAGTTTTCAAGCGATATATCTATTTATGACAAGAGCGTGAAGTTCTACAAGGACTACGTAAACTCTCAGTATGAGCAGGGAGTTGCGCCGGGCATGATAAAAGAGCCTGCGCTGACAGATGATATTCTTTCCGATGCGGCAGCTTATACGGATACAGCAATCATTTCAATCAGCAGATTCTCTGGAGAAGGCTGGGATCGAAAGGTCGCCGGAGTAGACAGAAAAGTAAAGTGCGAGGCGGTTGATCTGGTAGAAATGGGCAACAAGATCTTTGATCACGGCGATTTCTATCTTACAAACGCTGAGAAAAAGATGGTCAAGCAGGTAAGCGAGAACTTCTCCAGGGTTATCGTTGTGATGAATGTTGGCGGAGTTGTGGACACTACCTGGTTTAAGAAAAACGATGATATTTCCGCTGTGCTGATGGCATGGCAGGGTGGAATCGAGGGCGGCCTTGCTGCAGCGAAGATTCTTCTTGGCAAGGTCAATCCGTCAGGTAAGCTTTCCGACACCTTTGCAGCAAAGCTTGAGGACTATCCATCCACTGAGGGCTTCCATGAAAACGATGAGTACGTGGATTATACAGAGGATATCTATGTTGGTTACAGATACTTCGAAACAATTCCCGGAGCAGCAAAGAAGGTAAATTACCCCTTCGGTTTCGGTCTTTCATATACAACCTTCCTTCTTGAAAATAAGAAGGCTGAGGCTTTCGTGGTAGAGGCCAAAGCTGATGTTGAAGACAAGAAGGGCAAGAAAGAGGCCAAAGCTCAGGAGCTTGCCGATGCCATTGTGGCAAGCGTTACTGTGACCAACATTGGAAATATTCCGGGAAAAGAAGTAGTGCAGCTCTATTACAGTGCGCCACAGGGCAAACTGGGTAAGCCGGCAAAGGTTCTTGGAGGTTACGCAAAGACCCGGCTTCTGCAGCCCGGAGAGAGTCAGAGAATCACCATTGCTCTTTGCATAGAGGACATGGCTTCCTACGATGATCTTGGAAAGGTTAAGAAGGCAGCGTGGATCCTTGAAAAGGGCGATTACGAGTTCTTTATCGGAACCTCAGTAAGAGACGTTGAAAAGCTGGATTATGTATACAAGCTTTCCAAGAATACCGTTGTGGAGCAGGTTACAAACAAGCTTGTTCCCACATCGCTTAAAAAGCGCATGCTTGCAGATGGAAGCTTTGAGGAGCTTCCACAGACAAAGCCTGTTGATACCTATGCTTCGATTTTCCCAAGGGAAAAGAACTGGCAGGAGTATGTGTGCAAAACCCCTGTGGTAAGACCTCAGGAGAGAAAGCAGATTATCTGGAGTAAATCAGATGATGATAAAAAGACCTTCATTGATGTAGCAAAGTGTACGCTGTCTCTTGAAGACTTCATGAAGGAGCTAAGTGATGAGCAGCTCTCAAGCCTTCTTGGCGGACAGCCAAATACCGGAATGGCTAATACCTTCGGCTATGGTAATCTTCCTGAAGTTGGTGTGCCTTCGGCTCAGACCTGCGACGGCCCTGCCGGAGTGCGCATCGCTCCTGAAGTTGGCGTTGCTACAACTGCATTCCCATGCTCAACACTTCTTGCCTGCACATGGAATGAGGATATCTGCTACAGAGTCGGCGTTGCAGGAGGCGAAGAGGCCAAGGAGTGCAATTTCGCTGCATGGCTCACACCGGCAGTAAACATTCACAGAAGTCCTCTCTGCGGAAGGAATTTCGAGTATTATTCAGAAGATCCATACCTGGCAGGAAAGCAGGCAGCAGCTATGGTTCGCGGTATTCAGAGCAACAACATCATAGCTACTCCAAAGCACTTTGCTCTTAACAACAAGGAATCCAACAGAAAGGCCAGCGACTCAAGAGCTTCCGAAAGAGCTATCAGAGAGATATACCTGAAGGCCTTTGAGATAATTGTAAAAGAAGCAGAGCCATGGAGCATCATGTCTTCCTACAATATAATCAATGGTCAGAGAGCATCGGAGTCGAAGGATCTTTTGACAGGAATCCTTCGTGACGAGTGGGGCTTTGACGGAGTTGTTGTCAGTGACTGGTGGGGATACGGAGAGCACTATAAAGAGGTTCTTGCCGGCAATGATATCAAGATGGGATGTGGTTACACAGATCAGCTTCTTGCCGCTTTGAAAAAGAAAACGATTAAGCGCAAAGACCTTGAAATATCAGCAGAAAGAGTTCTTAAAATGATTCTTAAATTAGACTAAACTCTATCGCATAATCGGTCATATGGTCTTATAATAGTATTAGGGACAATGACCGATTGGAGGTGGTGTCTATGAAAAAAAGGTCAGTATATGGATTTATTGCAGTGGCAGTTTTGATGGCTGTGGTAATGTGCTCAAACAGAGCAGTTTACGCCAGTGGGCCGGATCTTATGCCTGTGATCTATCTGTATCCGCAGCAAGATGCTACTGAGATTACCGTAACACTTGATTATAACGGGACTCTGACTGCCCAGGACCCGGCCTTTAATATCGAGAACGGCTGGAGCGTTGTGGCTAACACCGATGGGCAGATCACAATCGGGGATAAGACCTGCAGCTATTTGTATTGGGAGGGAAATCCTTCCAATCAGTACGATTTCTACTCGGGGTTCTGCATCAAGGGATCTGACACCGAAGATTTCCTTAAGTCCCAGCTTCCTTACCTTGGACTTAATGAGGCTGAGACCTCAGCGTTTATCAGTTATTGGCTTCCTATGATGAAGGACAACAAGTACAACGTCATCAGCTTCCAGGAGGGTGCATATACGAACAACGCCAAGCTTGATGTATATCCAAAGCCAGATTCAATAATCCGTGTATTTATGGCATGGTATCCGTCAGAAAAAGAAGTAAAGATCCTTCCTCAGGACATAAGCGGTGCTTCAAGAAGCGGCTTCACTGTAGTGGAGTGGGGCGGAAATAAGGTCAAATAATATACTTGCATCTGACAAAAGTATGCATTAAAATGTTGTGCGTGGTATTGGATTAATCCAGTGCCACGCACTTGTTTATTATGGCAGTTTTTGCCGTTTATTTAGAAAAGAAAGGTAGTATTTTTATGATGCAATCACGTACACATAACTGTGGCGAACTGCGTATTGAGAATGCCGGCGAGAGCGTTACACTTGTTGGCTGGCTTGAAAATATGCGTGAGGTCGGAAGCGGACTTGGATTCGTTGTACTTCGTGACTTCTATGGCACAACACAGATCGTATTAGAAACAGAAGAGATGGTTAAGACTGCAAAGGCCATCAACAAGGAATCAACAATCTCTGTAAAGGGTGTTGTAAGAGAGCGTAGCTCCAAGAACCCTAAGCAGGCAACCGGTGATATCGAGGTGGTTCCTGAGTCTATCACAGTTCTTGGTCGTTGCCGTTATAATGAGCTTCCTTTTGAGATCAATCACTCAAGAGAGGCTGATGAGACAGCAAGACTTAAATATCGTTATCTTGATCTTAGAAATCCTGAGGTTAAGAAGAACATTATTCTTAGATGCAACGTTATCGCAGCGCTTCGTCAGGCTATGACAGAGCATGGATTCATGGAGATCACAACTCCTATCCTTACATCTTCTTCTCCTGAGGGAGCAAGAGACTACCTTGTTCCTGCAAGAAAGCATCCTGGAAAGTTCTATGCGCTTCCACAGGCTCCTCAGCAGTTCAAGCAGCTCCTTATGACAGCAGGCTTTGACCGCTACTTCCAGATTGCACCATGTTTCAGAGATGAGGATGCAAGAGGAGACAGAAGTCCGGGTGAGTTCTACCAGCTGGATATGGAGATGGCTTTCGCTTCTCAGGAAGATGTATTTGCAGTATGTGAGGATGTTCTTCCTCCTGTATTTGCTAAGTTTGGTACATACAATCGCGCATCAGGCGCACCATTTGTAAGAATTCCTTATCTTGAGGCAATGGAGAAGTATGGTACAGATAAGCCTGATCTTAGAATTGACCTTACAGTAGAAGATGTTACAGAGACTCTTGCTGACTGCGGATTCGGACCTTTTGCAACAAAGGCTGAAGACGGCAGCGATACTAATGTAAGAGTAAAGGCTGTTGTTATATCTGACTTCAAGGAGAGCCGTAAGTTCATCGACAAGACAATCGGTGATGTAGAGGTTCAGTCAGGAAACAAGGCTTACTGGTTCAGAATGGATGAGAACGGAGAGCTTGTTGGAGGTATCTCCAAGTTTGTAGCTCCTATCAAGGATGCTGTTGTTTCCAGACTTTCACTTAAGGCAGGAGATCTTGTTGTTCTTTCAAGCGGCTAGCTTTCTGCAGCTCAGAAGACAGCAGGTGTGATCGTTAAGACCTTTGGTGCAGCAGTTCCCGGACATATGGACAAAGAGCAGTATGTGTTCTGCTGGATCGTTGACTTCCCTATGTACGAGATTGGTGAGGAGTCAGGCGAGCTTGAGTTCTGTCACAACCCATTCTCAATGCCTTCAGGCGGTCTTGAGACTCTGCTTAAGGCTGAGAGAGGTGAGATCGATCCTCTTTCAATCACAGCAGATCAGTACGACCTTGTTGTTAACGGCGTAGAGCTTTCATCAGGCGCTGTTCGTAACCATGATCCAGAGATCATGATCAAGGCCTTTGAGATGGTAAGACTTGGCGAGGACGATGTTAAGGCTAAGTTCCCTGCTATGTACAACGCATTCTGCTATGGCGCACCGCCACACGCAGGAATCGCTCCGGGTGTAGACAGAATGGTAATGCTTCTTGCAGGTGAGGACTCAATCCGTGAGATCATTCCTTTCCCTATGAACAAGAACGCACAGGATATCATGATGGATGCTCCGGGATACGTAACAGACAAGCAGCTTGAAGAGCTTCACATCGCTATCAAGGCTGACAAGACAGAAGAGTAATTGAATAAATTCCGGAATTGGAATTAAGAAAATAATAACGAGCTGTTCTCTGAACGAAAAATCGGAGAATGGCTCGTTTTTTCGTTAAATAATCATTGTATTATCAGGGCGTAGGAACTATAATAAATGTATGGTGTATACATCATACATTGTTTGTTGGAGGATGGGGTCTATGAAACAAACTATTTCTATTCCATACTATACATCTACACTGGATATCCACGTAGATGAGAAGAATCTTAAGGCAGTGATCACTGCCAAAATGCACGAGTTTAAAACTGATAAGACTGAATCCGAACTGGTAAAAGAGGCTCTGGAAAACCCTGTTGGTACAAAGCCTTTATGTGAGCTTGCCAAGGGGAAAAAGAAAGTGGTCATTGTAACCAGTGATCACACAAGGGCTGTGCCCAGCAAGATAACGCTGCCTCTTGAACTGGCTGAGATAAGAAAGGGAAGCCCCGATGCGGATATAACAATTCTTATCGCCACGGGTCTTCACAGGGCAACTACTGAGGAAGAGCAGCGCAGAATGTTTGGAGACAACATCGTTGATAACGAGAAGATCGCCATCAACAATGCCTTTGAGCCAAGTGAGTTCGCAGATATGGGTGTACTCCCTTCCGGCGCTGAGTTCCATGTAAATAAGCTGGCCACAGAGTGCGACCTTCTCATTTGTGAGGGCTTTATTGAGCCTCATTTCTTCGCCGGATTTTCCGGAGGCAGAAAGAGTATTCTGCCGGGAATCTGTTCCCAGGCCACTGTAAATGAGAATCATTCCTACAAGGCCATAGCAAGCAAGTACTCCAAGACCGGAGTTCTTGAGCACAATCCAATTCATGAAGATATGCTCTGCGCAGCAAAAAGAGTGAACGTTCAGTTCATCTTAAATGTGGCACTCAATGCAGAGAAAAAGGTAATAGCAGCCTGGGCTGGAGATCTTGAACAGGCCCACGCTCAGGGCGTTGCTTTTATTAGAGAGTGGTCCCAGTGTCCAAGCATCACGGGAGACATAGTAGTGACCAGTAACGGCGGATATCCGCTGGATCAGAACCTGTATCAGAGTCCTAAGGCGGTAGCTACCGCGGAGGCCTGCGCAGGTGAGGACGGAGTGATCATCATGTGCTGCAGCTGTGCTGATGGCATGGGCGGCACTCATTTTGAAAAGCTTATCCAGATGGGTACTCCGGAAGAGATAGATGCGTATTTGTCAAAGATTCCACCAAAGGAGACAATTCCTGAGCAGTGGTGTCCACAGATTTATGCGAGGATCCTTCACAAGCACAAGATGATCCTTGTTACCACCTATCTTGATCCTGAGACAGTAAAGAGATGCAATATGATCCCTGCGAGCACTCCTGATGAGGCTTTGGAGATCGCATACGGAATAAAGGGAAGAGATGCCAGTGTAGTAGTAATACCTGACGGAGTAAGTGTTTTAGCAGTTGCGCCGGAGTAAAGGAGGGGCTATGGGAGAACTGAAGATAGCACTTAAAGTCAACGACCTCGATAATGTGGCAACTATTTTTGCCAACGACATTACCGATGGAATGGAAGTAGAGATAAGGGATAAGAAGGGCAACAAAGAAGATACCAAGGTTATCGGAGACGTGCCCTATGGTCACAAGATCGCGGTAAAAGATATCACGAAGGGTGAGCAGATCATCAAGTATGGTGAAGAAATCGGCATCGCTACAGCAGATATTAAAAAGGGTGAATATGTCCATGTTCACAATCTGGACAGTATGCGTGGCAGAGGAGATCTGGTGGGAAAGGAGGCGAAGTGATGACAACTTGGAACGGATATAGAAGAAAAGACGGATCAGTTGGTTCAAGAAACTTCGTTGCAGTCATTCCGGCTGTCACCTGCGCCAATGACGTGGCTAATGCCATCTGCAGAGAGGTACAGGGAACAGTAACCTACATGCATCACCAGGGATGCTGCCAGCTTCCTCCTGATCTGGACAGAGTAACGGAGACTCTGATAAGTCTGGGAAAGAGTCCAAATGTTGGTGCAGTCCTCATTGTAAGCCTTGGCTGTGAAGGCACGGACCATCAGAGGATGTACGAGGAGCTCAAGGCCACCGGCAAGCCTACAGAGATAATACATATTCAGGAGCTGGGCGGTGTATCCAAGGCAATTCGTGAAGGCACAGATATAGCAAGAAGACTTGTGATAGAGATATCCAGTCAGCAGAGAGAGCCTGCAGATGTATCAGAAATCGTAATGGCCATCAAGTGCGGAGCATCTGACACCACCAGCGGCATGGCTTCTAACTGTGTTATCGGTTATGTGGCAGATAAGCTGGTAGATCTTGGAGCTACCGTTGTATTCGGTGAAACCACTGAGTTCCTTGGAGGAGAGCACCTTCTGGCCAAGAGAGCTGTAAACAAGGAAGTGGCAGACAAGATCTACGAGATCGTAAATGCCATGGAGAACAGAGCAAAGAGTATCGGCTGTGATATGAGAAGAGGTCAGCCCACTCCCGGAAATATAGCCGGAGGTCTTTCCAGTATTGAGGAAAAGAGCCTTGGAGCAATTGTAAAGAGCGGAACAAGGCCGATTCAGGGAGTTCTTGATTATCCTGATCACATCACTGATCAGAAGGGATTATGGATCAAGGACACACCGGGAAGAGAACCGGAGATCCTGACTGGTATGGCAGCCACAGGAGCACAGTTTATGTGCTTTTCAACAGGAAGAGGAGCACCGCAGGGATTTCCAAGCATGCCTGTTATCAAGATCTGTGGTAATCCAAATACCTACGAGAATATGAAAGAAGATATGGACCTGAATGCAGGTCTTATCATAACCGGAGAAAAAACTATTGAGCAGGTCGGCGAAGAGGCTTTTGAAAAGCTGTTGCGCGTACTGAACGGAGAGATGACCAAGAACGAAGCAATTCAGTATTTCAGCGCAATCGATATTCACTGTCTCGGACCCGTAATATAAAAGAAAAAAGTGAAAGGGGGATTTATTTATGAATCCAGTATTGGCAATGCTCATTGGTATCGTGCTTATGATGGTTCTCATTATCTGCACAAGACTGCACCCATTCCCGGCAATGATCATCTCTGCAATACTTATCGGTATACTTTCCGGAGATGCTCTTCTTGCAGGAACAGGTAATGAAGGCGGAAATCTGCTTTCAGTTGCAGTAAACACAGTAACCGGCGGTTTTGGAAGCACAATGACTTCTATCGGTATCGTAATCGGCTTCGGTACGATTATGGGTATCTTCCTTGAGAAGAGTGGTGCTGCTAAGAGAATGGCCCTTACCATTCTCAACAAGGTTGGAGTAAAGAATTCAGACGTGGTTATCGGACTTACAGGTTTTGTAGTATCAATTCCTGTTTTCTGTGACAGCGGATTCGTTATTCTTTCATCTTTGGCAAAAGAGTTCTCAAGACTTACCAAGAAGTCTATGGTATGGCTCGGCGGTATCCTTGGTATGGGACTTTACATAACCCATTTCATGGTTCCTCCTACACCTGGACCTCTTGCAGTAATCAGCACATTCCAGGGAAATGACATCAACATTGACCTTGGTATGTTCATCATCGTAGGTCTTTTATTCTCAGTACCTCTTTTCATCGCTGCTGTATTCCTTTTCAGATGGTATGGCAAGAAGTATGAGGGGCAGTTTGTAGTACCTAACGAGATCGACCGTTCAAAGTATACAGAGGCACAGCTCAAGGTTCTCGACAAGATCGATGCCAAGCTTAAATCAGGAAAAGACCTGGAGAATTCAGATTTCTCAGAGCTTCTTTCAACTGAAAAGCTTCCGGGAGCAGGAATTTCCTTTACAATCCTTCTTCTTCCGGTTGTACTCATCCTTCTTAATACGCTGGTTGGCCAGACTCCTCTTAAGGCTACAGCAGTTGGTCAGATCATTCAGTTCCTTGGAACACCAATCATCGCTTTGTTCATCTCTCTGTGCATTGGTGCTTTCGGACTGGCAAGAGAACTTGATAACAAGACAGTTATCGCAATGATGGGCGAAGCTTGTAAGGATGCCGGCCCTATCGTATTCATCACAGCAGCAGGTGGAGCTCTCGGTGCAGTAGTTAAGGCTACAGGCGCAGCTCAGATCATGGCTGATGGAATCGTTGGTGTTGGAATACCTGCTATCCTTGTACCGCTTCTTATCGGCACTATTATGAGATTCCCTCAGGGATCCGGAACAGTTGCCATGATCACAGGTTCAGCAATCGTTGCTCCTATGATGGCAACTCTTGGCATCAATCCTTATCTCGCAGCCCTTGCAGTCTGCTTGACAGCTATGATGCCTTCATTCCTGAACGACTCTTATTTCCATGTTGTAACTAACTTCTCCGGCATGGATATAAAAACTTCCTTGAAAACTTGGACTATATCTACGATAATTATTCCTGTATTTGGCTCGGTACTTATAATACTGCTCAGCTTGTTCATCCACTAATGAAAGGAATATATGTCCAACGGGAAAGTTAAAGTAAACACCATAAGTCAACAGGCGTATTCCATACTGAAAAAGGCAATCCTGGCCGGCGATTACGGCCCCGGATACTGGCTTCAGGAAAAAGAGCTTGCGAAGGACCTGGGAGTCAGCAGAAGTCCTATAAGGGAAGCTCTCAAGCAGCTTGCGGCTGACGGCCTGGTGGATGAGATCCCGAACAAGGGAACCTTTGTGAAGGAGTTTACCATCAAGGAGATCATAGAAGTCTATGAAGTCCGTGAGATGTTGGAAGAATACGCAATTCAGCACCTGGAGGGTAAGATCAAAGAGGATCAGATAGAGAAGCTTAAGAGCTACAGAGATGATTTTGAATACTATCACAAGAAAGGTGATATTGATAAATACATCGAGCTGGATTCTAAGTTTCACAGATACCTGATAGAGTGTACAGATAATGGTGTACTTCTGGATGTTTACAGAAAGGTGCGCAACATCAACAGGTTGTTCCGTATCATTTCCTGGTCCACCCAGAAGAGGTTTGATAGATTTCAAAAAGATCATGTGAAAATGATTGATTGCATAATAAAAGGGGATTTCAAGAAGGCAAGTGAGATATGTGCTGCTCACATATCCCTGGCCAGGGATACTGCCGTCAAGCATTTGGAGCATGAGACAATTGAAGATTAAAGCATAATAAAGCGGAGTGCTGCTTGATCCATGAGATTGGCAGGCTCCGCTTTTTTTGCATCATTTTTATTTGATCAAAAGAACTGCTATATCATTTACGTTGGTTCCTGTTGGTCCTGTGATGATAAGTCCGTCACATACCTTAAGACCGTTGTAGGAATCATTGTTCTGCAAAAGAACGTCAATCGAAATCTCTTTTCCCTTAAGGATTTCAGCTGTGGTGCCGTCTACAATTCCGCCGGCGGCATCTGTCGGTCCGTCTGTTCCATCGCTTCCCACAGAAAAGATACATACGTTGTTAAGTCCGCTTATTCCTGGGGCTGCAGCAAGAGCGAGTTCCTGGTTTCTTCCGCCCATTCCCTTTCCTGTGATATGGACCACGGTCTCTCCGCCAAGAATGTAGGCTTTTGACTTTCCATCGGCGGCGTGCTCTCTTGCTACGGCAGATAAGAAGCGACCGGCTTCTCTTGCCTCACAGTCCAGTGCTGCTGTAAGGAAGATTGGTTCATAGCCAAGCTTTTCACTTTCTGCCATGGCGGATCTGCAGAGCTGTTTGACACTGCCCGTAATGTGGGTTGTAACGTTTGAAAGCTCCTTTGGAGTTTCGATTTCAAGGAGCTCTTTTACCTTATCTGACAGGCTCAGGCTATATTTTTTTACTATATCGATGGCGTTCTTTGCGGTAGCTGAGTCCGGATAGGCGGGACCGGAAGCTATCATATCCAGCGGATCACCGATTATGTCAGAGAGGATTATGGAAAAGACTGTGGCCGGCTCGCACTTTTTTGCAAACTTACCGCCCTTAACGTTGGACAGTCTCTTTCTGATGGTGTTGATCTCAGTGATGGAAGCTCCACAGGCCAGGAGCTGCTTGTTGATGTCCTGAAGCTCTGAAAGGCTTATGGACGGATCTTCAAACAGGGCGGAGCCGCCGCCGGAAATTAAAAAGATCACTATGTCATTGGCGGACAGGCTTTCTACCAGCTCCAGAGCCTTTTTTGTGGCGGCAACGGAGTTGTCATCAAGGACCGGATGTCCTGCCTCAAAACATCTGATGTGAGGGATTTCTCCCAGCACATGCTCATATTTGGTTATGCATACTCCATCTGAGATTTCGTCGCCAAGATAATCGCTGGCGGCTTTAGACATCTGCCATGCGGCTTTGCCGATGGCTACAACATACTTTTTCCCATGGGATTGCGGAAGCTTTAAGAGAGCTTCTTTTACCGCGTTATCGGGAAGAGCGGAGGCAAGAGCTGCCTTCATGATCTGATCTGCATCTGAACGTATACTCATGATTTTTCCCCATAAAATATGATGATAACGAATGTTAAGATACAAATTAATTATAATTGAACAGTAGTCAAAAAGCTATTATAATCGCGGTAGTGAGTATTTATAAAGATGAGTTGCGGGGGGAGAATACATGACGTTAGAAGCTTACACAAATCCTGATTTTACCTGGCTCCAGAAGCTGTTGTTTTTGGGAATGGCGCTTTTGGGGCTTGCCATATGTTTGTTCCTTATCTACGGGGGTGTCACCATGTTTGCAAAGGGCGGCAGCAGAAGACAGCGTAAGGAATATTCTCACGAAAGATTCCACTATCTTGTTCACCTTTTTTATGAGATGCTTATATCAGCCACATCGGTAATGTCCTTTGCCTGTGCGTATGTTGTGCTAAATCACATCTATTCACTGGTAAGAGGTGGAAACGGAACCGGCTACTTCAGGGATTTTGCTACAATATGGGAGGAGTGGAAGGACTTTATACTGCTGCTCCTTATCTGTCTTTCCTGCGTTCTGAACACTATCCTTGATAAGTTCATCATTCCTCTTAGGAGAATTAACAGAGACCAGAAGGCCGCGGTCAGAATGCTGGCCATGTTTTATGCCATTATTATCCTGTTGTACCTGAATATCATCGGTGATGAGAGCGAATACAGCCCGGTAATGATGTACTACCTGGGCCTCATGGTTGGTAGATTTGTTTACTTTGACGCATCCTTCAGGGATTTTGTAACTGCCATAAAAAACGTGTTCCTCAGGCTTCCGCTGCTCATACTGGGCATGACCTTTGCAGGGCTTTTGTGCTACGCAGGATTCAGCCTGGGCTACCTTCTTGAAAGAAACTATTTTATCGTGGGTATCTTTTACACCCATCTCTTTATACTTGTTGCAGTGTTCATAATAAGAATCAGCCATATACTGGAGCTTATCGTTAAGCTTCCAAAGCATAGGGAAGAACCGGATGACGAAGAAACTCTGGATTTCGATTAGTTCAATAATCATAGTTGCTGCTTTGTTTGCTGCTTTCATCTACAGATCCACCAATAAAGGTGTTACTTACGATGAGAACAGGCTTGTTGTGGTGTCTCCGCATCCCACGGAATTCATGATCCCTCTTATCCAGGAGTTTGAGAATGAAACAGGGATTGCAGTGGAACTCATAAGCTGTGGAACAACCGAGGCCATAGACAGCATCATGAATAATGCAGACATAGATGTTCTCTGGGGCGGATCGCTTTTGGCGGTTGGCCCTTATAAGGACTGTTTTTATGCCTACAAAACTCTGAACCGGGCCGTATTCATGGAGGAATACAAAAACGCAGAGGATGAGTTTACATGTTTTTCCAACGTTCCCAGTGTCCTGATGGTCAACAAGGACATCATTGGGGATGTGGAGATTAACGGATATGGAGATCTTCTTCAGGATGAGCTTAAGGGACAGATTGCCTTTGCGAATCCGGAAAAATCCTCCTCCGCCTTTGAGCATCTGGTGAATATGCTATATGACATGGGAGATGGTAATCCTGACAAGGGCTGGGACTATGTAAAAGAGTTTGTGAAGAACCTGGACGGAGTTCTTCTGGACAATTCTTCTGCAGTATATAAAGGTGTCGCCAACGGTGAGTTCAACGTGGGACTTACCTTTGAAGAGGCAGCAGTTACCATGCTTAAAAGCGATAAGCACATTGAGATCATCTACATGACAGAGGG
>JAILMY010000148.1 GCA_024692165.1 Butyrivibrio sp. | reverse complement strand
TGCGACCTCGGCGTCCCGAACGCCGCGCTCCACCAAGCTGAGCCACACCCCGATGAAAAAACTATTCAGTTGAAAAAGATGAAAATCGCGCAACGTCCCGAACGCAGCGCTCTACCAAACTGAGCCACGCCTCGATAAAACCATATTATCAGCTGAATGAAAAAGAGCCAACCATGACTCTTTTTCATCAGCAAGCATTAAAAATTATACCAATGTTGCCCGAATTTGACAACCTTATTTTTCTTCTTCTGAAATGTCTTCGTTCTGAGCTGTCGTATCTTCCTTGGATAAATCCTCATCTGCAGAACTGTCTTGCTCTTTCTCCGGTTCTAAAGCTTCCTTCTTATCCAAAGGCTTGTCAGTAAGATCCTCCAAAAGAATTGTCATCATATCATCGCCACTTGGACTTTCAAGGGTTGAAATTCTTCTGGCCTGATTTGTAATGATCTCTTCAAAGAGGTTTCTTACTTCACGGGCATTCGCAAAGTTATCGATATTCTCAAGCTTCTTGGCAGTGATAAGAGCTCTTACCTGATGCTTGACGTCCTCATCAACCTTGTAGTCATATTTCTTGCAGTTCATATAGAAGATTTCTTCCAGCTCGTCAATGCTGTAATCAGGGAACTCGATATACTTGTTGAATCTTGACTTAAGGCCCGGATTTGACTCGATGAATTTCTTCATTGGTCCCGTGTAGCCTGCAACAATTACAACAAAGTCATCTCTGTTGTCCTCCATTGCCTTGAGGATAGTATCGATAGCCTCCTGACCGAATGCATCGTCCTTCTGGGCAAGCGCATAAGCTTCATCAATGAAAAGGACTCCACCCATTGCCTTTTTTATCTGCTCCTGAGTCTTAATCGCAGTCTGTCCAACGTATCCTGCAACCAGCCCCGATCTGTCTACTTCCACAAGCTGACCTTTTGAAAGAACGCCGATCTGCTTATAGATCCTGGCAATGATTCTGGCTACAGTAGTCTTACCTGTTCCGGGATTACCAGTAAAAACAAGATGAAGTGATACGGGAACTGACTTAAGTCCCTGATCTTTCCTTGCCTTCTGGACTTTAACAAAAGCAGTAAGCTCTTTTACATCTTCCTTAATAGTGGAAAGACCAATAAGCTTCTCAAGGCTCTCCATAGGATCCTCTTCGGGTTCCTGTGGCTTCTCCTCTTCCTCTGGCTTGTTCAGATTTGAATCAGCAGCAAAAAGATTCTTGGCTTCATTTATAGCGTCATTTGCATCCTTTATCGCCTGATCGCTGCTCTTTCCACCTGCTACAGGTGCTGCAGTTCCTGAAGGAGTTGCAACCTTCCCTGTATTTACAGGAGAAGGGCCTGAATTTACACCGCTTTTTGGAGCAGGCTTGCTCGTTGTCCCTGTGAAGAAATCTCCATAGAGACTCCCCAGCAGATCTTTTTGCATATTTGTTATCTTATTAAGTGTTTCAAGTTCTTTATTACGAGAATTATTAGTCATTTAAAAACCAGCCATTTCTAGACATAAATGTTCTGTTAGCTACAAGAGAATTGATGTCAGCACCGATAATTTCTGAAGCCTTAGCCTTGTAGTTCTCCTGCTCAACAGTGCCCATTGCCTTGTAGTAATTGTATGAAAGCTTCTGTGTTCCATCAAGGTTTCTAAGACCCTGCGCGATATGGCTTTCCATCTCATGTGCATTGTCAGTCTCTCTAAAGAGCATAAAGCTTGTGATATAAGGATTGGTAGCAGCCATTGTATATGCGTAAGTAATTGATGCTGCCTGGGCGTCCTCGCCAAAGCTTGATGTATAACCGATCTCTGTAAGAGCTATAGGCCTTACCTGTCCGGCAGTATTGAGGAATGAAGACTGGCACATATAATCCGTCAAAAGATATATATTCTCCATTGTAATATATGGAGTTGAAAGGCTCTTACTTACATACTGGCTCTGCTGTTTCCATGCATATGGGTCAAACAACGGAGCATTATAAGGATGAACAGAGAGACACCAGTCGATGTTTCCTTCTCTTAACATGTAGTAGTTGAATCTGTCGAGGAAATCTTTTGAAAGAGAACATCCCGGATTGGACTTTCTCTGCCATTCCTGATCAATTGAATTGAATATTCTTGCGTTGGCATTAACTGCTTTGATCTCATTGTAGAAAATACGGAACGCTTTGCAATACTCATTGACGTTAAGCTCAAGGTTTGTGGAGCTCATGTAATACCACTCGGTTCTGGCATTTACTTCGTTTCCGATTACCCAGTTATCAACTGTGCCGTAAGGACCTCCTGAATATCTCTGAGCAAGAAAAGCTGCGATAGCCTTAAGATGCTGTGTGCCTGCATCTTCCTTGGTATTCATGGCGTATCCGGGACAAACATGGGAATCTCTTGAAAGAGGGTGTATCAGATCAGCTCCGGCAGCAGTCTTATTATTTAGAATTGTCATTGTAAGCTGATAGTTGTTCATTGAGCACCACTGAACAAACGCGTCATACTGTGCAAGCGCAGCTGCATTAAAAAGATAAGCTTTTCCGTTGTACTCAAAAGGAATGGTCTCAACATTCACGTTTGCAGGGTCAACAACGATGTCGCCCATGTATAGGTTGTAAACCATCTGAGAAATTCCAAGATCATTAAACACAGCCGCATTGGTATCATTAGGGAGAATACCCTTGATACCATGGTCATTTCTGGCAACAGTCTTTGTAGCAATGGCCTCCGGATTTGTGATATAGTGCTCATCACTTACCTGAACATATGAACCACCGCTCTTTGCTGCAACAAGAAATTTCTTGGAAAGGTTGGAATTTGCAGTATAATGTTCCAGCGGGAATGTGAATGTCGCATTTTTTCCGGCTTCTGTGCTTGCGACAATCCTTCCTGTTGTTCCATCCTGATAAACCTCATCTGCAAAAAGATAGTATTTTCCATCCGATGATGAACTTGATCCCGATACGTGTACTACAACGTCGGAACCCTGTATAAGACAGGAATCAATAGAAACAGGTCTTCCCTCAGCTTTTGCTACGAAGCCGGCATTACCTGTTACTGCCCCATAGCCCCCCACAGCCATGGTCATAGTAGTTGCGACCGCAGCTACAGCCACAATCTTTTTTAGTATTCTTTTAAACATACTTTTTCATCTCCTCCCGAAGTTTAAATATCATGCCTTTGCAATTGCATCCGCAAATGCTTCAAGGCTCTCGGTATCCGATTTATGAAGTGCACTCTTAATTGTAAGGTTCTGCTCGATTATTGTCACATTCTTAAGGTTCTGAAGCTTCTCAGTCATAAGCTTAACTGTAACCGGTGCCCAGGTTCCATTCTGAGCAAGAGCAAAAGTCCTGTTAGTGACTGAAAGAGCAGCCATATCAGTAAGGAAGCTCTCCATTGGAGGATATATGCCATTGTTATAAGTCGGGCACATGAGAACGACTTTTTTGCAGCGCCATACTTCTCCAATAAGATATGATACATCTACTCCCGATACATCGTAAACCTTTATATTCTTGCCGGTTTTGTCTCTAAGCAGTGATGCCAGCGACATTGCTGCACTGGCTGTATGTCCGTACAAACTTCCGTAAACCACAAAGATGTCATCAGTCTCAGGCTCGTATGTACTCCACTTCTGGTACTTATCTATAAACCAGGCGATATCCTTTCTCCAAACCGGTCCATGCAATGGGAAAAGCATCTGAATATCAAGTCCTGCTGCCTTCTTAAGAACAGCCTGAACCTGCATGCCGTATTTTCCAACGATATTTGCATAATATCTC
>JAILMY010000093.1 GCA_024692165.1 Butyrivibrio sp. | reverse complement strand
AGCTTTACTGCCTCAGTTATTTTATCCAGATTCATATGTCCGGGAACAATTTCATTGTAGGAACTGACAATACCAATAAGAGGTTTTCTTCTTTCTTCCTCTGTAAATCCAAGGGCATTAAAAAGACTTCTGTGAGGTGCCTGCTGTACGCCTTTCATAACTCTGTCACTTATCATAGCCAAATCTCCTTTTCCTGTTATTATCTGATTTATCTAAAATAAACATATTACTTAATATACTGTGCAATGATATCTCCCATCTCTGTGCAGGAGCAAAGCTTAAGGCTTTCTGCATCCTCCTTGGGCATGATATCAATTGTTCTGTAGCCGTCCTTTAAAACGCATCTTACGGCGTCCTCGATTGCATCTGCTTCCTTATCGAGATTAAAGGAATATCTGAGCATCATGGCAGCTGAAAGAACTGTTGCAATAGGATTGGCCTTATTCTGCCCTGCAATATCCGGCGCACTGCCATGGCTTGGCTCATATAAACCAAAGCTTGTATCGTTAAGGGATGCTGATGAAAGCATTCCGATGGATCCGGTGATCATACTGGCTTCATCGGAAAGAATGTCGCCAAACATATTCTCTGTCAGTACCACATCGAACTGCGAAGGATCTTTTACCAGCTGCATAGCACAGTTATCAACCAGCATATGCTCGAGGGTCACATCAGGATAATCCTTTGCAACGTCCTCTACAACCTTTCTCCAAAGCCTTGAAGAATCAAGAACGTTGGCCTTGTCTACACTGATAACGCTCTTTCTGCGCTTTCTTGCTACATCGAAAGCTCTTATGGCAATCCGTCTGATCTCACTTTCCCTGTATACAAGGGTATCTGTGGCCACCAGTTCTCCATCCACTTCTTTGGTAAAGCGATCTCCGAAATAAAGACCACCGGTAAGCTCTCTCATGATCAGCATATCAAAGCCCTTGTCTGATGTGGCTTCCTTAAGAGGACATGCGCTCTTAAGCTCCGGATAAAGATATGCCGGACGAAGATTTGCAAAAAGATTCAGTTCCTTGCGAAGCTTAAGTAGTCCTGCCTCAGGTCTAAGCTTTGGCTCAAGCTTGTACCAGGGTGATGTGGAGGTATTGCCTCCGATAGATCCCATAAGCACTGCATCCGCAGCCTTGGCATCTGCAATTGCCTCATCTGTAAGGGGAACGCCATGAGCGTCAATAGAGCATCCTCCCATCAGTATATCTTTATACTGCATCTTGTGACCATAGACATCGCCTACCTTATCAAGGACCTTCTTGGCCTCAGTCACGATCTCCGGGCCAATTCCGTCTCCGGGTATGCATGTAATCTTAAGTTCCATCTTGCCTCCTCCAATATCAATATTGTAATACCGTTTAAAGAAAAGTAACAATGTATCAATTTAAAGTGTTACAGTGAAAATCTTATAGTAAAGCCCGATTGGTGTCCCAACCGGGCTAAGATAATTACTCATTATTCAGTTAAGAAATTACTTCTTCTTGGAATCTGTTGACTCTGTGTTAGAAACAATTGCATCCTCAGGCTTCTCAACCTCAACAATGGCTTCCTTGTACATAGGAATACGGCAGTTCTTGTTGTTACCAAACTCAACGATAACCATATCATCGGAGATATCAAGTATAACACCAACAAATCCGCCTGTTGTACGTACGCTGTCACCTACTGCCAATGAAGCAAGTATCTGAGCTTTCTGTTTCTGTTCCTTCCTCTGAGGACGGATCATAACAAAATACAAAAATCCGAAAAGAACAACATAAATTGCAATAATGATAAAACTATTAGCTGATGCCGCTGATGCATCTGCTGTTAAAAATAAGCCCATAATGTCCTCCCAAAACTAATTAAATAAATATACCAATTCATATTACTAGAAACAAAACTGAAATTCAAGGTGTCATTGAGAAATATTATTTTTTCTTGTAAATCAGCCTTTACGCCAGTTTTTGTCTATGTTTGCGTATTCCTTGTTGTCAGAGCCGTCAAACTCCTGCATGCCTGCAAGCTTATTTCTCTTGTACTCCCGGAACTTTCCTGCCTCAATTGCATCTCTTATCTCTTCCATCATGTGATTGTAGAAATAGAGATTATGAAGAACGCAAAGCCTAAGGCCCAGCATCTCATTGGCCTTAAGAAGGTGTCTGATATAGCCCTTTGAGTATCTGCGACAGGCCGGACACTGACAGCCCTCTTCAATAGGTGAATCATCCAGCTCGTAGCGGGCATTTAACAGATTGATATGACCTCTGTTAGTATACAGATGTCCGTGGCGTCCGTTTCTGCTGGGGTATACACAGTCAAAAAAGTCTACGCCGCGCTCTACAGCTTCCAGGATATTGGCAGGTGTTCCGACGCCCATCAGATATGTAGGCTTCTCCTGCGGAAGATATGGAACCACAGTTTCAAGGACATGGTACATTTCTTCATGGGTCTCACCAACAGCAAGACCTCCCACAGCATAACCATCAAGATCCATATCAGCAATTCTCTTGGCATGTTCAATTCTGATGTCATCAAAAATAGCTCCCTGATTGATTCCAAAGAGCATCTGATGAGGATTAACGGTATATTCAAGGCCGTTAAGTCTGTTCATCTCTTTCTTACAGCGCTCAAGCCATCTGGTTGTGCGGTCCACAGACATCTGAACATATTCATGCTCAGCCTTGGCGGAAGGACATTCATCAAATGCCATGGCAATTGTGGATCCAAGGTGTGACTGAATCCTCATGCTCTCCTCAGGCCCCATGAACAGCTTGTGTCCGTCAATATGTGAGTGGAAGTAAACTCCCTCTTCCTTGATTCTTCTTGTCTTGGCAAGGGAAAAGACCTGGAATCCGCCGGAATCTGTAAGAATAGGCTTGTTGCAGGACATGAATTTGTGAAGTCCGCCCATTCTGTAAACTGTCTCATCGCCGGGTCGCAGGTGTAAATGATATGTATTGGAAAGGACCACCTGAGTTCCTATGCCCTCAAGGTCCTCCGTAGATACACCGCCCTTAATGGCAGCTACTGTAGCTACGTTCATAAAAACGGGAGTCTGAATCTTGCCATGGACAGTTTCAAACTCCGCTCTTTTTGCAGTACCATCTTTTTTAATTATTTTGTACATATAAACCTCATGATATTACTTAACGTATGTGCTCCAAAGTTCCTCTAAGCATATATCATTTTGAACCATGAAGGTGGCCGCGTCAACTCCAACATATCTGAAGTGCCAGGGCTCAAATTCGATACTGGTGATATGCTCCTTGCCGGCCGGATATCTTAAGATAAATCCATACTTGTAGCTGTTTGCAGCAAGCCATTTACCGGCATTTGTATTGCCAAAACCCTCATCGAGATTGGAATACCCATCAGTAATAATATCAATAGCAAGACCCACCTGGTGCTCTGAATGCCCCGGTACAGTAACAGCCTGGCTTGCAAGATTGTAAGCCTCCATATAGCTCATACCGGCTGCCATGTACTTGTCTATCTTGTTATCAAAGAGCATGGTCTGTCTGTTCATATCTCTGTAGGGAGAACAGATAATAAGAGAAACTCCCTCAGAATTGGCTGCCTTCATCATATCAAGAAGAGGAGTAATAATTCTCTCATCGCATCTCATGGTACCCGTAATGGTACCCAGAGGAAATTCGTAATCATCCGGGATCGGATGCTGCTTGTTGACAAGCATTATCTTCCAGTCATCTTCGTCAAAGTCAGGCTCTGACTCTATTATAGCTTCCACTTCAGGCTCTGCCGCAGTTGCCACGGCCTCTTCCTCAATCTCATTAGTCTCAACTACCCGGTCCTCATCCTCAGTAGCATTGGCATTTAGAATATCATAAAGGGAAGCCTGCTTCTCCGGATCTAAATGTTCAGCCTCAGCCACGTCGGGATTGCCGCTCTCAAGAGCCTCCTTGATGACTTCAGAATCAACGTCCTCAATAATTGCCAGCTGCGCATCGGACTCTTCCACAGTAGTCTCTGAAAGAGGCTGTGTTTCAATAGTCTCACTGTCAATCCTCTCAAAATCAGATGCAAAGCTGATGGTCAGCGCCATTCCCGGATAGGAAAAGCTGCTGCTTGCTACAAAAAACAGTAAAATACATGCCAGACATGTGAATCTCTTTGTATTCCTGTAGAAATAAAACAAAAAGTTATAAACACTGATCGCTATGATCGCATATAACAAACCGAAAATCTTAAACATCTTGTGCTTTCGGTTAAATCTGTCTACTCTTGAAATAACTTTTTCTTTATATGAATACTTTTTTACGCTGTTACCTGCATTCATACTATAAAAATGTCCCCTTTATCCCTCATAACC
>JAILMY010000075.1 GCA_024692165.1 Butyrivibrio sp. | reverse complement strand
TGAGACCTCATCAATATTTACGCGGTTATTAACCTTTACAACGATGTATCCGTCCGGGCTGATATTACTGATGACACCGGAAACACCAATCGGATAAAAATTATCCTCTGTCATATCGTTTCTTTTCTGAAAGGTCTTGTTTTGAAGAAGAACTACTTTTTCATCCTGAACAGCTCTTCCTCCGAGATTCTTAAATTCATCTGTCTGGAAATAAAGATTTCCTTCAGATATAAGCTGTTTATTATATACCGGAACTACTATCATGGGTAACCTCCTTTGTTGTTAGCACTCTTTTGCGTCGAGTGCTAATGCCTTGGTAAAAATAATAGCAGTTAACAAGCTGAAATGTATGCTATTAGCTGCCTCTTTTTATTATAGTTTTGTTTCATTTAATTGTGTACAATTTGTATTATAATACAATCTTCAAAAAAATCAAGTACCTGATAATATTTTTCCGAAAACCCATAAAAAAGGCATGACTCCTGAACTTTTCAAGAAGTCATGCCTCCATACTCTCTTTTATCTGTTATTTACTTTTCAAATTCTGCTGCAACCTTTTTGAGCAGATCTCTGATCTCAAGATGCTGTGGGCATACGCTCTCGCAGCCACCGCACTCTATGCACTCACTGGCCTTTGCTCCACCGTTTGTAGTAAGAACATTGTAGTACATATTCTGATTCCAGTCATTGAATATTCTCTTGGTGTTAAGACATGCAAAGAGCTCAGGAATCTTGATGCTCATAGGACAGTGGTTTTCCTCAACACAGTAATGACATGCTGTACAAGGAATAACGTCAAGGCCCTTATAAATACCTGTAACCTTGGCAACAGCGCCCATCTCGTTCTCATCGAGAGGTTTGAAATCCTTCATAAAGGAAACATTGTCCTTCATCTGAGCCATATCGCTCATTCCCGAAAGAACAATCCTGATTCCTTCAAATCCCGCTGCAAAACGGATTGCATAGGATGCATTTGAAAGACCTGAAGGCATCTCATCGTATACCTTCTGAGCCTCAACAGGAAGCTTGATAAGGCTTCCACCCTTTACAGGCTCCATAATGATCATAGGCTTATTGTGCTTCCTGCACACGTCATAAACCTTTTTACTCTGAACACCGGGATCCTCATAATCCACATAGTTGAACTGGATCTGTACAATCTCAATCTGAGGATATGTAGTAAGGATCTCATCAAGAACCTCAGCCTTATCGTGGAAAGAAAGGCCTACATGCTTAACTTTTCCCTCTTCCTTGAGCTTAAATGCTGTCTCATAAGCGTTGCATTTTTTGAATTTCTTGAAATTGGTAGCATTCTGTGCATGCATCAGATAGAAGTCAAAATACTCTACGCCGCAGGCATCCAGCTGACTCTGGAAGAACGGTCTGATATCCTCTTCTTTATTGAAGTAGGGTTCAGTAAGTTTGTTGGTCAAAAGATATTTATCTCTTGAGTATCTGCTTGTCAAAGCCTCTTTGATCGCCAGCTCTGACTTGCCGTCAATGTAACCATGGGCTGTATCGAAGTAATTGAAGCCATTCTCGATAAAGTAGTCAGTCATCTCTTTGAACTGCTCAATATCTACCTCCGTACCCTTCATTGGAAGTCTCATACATCCAAAGCCAAAAAAAGTTTTAATTTCAGGAAATGATTTGTCCATCGCTTGCCCTCCGAACATAATAAATACTCTCCCTATCTTCACCCTGTAATTTTACCATATTCCCGGCATGAATCTGCTCTATTTTTGGCATCTTTTTGACGCGTTTTTGCCCAATTTTGCATTTTTTGATTTGGCTAATTATTTGATCTTCTCAAAAAACATCATATTTCATTCTCTTGCCTTATTTATCACATCTTCCATTATTTCTTTGGTCATGCCACCCGGAATGTAGCCAAGGACATTGCCTTCGGGATTTATTATAAATGTTGTTGGAAATGCAGTTATGTAATAAGGAAGCTGCAACGTCGCGCCCTCATCCATAAGAACAGGATAGGTATAGTCGTTATCATCCAAAAACTTGCTGATTCCTTCTATGTCGGTCTCATTTCCCATGTTTGGAAATGCAACACCTAATATCACCACATCAGAACCCTCTTGAGAGTACTTTTCATGTAGCTCCTGTATATATGGCATCTCTGCTCTGCACGGAGGGCACCAAGTAGCCCAAAAGTTGAGAAAGACAATCTTTCCTCTGTAGTCTGACAGAGAGTGTGTTTCACCGTATTGGTCTACCAGCGTAAACTCGGGAGCCGGTAGTAACTCATCTTTGGAAGCTCCTTCCGACTCACTGCTTTGAGCTGATGCTTCAGTTGCGCTTTCATCAGTTGCAGCATTCACTTCTTCACTCTCAGATGAGTTTACATCTTCACTTTTTGTTTCCTCTTCAGCCACCGCAATCTGTGCTCCGCTAAACTGAGAAAGATAACTGGAGATACTGTTAAGTCTTCCCGTGAACATGAGAATTCCCATCAGTATCATGAGCACTGCACCGATTTTAACGGTATACTTTACGACACCCCTGTGTTTTCCAAAGAATTCAAGAAGTGTAGTAGTAAACAGGCCTACAAGCAAAAATGGGATAATGTAGCCCAATGTGTAAATTTCGATCAGTAAGAACCCCATGGATGCTGAATCTGCAGAAGCCGCCATGATAAGCACCGATGATAACACAGGACCAATGCATGGACTCCAGGCAAAGCTTATGACAAAGCCCATGAGCAGCGCTGTTAATGGTGACATGGCAAGATTTCCCAGATTTATAGGAAGTCTCACATCACGGCTTAATATTCTGCTGCTTCCAAATACCCCAAGCTGATAAAGACCGAACAATACGACAATTATGCCACCGATTCTCACAAATGTGATCTGATTTCCGCTAAAAAACCTTCCGAGAACACTAAGTCCCATTCCCAGAAGAAAGAAGGCAAAGCTTACACCTATCACAAAGAATATGGTGTTTACCATAACCCTGGCTCTGTCATAATGCTTTGATCCATCACTATCCTCTTTAAGTGCACCACCGGAAAGATATCCCATGTATACAGGCAAAAGCGGTAACACGCAAGGTGAGAAAAAACTCAATATACCCTGCAAAAATACTGTTATAAATGTAATATTCATATCAAAATCCTTTATTCAACGAATTTTTTATAATCTCCATACCCTTTTTCATCCATCTGATCATAAGGAATGACAGCAATGCAGCAGTTTTTTAGATAAAGAACGATTTACTATAGCCACCTCCATAAATAAGGTCCGTGTTATGCCTTAAGCTCTTTTACTGGCTGACAGGTCCTATCTTTCTCCATCGTCCATATCTATACAGCACAACACTCATAACTGCGCCAATAATCCAGGCTATAAGAAGTGACCAATAGATCATGTCACGATTTCCAAGCGGGTTAGCCTCAGAGCGTGTCATGTACACCATAATGTAAGCCAGGGGCATTCTGAGGAAAAATGTCTCGATGATTGATATCCACATTGGTGTCACTGTATCTCCTGCACCACGCATTACACCCGTAAGGGACTGAATGATAGCCATTAACAGATATCCTCCTGCCAGAATTTTCATAAGGTGCATGCTAAGGTCAACGAGTTCCTCTGTATCTGTAAATATTCCCATAAGGCTCCTGCCAAAAGTAAGGATAACAGCCACTATCCCTACAGAAAAAAGCAGCGACATCAATAGACCCTGTCTTGAACCTTGTTCGACTCTTTCCCTGTTTCCTGCACCAATATTCTGACCTGCATAAGTTGTCAGAGCAGAACCAAAAGAGAAAATAGGAAGTACGGCAAATCCATCTACACGCTGTATGATTACACTTGCAGTGATAAGCTGTTCGCCGAAGGTATTAGTAAGAGACTGTACCAGGACAATAGACATGGAAAAAATTGCCTGTGTGATTCCGGAAGGAAATCCAAGCCTTATTATCTGCCCCGCATAGTTTCCCTTGAACTTAAAAAACTTTATTCCAAAATCAAATATATCGCCCATTTTTCTCAGGCGGTTGACACACAATATTGCAGAAAATGCCTGAGCAATTATCGTAGCAAGTGCAACACCGGACACTCCCATGTTGAAACTAGCCACAAAAAGAATATCCAATACAATATTAATTACACTTGAAATAATAAGATAAACCAGCGCGGAAACCGAATCTCCAAGTCCCCTTAAAACACCGCTTAAAATATTATAAAAACCAAGTCCAATAGAACCGAGAAACAGTATCCTTAGATAACTTGCACTCCAGTCAATAATACTCTCAGGAGTTCTCAATAACGCTAACATGGGTCTTGATATCAGGACTCCAATCACAGTCATTGAGATCGACGCAATAAAGATAAGTGTAAAACAGTTTCCTATTGTCCAGGACAAAGCATCTCTATTTTTGGCTCCCAGATATTGAGCAACCATTATTGTCGCACCAATACTGACACCTATAAACATAACCAGGAGAAGATTAAGAATTGGAGCAGCACTTCCCACCGCAGCCAAAGCATTATCACCTACGTATTTTCCAACTATAATGCTGTCTACCGTGCTATATAACTGCTGAGCAACATTTCCAAGCAGCATTGGTATTGTAAATCTCAGTATCTGCTTCCATGGAGTACCCACAGTCATATCAACAGCTTTAAAAGAATTATATTTCATATCTCACCCTTTTCACGGAAATCAATTAAATCGCGTACAATCATTTTATTATATTATTTCTTTTCACTAAAAATGTCAATGCACTGACACAAATAAACAGCTACAAATTTCTTCATAGCTGTTTTTACTCAAAATCCATATGTAATAACCCCCAATACCGCGGAAATCATTATGAGCAATATCGGAGACAACTTTTTGTTAAATACTTTCCTTGGTGCAAAGTAAGCAATTGCCAAGGCACAGGCTATAATCGCAGGTCGATAATCTTTTGTATCAAGAAACAATGGAAGCACACTGTTTTTGGCCATCATAATAAACCCGGTAGCAAGAATGACTCCAACAATACATGGTTTTAATCCACGGAGAATAGCCTGCACATACTTGTTTCCCTGTAAGCTTTTCAATATGACCATTATAAGGATCATAATTATAAAGGCCGGCAATACCACGGCAAATGTAGCTACTATTCCTCCAAGCAACCCGGCTCTGCTGCTCCCAACATATGTGGCAAGATTAACCATTATCGGGCCGGGAGTGCTCTCGCTTATGGCTATCATGTCAGTTAGCATATCGTCACCAATCCAGCCATAAGAAATAACCACATCACGGATCAGTGGTATCGCACCATATGCTCCGCCAAAAGAGAACAATCCCACAATCAGGAATCCTACAAAGAGCTCAAGATATATCATTTAAGCTCACCTCCGTTTCCTGATCGCGCTTCCTGAACCGCAAAAACCAGGACGCTTACTATTGCAGCAATAAGCATAAGCAGGATTGAAGAAAAGTTCCAGGCAAAAATGCTGATCAGAATCATGGCAACAAAAGAACAGCACAATACAGCCAGCTGAAATGCTTTCTTTTTCATATTCTTTATCATATTAAAGCCTGCATCAAGAATCAGCAGTCCCACAGCAACCCGGATTCCCTTAAAGGCATTTACTACCCACGTAATCTCCAGAAAATTGTTAAGGAATATTGAGATCAGATAGATGATGATAAAAGATGGCAACACAACGCCAAGCGTTGCTGCGATTGCCCCCATAATGCCTTTTTTCTTATAACCCACGTAAGTCGCACAGTTAATGGCAATCGGTCCCGGTGTTGATTCTGCAATTACTGCTACGTTCATCATCTCATCATGAGTTATCCATTTTTTCTTCGCTACGCATACATTTATAATGATTGAGATCATGGCGTAGCCACCTCCAAAGGTGAAGAGCCCGATCTTTGCAAATGTCAGAAACAACTCAATCAATGAATCTACCGCCTTAGTTTTATTTCACTTTGTAGATTTCATTATATCATCCTGAAAACTCATTTGTCTCTCCGCAATGAGGACAATTTACATGTGACTGGCTTACATCTGCAGAAAAGTTTTCGTGACAGTAATGACATGCAATCTCCATGATCTGTTCTTTCACATTATTCTCTGCTTCGCACTTTTTTCCATATGTCATATTCGATACAAGCACTATAGCAGTAATTACCACTGCCAATGTTTTTAACACACCAATACCTGTTTTCATTGTTTAGCTCCTCCAATAATCTCAAATAACTTATGGGATTATTATATGGAATGAACTATCACAGTATTGTCACATAAAAAAGCAACCGATCATCCCCAGGAATCCGGAGTGTCTCTTTCTATGTATCCTATCTTGTATTCTCCACCTACATAATTAAGGTTGAATCCCAGCATAGGTCCCCATCTATGAAGCGGTTCCAAATAACATCTCAAGACAGGTTTGCTGTTATCTATAATCTCAGCATAAAAGACCACTCTAAGCTGTGTCGAAAGATCATCAGTCCACCAGTTGGAAAGATAGTCTGCATCGACTTCTTCCGTCATTGATAAACCAGCCTCCCTTAGAGTAAATCTGATCTTGTTGTCTTGAGGCTTATCATAGTCCACGTTAAAGCCTTTTCCTCCGTACTCATCTTTTACAAGAGGAAGCTCAACTTCAGCATACTCTCCGGAATCCTTATCCCGGTCAAAGAGCCACATATCACCGAAAGAATAAGGATCAGTGCTTGTGTCGTATGTGAGAATTATCAAAATTTCTTTTGCACCATCTCCATCAAGATCCCCTGCCTGAATATGAGGAAAGCCTGTTTCCGGGCCATCAGGAGTAGTCAATTTGTCGCCATTGCCGAACTCTATCTCATATATAGCTGTCTGTTTTCCGCCATCCCAGCTGCGCTTAACACGGTCATTTTTTCCATCCCCATCATAATCGCAATCGAAGAATTCCTCCTGCCATGTATATCCGTCACATTCATCAACGTAGCCTTCATATTCCCAGATTGTAAAAGGCGATGTCTGAACTTCTTCGAAAGTATCTTCTGCATCAGGGGTTTCTTCATTATTATTGATTTCTTCATTAGAAGTAGTCCCATATGAATCTTCGGGATTATTTGAATTTGTTTCCATACTAAATTCAACTGGATTATCGGAAAGTGGATCATCGATTTTATTCCCACATCCCACAAGCATGATCATTATGATGAGAATTGCTGCTCCCAGCTTATGCTTTTTCTTCATTATTTATACCTTCCGCAAAATCTGCTATTGCTTCCTGCCACTTATTCAGCCAATGAAGCAAGTTCCTTATCTATTCTTCTTATATTCTTACGGAGTTCCCTAAATAATTACTGGCATTATTTAGAATAATTGATACCAAAATAATCAAGGTATGATTTAAATCTATCCTGGCAAATCAGGATGGTGTCAATCAGATATCCCTTTTCATTGTTCCATTCTTTTAAGCCTCTGTAATAGAAGTCTTTTATGTCATCTTCAACGATGAACGGCGTAATGCCATTTCTAAGACATTCCTTGAACATTATAAGTCTGCCTACACGACCGTTTCCGTCCTGGAATGGATGAATTCTTTCAAACTTGCAATGGAAATCAATAATGTCGTCCAGGGATTTCTCTTTTGATATGTTGTAGGACTTAAGTAGCTTCTTAATCTTGGTGGCCACTTCATTTGGATGAGTTGTTTCCATTCCGCCGACTTCATTTTCAAGGCGTTTATACTCACCTACTGCAAACCATGGTTTCCTGCTGTTGGAAGTTCCAAATTTGAGCACATAGTGCATCTGTTTGATAAAAGCCTCACTCAGAGCGTAGTTTGCCTGATCGATGACGATATCTATGCATCTGAAGTGATTTACCGTCTCCATGATGTCATCGACATTAACTTTTTCGTCTTCAATCCCTATTGTATTAGTCTCAAAGATATACCTTGTCTGGTCATAGGTGAGTCGGCTACCTTCGATATGATTAGAATTATAGGTAAGTTCAATCTGAACCTTATGATATATTCCCCCGGGAACGTCTGCTTCTTTTTCCATTCTAAGTCGTGAAAGAATGTCGGTCGGAATCTTGCCAGCGCGTTGTTTTCTCTCTGGTTTTTCTGCATCATCCGGAATTAGCCATATTCCTTTATCTATAACTGCTCCTGGAACTCGACCTGCCTGGCAATAATTTCTAACGCTACGCTCCGATATATTCCATTTATTTGCCGCAGAGCTGACGTCTATAAAACCCATATTTAATACCCTTTCATCCATCATAATATATTATATTATAACACAATCGGCAATTTATATGCGAATTTATTCTTATATAAATCCGTTTATAAATTGCCGATTGCAAATTTTTGTTAATAATATAAATAGTAGTTCCTAGTGGTATTCATACCCAAGAATGGCAAAAACTGCATTCATTAGATACTTGCATCATATCCAGAATCATGTCCACTGTCTCATCAACAAACCTGTCAGATCTTTCCTTGGTAAGATACTGATATTTCCTGTGAAGATCCCCATGGTTATCACTATGATAATAGCCGCAAATGTACTCACGCCTGTTTTCGAAAGCATCCTTGGCAAAAGAATCCATGAATACATTTTCTATATCATCAGCATCTTCATAGATATGGAAAGCACGAAAATCCGGGTGCTCCTCCAGATATAAAAAATCCAGATCATACCAGTCTTCCTTGTTTTTCCAGATGAAATCTGTAAGAGACATGTTTGCTTTTCTGGCATTCTCCTCGGAAACACCTTCTGAATGAGTCATCTTAGTCCATTCGATATCAGTTAACAGATGCGTATAATATCCCAGGAAAAAAGAGAATTCGCGATTTGAATAATTCGCGATTTTCTCCCTGGTAAAATACTCCCGGACATACTTATCAATATCAATAAATGTCCTTTCCTCTAGCCTTGTTCTAAAATGTGTTATCTTCCCCGGAGGAGTGAATACTGACCAGTCTTCATTTGGAACTCCGCTATCCGGTGCAATGTTCCCTAAAACAAATGCGCTTTTATCAAGTCCTTCAATCTTATCCAGCAATTTATCAGCAACTCTAAGGTGTACCATCCATGATGCCATTCTTTATGTCTCCTCCAATAATATTTTTCCCTATTAGTATTTACGCAGCCTTTTTGCACTCTCAAGCGCTTCCAAATGGGAATTCTTGTGAAAATCGAGATAATGCTGCTCCAATTCAGTCTGTCTTTTCTCCAATCAACTATAGCTAAGAAGTTCAAGATTCTTTCCGGCATACTGAATCATATCCTCGGAAATATCACTTCCGTATATCTTATTAATATGCTTTCCATAAAAGAATCCGATTTCTGCCACTGTTGCAGTTATTCTATAGAATATCCTCTTACAGCTGAATTACTCGTGTAATTATATTCATAGTGCTATGCATAATCCATCCCGGAATGATAGATCCATTCGCCTTCTTTTCATTTGTGTATGTGAGAAGAATTCCTATTATCGTAGGAAGAACAACTAAT
>JAILMY010000064.1 GCA_024692165.1 Butyrivibrio sp. | reverse complement strand
TTAAGATGGCAAGAGTTAAAGGCGCATTAAATGCCAAGAAGAAGCACAATAGAGTATTAAAGCTTGCAAAGGGCTACAGAGGAGCAAGATCTAAGCAGTACAGAGTAGCTAAGCAGTCAGTTATGAGAGCACTTACATCAGCATTTGCTGGTCGTAAGCAGAAGAAGAGAGATATGAGATCTCTCTGGATCACACGTATCAACGCAGCAGCTAGAATTAACGGCCTTTCATACAGCAACATGATGCATGGTCTTAAGCTTGCTGGTGTAGACATCAACAGAAAGATGCTTGCTGAGCTTGCAGTTAACGATCCAGACGGATTCAAGACTCTGGCAGAGCTTGCAAAAGAGAAGATTGCATAACAATAATTAATATTATTTGACTTGGAAACTTTTATTGTAAAAAAAGTTTTTATAGGATAAAATGTAGGAGTATCGAGGATTCGATACTCCTTTTTTCAGTTTGCGCGTTTAATTAAATGGAGGCATGATATGTCAAAACTTAGTAATATCGAACCTAAGGAAGTTTTCGGCTTTTTTGAACAGCTGTGCGAGATTCCACACGGTTCAGGAAATCTGCAGCAGATAAGTGATTTCTTAGTTTCTTTTGCCAAGGAGAGAAATCTTGAAGTTACCCAGGATAAAGAATTAAATGTAATAATCAAGGCTCCGGGAAGCAAGGGCTATGAGGATAAAGAGCCGGTGATCCTTCAGGGACACATGGACATGGTTGCGGTTAAGAATGATGACTGCGACATTGATATGAAGAAGGATGGCCTTAGAGTTACTACAGACGGAGAATATGTCTGGGCAGAGGGCACCAGCCTTGGAGGAGATGACGGAATTGCCGTTGCTTATTGCCTGGCACTGCTTGATTCCAAGGATATACCTCATCCGCCACTGGAAGTTGTGATCACAACCAACGAAGAGACAGGAATGTATGGGGCTTCAGCTATAGATCTTTCTTCATTAAAGAGTAAGAAGATGATCAACATCGACAATGAGAAGGAAGGCCAGTTCATTACAAGCTGTGCAGGCGGCGCAAGGATTCACTCAGTTCTTTCCTTAAGACAGGAAGAGACAGAGGGCGTTAAGTGCAAGATATTTGTAGGAGGACTTCTTGGAGGTCACTCCGGAGAGATGATAAAGTGTGGCAGAGGAAATGCTAACCATATCCTGATCAGAACTCTTTTGGATGCTCAGAGAGCTACTTCTCCAGATGGCAGCGGAAAGGGTTCTTCATTAAGAATCATCAGCGTTGGCGGCGGTGTTGCGGACAATGCCATACCAAGTACCGCGGTTGGCGAGATTGTTGTTCCCAAGGAAGATATAGATACCGTAAAAAGGAGCGTAGAGAGGACCCTTTCAGAGGTAAAGGGCGAGCTTGAGGTAAAAGATGATAATGTGGAGATCTCTTTTGACCAGACAGAGAGCGGTAAGTTTACTGCATTTACATCAGAGGATTCACTTAAAGTCTGCAATATGATCAGCATCATGCCTGATGGGGTTCAGGCCATGAGTGCTACAGTAACAGGGCTTGTAGAGACTTCACTTAATCTTGGAATTCTTAAGACCGACGGCGGCAAGGTATTCGCAGATCAGTCAGTGCGAAGCAGTGTCGAGTCTTCAAAGAAGGTACTTATAAATAAGCTTCTTACAATTGGGGGATTGTTTGGAGCAGAAATGTCGATCAGCGGTGAGTATCCGGGCTGGAAGTACAGACAGTCTTCAGAGCTCAGGGACCACATGGTGGAGGTTTACAAAAGGCTTTATGGAAAAGAGCCTGAGGTTATGGCAATCCACGCAGGTCTTGAGTGCGGAATCTTGAGTGAGAAAATTGAGGGCCTTGACTGTATTTCGATCGGACCTGATATGAAGGATATTCATTCAGCAAAAGAGAAACTATCTGTGAAGTCGACAGCAAATGTATGGGAGTACTTAAAAGCGGTTCTCGCGTAAAAGGAGGGTAAAAGGGTGCAAGAAACAAGACAGCAGATCATGGACGCGGTTATCAATCAGTTCAACAAGAAGGGCATGAAGTTCACTATGGATGATATTTCCAAGGAGCTTCACATCAGTAAGAAGACAATCTACAAGGAGTTCTATGATAAGGACGAATTGTTTTTTGCCACTGTAGATTATGGATTTTCAGCCATCAAGCAGAAAGAGGCTGAGATCATTGCCGATGACTCTTTGAATCTTGTTACCAAGATTTCAAAGCTTATAGTATGTCTTCCTGACAACTATAAGAATATCGACTTCAGAATGGTATACCAGATTAAAGAGAAGTATCCTAAGGTTTACATGAAGCTTGCGGAGAGGATCGAGAGTGACTGGGGCGAGACTGAGAAGCTCCTCAACAAGGCTATGGATCAGGGCCTTATCAAGAAGGTTCCTGTGCCTCTTATCAAGCTTATGGTAGAGGGATCAATTGAGAAATTCCTTAGTTCTGACGAACTTGTAAAGACTGACTTCAGCTATGAGCAGTCTTTAAATGGCATGATCGATATTATTATCAACGGCCTGAGAACTTGATTTTTGGAGGGGTAACATGATTTTTTCCGATGGGAATGTTTTTCTTTTACAGACATTTAACACATCATATATGTTCAGAAAAATAAAGTCAGGACACTTAGAGCACCTGCACTACGGTGAATCACTGATTTCTAAGGAGGGCTATGACAAAGCCTCTTCCACAGGCAATCTCGCAGATGCTTTTGCTTCGGGAAAAGATGGCATTATCAGCATGTCAGAGGCTATCGCACCCAAGCACTTTTTTGGCGGCGGTAACATGAATATCTACTCGGACGAGCATAACGATGTTTTCCTTGAAATGCTGGGTCTGGAGATGTCTTCATTTGGTAAAGGCGATATCAGAGAGCCCTTCGTGGAGATTATATACCCTGATGGGTCATCCACTGTGGACTTTGTTTTTGACAGCTACGAGATCAGGGATGGAAAGGCTTCTCTGGAGACTCTTCCTTCATCCTATGATCACACCAAGGATACCGGAAACTTGAAGGATAAGGTGCAGGAGCTGGTAGTGACCCTCAAGGACAAGGGCTACGGCAGCAGACTTGTGCTGACATATTCTGTTTTCCCGGACTGCGACGTTATAACAAGAAGCGCAGTACTCTACAACGACAGTAACGATGATTTCAGGATCGAAAGACTTCTCAGTACTCAGATTGACTTTGATACACCTGTTTTGAAACTCACTTCTTTCCACGGCAGATGGGCAGACGAGATGGGATACCATGAATCTGTCTGCACCGGAGGAAAGGTTGTATGCGAGGAGCTGGCAGCCGGTGAATCGGGATCAAGATCCAATCCTTTTGTAATGGTAAGCGATGTGGATGCAGGAGAGGACCACGGTGAATGCTATGGCTTCAACCTGGTATACAGTGGCAACCACTATGAGTCCCTTAGTTCAAACGGCAAGAATATGAGCCGCTTTGTGGCAGGAATTCAGCCAACAGGCTTTAACTGGTTTCTTTCAGCCGGCAGTAAATTTGAGGCTCCGGAAGCTGTTATGACTTTCTCAGCTGATGGCTATTGCGGAATCAGCCTTAATATGCATGAATTCGTAAGAAAGCACATCGTGAGAGGCTCATGGCGCGACAAGGAACGTCCGATCCTTATCAACAGCTGGGAGGCGGCTTACTTTAACTTTACCCAGGGATCTCTATTGTCTCTGGCAAAAGAGGCTAAGAAGTGCGGAATTGAGCTGTTTGTAATGGATGATGGCTGGTTCGGCAATCGTAACGACGATAAGACTTCACTGGGTGACTGGTACGAGAACAAGAAAAAGCTCCCGGGAGGCATCAAGGAGCTGGCTGATAAGATAACAGATCTTGGGCTTTTGTTTGGTATCTGGGTTGAGCCTGAGATGGTAAATGCAGAGAGTGATCTTTATAAGGCACATCCTGATTGGGCTGTAAGTGTTCCCGGCCATGCTCATTCCACCGGAAGAAATCAGATGAATCTCGATCTTACAAGGACTGAGGTTCAGGACTATGTAATAGAGGCCATGAAGAAGGTCTTTTCCGCAGGTAAGGTATCTTATGTTAAGTGGGATATGAACAGGATCTTCTCTGACAGATTTTCGAAATCGCTTCCTGCAGACAGGCAGGGTGAGTTCCAGCATCGCTATTACATCGGACTTTACCGCATTATAAGAGAACTTACCGAGAGCTTCCCTGAGATTCTGTTCGAGGGCTGCTCAGCAGGCGGTAACAGATTTGACCTGGGAATTCTTTCTTATTTCCCGCAGATCTGGGGAAGTGATGATACAGATGCATTCTGCAGACTTGATATTCAGAGAGGCTACAGCTATGGTTATCCGGCAAGCACAGTGGGAGCCCACGTTTCCGCATGCCCGAACCATCAGACACTGAACAGTGCTCCTCTTGAAACAAGATTTGAGATTGCATGCCCCGGTTGCTTTGGATATGAGCTTAATCTCTGTGAAATGCCAGATGCGGACAAGAAGGTTGTGGCGGATCAGGTAGAGTTCTACAAGAAGTGGAGAGAGGTATTCCAGTTTGGTGACTACTACAGACTCCCTGATGACGGCTACATGATCGTTAGCAGGGACAAGAAGCGCGGTGTCTGCTTCGCAGTGGAGAAGGGATCCAGACCAAACAACGACTATCGCAAGATAAGGACCATGGGTCTTGATGACAACAAGATCTATAATGTGGTCAACCGCGTTGTCCCTCTTAAACTCAAGGAGTTTGGAAGTCTTGTTAACGCCGTTGCTCCTGTTCACGTTAAACAAGGTGGCATTGTCCACAACATTATGGACAAGGTTGTTCATATGAACGGTGAGGAGCAGAAGGCAACAGCCAACGGCGCATCTCTTAATAGCCACGGGCTTGCTCTTAACGGCAATTTTGCCGGCACAGGATACAACGGAGATACTCGCATTATGCGCACCGGCGACACAAGACTCTATATGTTTGAAGAAGTGTAAGATATTACGGGATTTAACTCGCAAGGGACATTCTTTCTTACGAGTTAAATCCTATTTTTTTTTAGGGTTGAAATGATAACGAAAAAGAAGTAAAATCATTTTGCACAATTTATTTAAAGTCACATTCAAAGTTCATGGAATCCTTAGCCGGGAATCCATCGATGATTGGAGAAAAATATGTCTTTAAAAGATTTATTCTTTGGAAATGATGTAGAAAGTGAGGAAACAAAAGTGAGCGAAGAATTAAAGAACGGAGCAGTTGCTTCAGAAAATAAAGATGGTGCGCTTGTTACATCTGACATGCTGGTTGGAGAAATCATTACAAAGCATCCGCTGGCTGCACAGTTCCTTATGGAATGTGGCATGGGTTGTATCCACTGCCCTGCATCTCAGATGGAATCTTTGCTTGAGGCCTGTGCTGTACACGGCATCGACGGCGAAGAAATCACAGACGCTCTCAACGATTACCTTCTTGAGCACAACGTTTAATATGCAAAAAAGTGGGCCGAAGGGCACACATAATTAAAGGCCGCAGGATGCGGCCTTTTTTATTGCAAAAAATCATAGATGTTCACGGATCATTTCGTTGGTTCGTTCAATTTCTGCCCAGAAATCCCGGGCTGATAGGCGTATGGCGCCGCTGCTCATGACGATGACCTGTTCGATGGCATCGGAGGTTGCCACGGTTACGCGGTATTTTTTGCCGATTTCGTGAGCGGCCTTTTCGATGTACTGATCCGCTGTTTCAGCTTCTTTGGTGTAGATGACCGTAAGACCTGAATGATCCTCAATATGCTCGGTGCCGCCGGGAACTCTGTAGGCATCAAATACCAGGATCACATTTTCTCTGCGATAGCCCTGGAAATTGATAAGGGTATCCACCAGGGAGTCTCTGGCTGCCTTGAGGTCTTTGGCTGCGAGGGACTTTAGCTGATCTGAAGCGTAGATCACATTGTAGCCGTCCACAAGAAGATATTCCTTCTGGCGTTCCATAAGACGTTCTTCCTTTTTGCTTCCCTGTTTCCTGGTAGAGAGAGTAACCTCAGGAGCAGGTTCACCTAGTGCTGCAGCCTGACGGGCCTGCTCTTGTGCTTCATAGCGTCTTCTGTCCTCGGGAGTTTCAACATACCTTGGCTTGATAGTGCCGTAGGTCTTCTCAAATATTTCCTTCAGTTCATTCTCGGTAATGCGCAGATCCCGGTCTATTTCATCGAAGGTTCTGTTGTCTGTGGTTTTTCTGGTGCTTTTGGCCTGAAGATTTTTCAGGGCTTCCATGTCTATGTTGTCAATAAGGTCAGTGGTCGCTCTGCTTTCCCCATCGGGCCTCCATCCGGTATCAAGGTGCATGTGATTTCTGACTTCATCCCATGGAATAATGGTGCCTGCACCGTGGGAACAAAATACGCTGGCAGCAGGATTCTCGTTGTCAAGCTCTGGATAATACTGCATGCTCTCAAGGACTTCCTCCGTGTTGTGGCAGGGGGCATAACCGCTAAGAGTGGTGGATATGCTGCCTTCGCCGTGGGTAAAAGAGTAAATCTCACTGGCATAGTCTAATAGGCATGCGGCAGGAACAGTACCTGTGATAACGGACTTTCCGCCCACCAGATCAGGGACTCCGACGGTTCCGTTCATGCGCTGCATATCACTGAGGACTCTGCCTACATTGGCCTCAGGAACTTCAATCCTGTATTCAAACACCGGCTCCAAAAGAACACTGTGAGCCATCATAAGCCCCTGACGCACGGCACGATATGTGGCCTGCCTGAAGTCTCCGCCCTCTGTGTGCTTTTCATGAGCTCTTCCTGTTAAGAGAGTGATCCTGATGTCGGTGATCTCGGATCCCGTCAGCACTCCAAGATGTTTTTTCTCCTGAAGGTGAGTGAGGATGAGCCTCTGCCAGTTAAGGGCCAGATCATCCGTATGACAGGTATTGGCAAAAGAAATACCGCTTCCCGGTTCTGTGGGCTCAAGCAGAAGATGAACCTCCGCGTAGTGGCGAAGAGGCTCAAAGTGCCCCACGCCCTCCACAGTATTTGCTATGGTTTCTTTATATACTATATGTCCCGGACCGAAGGATACCTCGACGCCAAAGCGGGACAAAATAAGGTGCTTTAAGATTTCCTGCTGAACCTGGCCCATTACCTGAACTTCGATGGTTTTGGAAGCCTCATGGTAACTGATAAGGAGCATGGGCTCTTCTTCCTCAAGAGCTTTCAGCTTTTTATAAAAGCTTAGGGTATCGGTGTCTTCAGGCAAAATGAGGGTGCAGGAGAGAATGGGCTGAACTACCTCCGAAACCTGTGATCCACTCAGGGTTCCAAGGCCCTCTCCGGGCTTTGTATCTGATAAACCTGTAATTGCCACGATCATTCCTGCTGAAGCTTCCTGCAAAGGAGTGAATTTCTCTCCGTTGTAGAGCCTTATCTGATCGATCTTGTCATCACCGATAAGCTCCCTGACCTTAATGCTGCCGCTTAACACCTTTATGTGAGTAAGGCGCACTCCCTGAGGGTCGCGGCTTATCTTGAAGACTCTGGCGGCAAAGGATTCATTGTTGCCACTTTCCGCAGAGGCGACAGCCGCATTTACATTCCCTGCAGCCTTGCCGTTTAGTTTTTTTGTACAATCCTGCGAATACTCTGACAGCACATCCAACAGCTCTTTTACCCCTTCAAGCTTAAGGGCGGAGCCGAAGATCACCGGATAGCATTTACGCAGGGCGATAAGCTCTGTCACATCGCTCTTTGTAACAGCCTTTCCTTCAAGAAATCCTGTAAGAAGCTCGTCGTCGCAAACAGCCAGCTCCTCCTGAAAATCGGGATCATCAAAGGAATGATCAAAATCTATGCAATGGGAAGAAAGCTCTTTTGCCAGAGCATCAATAATAGCAGCCCTGTCGGTACCGGGCTGATCCATCTTATTTACAAATATGAAAACCGGAATCTGATAGTGGTCAAGAAGCTTCCATAAAAGCTTGACCTGGCTGGTTACTCCATCTGCGGCGCTGATGATAAGAACAGCCCCGTCAAGGACCTGAAGAGTTCGCTCCATCTCCGGAGAAAAATCCGCATGGCCCGGGGTATCCAAAAGAGTATAGGAGGCGCCGTTATATTCGAACAGCGCCTGTTTTGAGAATATAGTTATGCCACGGGATCGCTCAAGTTCATAGGTATCAAGGAATGCATCCTTGTGATCCACGCGGCCAAGATTACGTATGGTGCCGCAGGTGTATAAAACTGCCTCGGACAAAGTTGTTTTACCGGCGTCAACGTGCGCCAGGATTCCTATTGTTACATTTTTATTCATGAATTATTGCTCAAGTGGGCTGTAGGCAATCTTGACGTTGATGTCCTGATTGTAATTGCCAAATCCCTTTCCGAAAATAGTAAGTCCACCTACATGTTCAGCGGTCTCAGGAACTTCCAGTTTGAATTTGATGTTACTCTTGGAAGTGAGACCAAACTGATCGATGGTCACATCTGAAATCTTAAGTCCATCGATGAAGGTTCCCTTATGGTTAATGACCAGCATCTTGAGCATACCATATTGGTTCCAGTTAGGAAACCACCAATCAGGGGTAAAAATACCCTTAACATCACCAAAGTCACCGGGTGAAACCCAGGTGCCAAGGAGAGTATCGTTTAGATAAAAGTAAATATCAGAGGGCCATACATTATTAACCCCCGGAGCCTCTGAGCTTAATTCCGCGGAGATGCAGATTTCATCAATTCTCTGGTTGAAAGGAACAAAATTCGGGATCGCATACTCAACATATCCCTTTGTGAACCAGAGAATATCGGCCTCGTACCTCTCAGGATGAGAGAAGTACCTGGTATCGTCTACCTCTCCAATGATCTTCTTGCCACTGGCAAGGCCGCAGGTGGGAAAAACCTCGAAATTGTTGAAAAGACCAACTTTTATATCTGAAGAGTAAACATTTTTTTCCTCGGGGGCATCCTGGATATCGATAAGGATTTTGTCCAGATTTACAGAGCATACCTTCTGATTGCCGTGGCCGGATGCTTCCGCGGAAACAGTCACGACACCGCATTCCTCCAGCTTGCGGATATGGCTCGTCAGGGCGCCGTTGGTAATCTTAAGGCGGCTGGCCAGCTCGTTCATATTCATACTGCTCTCATTGATAAGAATTTTTACGATCTCTATGCGAATGTCGGAACCAAGCGCTTTAAACAGCTCAAGGCCCTCATCCAAAGACTTGATATGAAGCATGCTCTCACCTTCCCATCTTAATGTTTAGATAGTTCTTAATGTTTAAAAAAATATAAAATATTTCAGTTATTATGTTATAATAAACATTCATCTGTGTCAAAAGTCTTTTACATAATAACAAAGTAATAATTGATTGTATTTAGACTTTTGTTGCTGTAATATGGTATAAGTGATTTTATAGATAATTAAAGGTAATGTAATGAACCGCTTACAAAAAAGACGATATCCAAGCAAACGTGTATATATAATTGACCTATTCGCAACAATCTGTGCGTTCTTTATTGCAATGTACATCAGGTACAGGGCAGAAGTTCTGGACTGGACCGAAATCATCGGTGGATTCTATATGAATATCTTCGTTATAGTGATCCTTATCCAGATTGGAATACTCCTGGCATATGATGCTACGAAGCAACCCATTTTTCTTTCGGATCCCATAGAGATTTTTGTTCAGACCTTTAAGAGTAAGATGTTCTCTTTATGTGTGCTTATTCTGTATCTGTATCTGACCATGAAGGCAGAGATGGTTTCAAGAATCGTGGTCACAGCTCTGACAATATTCAGTTTTTTATTAGATTACGCGTTCAGACTGATTTATAGAAAATATTACAATGCATCTCATCCCTTCAACGCGGATATCAAGGTTATCCATTTAAGGGCTCCGTTCCCTTCAGACAGGCAGCTGATTTCCATGCTGGCTGATACTGAAGAATCAGAAGTTCCCGAGGTACTCATTCACCAGAAGGGTGCTACGGATGAGGAGATCAAGAGGGTCACTGAAGCGGCTATCCGCTCGGGAGTCCGCGTTTATTCAACCCTGGACAATCTCGGCTATGAGGTTAAAGAGGGAATTGCCACCACTGTCAGCGGATATCTGGCCATTCCTCTTGCTATAAGGAAGAAGAAGTACAATCTTTTCGGCGTTCATTTCTCAGTTTGCCGTACAGAAGAGGCAGTTCTTCACGTTATCAGGCATATTGGAGAGCTTTCCGGCAAATACATCTGTTTCTCCAATGTTCATACATCAGTTATGGCAAAAGAGAGCGCGGATTACAGGAGAGTTCTTAACGGAGCAGCCTTTGTTTTTCCTGATGGTAATCCTATCGTAACAAGGCAGCAGTCCAGAGGCTTTATCGGAGCTGAGAGAGTTGCAGGCCCTGACTTTATGGACCACATGTTCAGAGATACCAAGGACGGCAAGATAACTCATTATTTCTACGGGGCTTCCCAGAAGACTTTGGACGCTCTGAAGGAGAATCTTGAGAAGAAGTATCCGGGAATTGTTATAAAGGGAATGTATTCTCCGCCATTCAGAGAGCTGACCGATGAGGAAAAAGAGGCGGATATCAAGCGTATTAATGAAGCAAATGCAGATATAGTCTGGATCGGTCTTGGCGCTCCCAAGCAGGAGAACTGGATGGCTTCCCACGAGGACAAGATCCATGGAGTAATGATGGGCGTCGGAGCCGGATTTGACTTCCATGCAGGCACAATAAAAAGAGCTCCTGTATGGGTTCAGAAGATTGGATTCGAGTGGCTTTACAGACTTTTCCAGGATCCGGGAAGACTTATAAAGAGATACGCGATCACTAACGCTAAGTATTTCTTCTACCTTTTACTTGAGAAACTGAAATAACAGGGGTGGAAGGTTTTCAGAATTGCGAAAGTTACTTGCAAGGTCGCAATTCGTGTCATATTATATAACAATATCATTCGTTTTATATAAAGGAGCATAGTATGTCAGAAGTTTATAACCATCATGCGATTGAGAAAAAGTGGCAGGAGTATTGGGCAGCGCACGACACATTTAAGACTGATGTTTGGGATTTTTCCAAACCCAAATATTACGCGCTGGATATGTTCCCATATCCGTCAGGAGTAGGCCTGCATGCCGGACATCCTGAAGGATACACAGCTACTGATATTATGTCACGTATGAAGCGTATGCAGGGCTACAACGTTTTGCATCCGATGGGATATGATTCTTTTGGCCTTCCGGCTGAGCAGTACGCTGTAACAACCGGTAATCATCCGGCAGGCTTCACAGAGAAGAATATTGAGACTTTCTCAGGACAGCTTCGTGAGCTTGGTTTTGACTACGACTGGTCCAAGATGATCGCAACCAGTGATCCTAAGTTCTACAAGTGGACACAGTGGATATTCAAGAAGTTATACGAGGCAGGCTACGCCAAGCACGTTGATATGCCTGTTAACTGGTGCGAGGAGCTGGGAACAGTTCTTTCTAATGATGAAGTAATAGATGGTAAGTCTGAGCGTGGAGGATACCCTGTTGTCAAGAAGATGATGAAACAGTGGGTTATCGATCAGCAGGCTTTTGCTGAGGAACTCCTTGACGGACTTAATGAGATCGACTGGCCTGAGTCAACCAAAGAGATTCAGCGTAACTGGATCGGTAAGTCTACCGGTGTGGAAGTTGATTTCAAGATTGTAGGCGGCGGAGAGTTCTCAATCTTCACAACCTGTATCGAGACAATCTACGGTATTACCTTTATGGTTCTCGCTCCCGACGGAGATATCGTAAAGGGTCTTATGGACAGAGTTGAGAATCCTGAGGAAGTTCAGGCCTACATTGATGAGACTCTTAAGAAGAACGATCTTGATCGTACTGATCTTAACAAGACCAAGTCAGGATGCCCTCTTAAGGGAATTTATGCGATCAACCCTGTAAATGGCAAGGAAGTTCCTTTGTTTATCGGTGACTTTGTTCTTGCCAGCTATGGTACAGGTGCTGTTATGGCGGTACCTACCCATGATCAGAGAGACTTTGAATACGCAGAGGTTCATGGTCTTCCTTTGATCCAGGTTATCAATAATACTGAGGGAACAGTTGATGTTTCCGGACATGCCTTCGAGAAACAGGATTATCTTGGTAAGGGATGCATCCTTATGAATTCTGATGAATTCGACGGAATGACCGTAGAGGAAGCCAAGAAGGCCATTACCAAGAAGCTTGTGGATATGGGCGTTGCAAGAGAAAAGGTCAACTACCACTTCCGTGAGTGGATCTTCGCAAGACAGCGCTATTGGGGTGAGCCGGTTCCTTGTGTATACAAGGAAGATGGAACTATCGCATTCCTTGATGATTCAGAACTTCCTGTAGTTCTTCCTGAGCTTGAGGACTACAAGGGACATGGCGGTCAGGCTCCTCTTGAGAATGCTACTGAGTGGAAGGCATATGACAAGAACGGACTTAAGGGTACAAGAGAGACTTCAACAATGCCCGGTTCCGCAGGATCTTCCTGGTATTACCTTAGATATATCGATTCTGATAACGACAATGAATTTGCTAATCAGGAGCTTTTGAAGCACTGGATGCCTGTTGACCTCTACATTGGTGGTCCTGAGCATGCAGTCGGACACCTTATTTATTCACGAATTTGGAACAGATTCCTTTACAACAACGGACTTTCTCCTGTGAAGGAGCCATTCAAGAAGCTTGTACATCAGGGAATGATCCTTGGAGAGAATGGAATCAAGATGGGTAAGCGTTTCCCTGAGTTCGTCGTTAACCCAAGTGATATCGTTCGCGATTATGGCGCAGATACACTTCGTCTCTATGAGATGTTCATGGGACCTCTTGAGGTTTCCAAGCCATGGAACTCCACTGCTGTTACCGGCGCAAGGAAGTTCATAAACAGAGTATTTACTTTCTTTACAAACAGCTCAAACATCACAGATGAGAACAATGGAAATCTTGAGAAGGTTTACCATCAGACAGTGAAAAAGGTTTCCGGAGACTTCGAGGCATTGGCATTTAACACAGCCATCGCTCAGATGATGATCTTTGTAAATGCTGTATATAAGGAAGGCAGCTGCCCAAGAGAATATGCTGAGAACTTCATCAAGATGCTTTCCTGCATCTGTCCACACGTTGGAGAAGAGATATGGCAGATTCTTGGTCACGATAACACAATTGCCTACGAGCCATGGCCAACATATGATGAGGCTAAGTGCGTAGAAGATACAGTTGAGATCGCAGTTCAGATCAACGGCAAGGTTAAGGCTACACTTGAAATCGACAAGAACGAGGACAAGGACAGCGTTATTGCCAAGGGCAAAGAGCTCATCGCGGATAAGCTTGATGACAAGACTGTAGTAAAAGAGATTTATGTTCCAGGACGTATTGTAAACATCGTTGTAAAATAATAGTAAAATAATAATGGAAACAATTCACGGAAGGAGACCGGTTAAGCATGGATGCTGGCCTCCTTTTGTTATGCAATTTTGACTGTTTTAGTATTTTTTGTTAAAAATTTAATAATCATTTTATAATTGGACGTCTTATAGTATAATGAAAAGCTGCTGTTAATTAATGCACATATTTTTTAGTTTTATAGGTAGGGAAAAATGGATATTAGAATCGAAAACTTAACGAAAACTTATGGCAACCTTAATGCGGTAGATCACATGAGCCTCAACATTAAAGATGGTGAGCTTGTAGGACTTCTTGGCCCATCCGGATGCGGTAAGTCAACAACTCTTTTCATGCTTTCAGGTCTTACAACTCCAACAACAGGTAAGATATTCTTTGGAGACAAGGATGTTACATCTATTCCTCCTGAGGATCGTGAGATTGGACTTGTATTCCAGAACTATGCGCTTTACCCACACATGACAGTAGAGGATAACATTACTTTCCCTCTTATCAACCGTGGTGTTAAGAAGCCTCAGGCTAAGGAAATGGCTCTTGAGATGGCAAAGGTCGTTAAGATCGATCAGCTTATGAATAGAAAACCCGGAGAACTTTCTGGCGGTCAGCAGCAGAGAGTAGCTATTGCAAGAGCTCTTGTTAAGAAGCCTCAGGTTCTTCTTTTGGATGAGCCACTTTCAAACCTCGACGCCAAACTTCGTGTTGAGACAAGAGAAGAAATCAGACGTATCCAGCAGGAAGTTAAGATCACAACTATCTTCGTAACACACGATCAGGAAGAGGCTATGAGTATCTCTGACAGAATCGCTGTTATGAAGGAAGGCGTTCTTCAGCAGTATGAGGTTCCTCAGACAATGTACCTCAACCCTGCCAATATTTTTGTTTCAAGATTCCTTGGAACACCTGAGATCAACAATATCGAGATTGATGTTAAGGACGGAGTCATCACAGCAGACGGCGTAGAGCTCAGAAGAGGAGTAAGCCTTGCTGACGGCCATTACAAGGCAGGCGTCAGACCTGAGTCATTCCACGTTGCAGAGGGCGGAATCTCTCTTGGAGTAGAGGGTATCCGTATGACAGGCCGTGATCTTCTTATTTTCTCTAAGTTTGGTAATGAGACTATCAGAGTTCTCGTTCATTCATACATGCAGGTAAATCCTGGTGACAAGGTCGAGGTATCAGTTCGTGAAGGTCACATCCTTGTATTTGATGACGCTGATAAGCTTATCGGCAGATTCTGATTTAGGAAAGGGAGAATGTCATGGAAAAAAAGAGCTTTAAGGGATATATTTATCTCCTTCCATCAATCATCATAATGATCTGCTTTACTCTTTATCCTTTGGTTAGAGCAATCGTTATGAGTTTCCTTGGTGATTACAGCATCATCAACGGAAGCTACAAGTCAATCGGTTTTGACAATTATAAGGATCTTTTCAAGGATCCGGACTTTTTTAAGTCCCTTCGTAATACAAGTATCTACGTTATCTGCGTAGTACCTGCTTCTATTTGTCTTTCACTTCTTATAGCTGTTCTTATCAACAACTGTAAGAAATTTAAGGCTTTCTTCCAGACGGTATATTTCCTTCCTTACGTTACCAGCGTAATTGCCATCGGTATCGTATGGAGATGGATGTTCAACAGTAACTACGGACTTATCAACTATGCTCTTGGACTCTTTGGTATTGAACCAATCCAGTGGCTGAATCGTCCGGAGTATGCAATGCCGGCTCTTATAATTTTCGCTATCTGGAAGAGCATGGCCTTTAACATTCTTATTTTCCTTGCAGGTCTTCAGACAATTCCTGAGGATATTTACAGAGCTGCAAGGATCGATTCAACACCACGTTTCAGAGTATTTACAAGGATCACCGTTCCTTCACTTGCTCCAATGATCGTTTATTCAAGCGTTATTGGTATGATTGGTGCCTTCAAGGTTTATAATGAAGTCTTCTCTCTTTTCCAGGGAAAGGCAGGCCCGGCAAACAGTGCCATTACTATCGTTTACTACATTTATGACAAGTTCTACAACAGTTATAAATACGGGGTAGCGGCTGCCGGATCAGTAGTATTGTTCCTGATCATTCTTGCTATGACTCAGATTCAGCTCAGAGTAACAGGTGAGAAAAAGAAGAATTAAGGAGAGTAAAGATGACAACAAAACGTAAAGTTATAAATACTGTTGCTGGCGTGCTGAAATATGGCATTCTTATCTTCGGCGCCATCTTCACTGTTTTGCCATTTGTATGGATGATTTCATCATCACTTAAGACACCGGCTGAGCTGGTGGCAGCACCACCATCACTTTTCCCTGAGGTCCCTCAGTGGGAGAACTATAAGACAGCCTGGGCTGCAGCTCCATTTGCCAGATATTTTGTAAATACACTTATAGTTACACTTTGCACTACCTGCGGAGTTCTTGTGACTACAGTGCTTTCTGCATTTGCTTTCTCAAGACTTAACTTCCCCGGTAAGAAGACAGTATTTGCACTGTTCCTTGCAACACTTATGATCCCCGGTGAGATGCTCATCATCACAAACTATGAGACAATCATCAACCTGAAGTGGATTGACTCCTATAAGGCTATGATCGTACCTTGGATCTCAAGTGCTTTCTATATCTACCTGCTCACTCGTTTCTTTATGCAGGTTCCGGAGTCGTTATATCTTGCAGCTAAGGTTGATAAGTGTTCTGACTTTAAGTACATGATCAAGATCATGGTTCCTATGAACAAGCAGGCTATTTTCTCAATTGCCATCCTGAACATCATCAGTTCCTGGAATGCATTCCTTTGGCCACTGCTTGTTACAAACTCACAGGAGATGCGTGTTCTTTCCAACGGTCTTGTAAGATTCCAGACTGAGGCGGGTTCATCTACAGAGCTTATTATGGCTGCATCCTGTATGCTGGTAATGCCTATCATTATCATTTATCTGTTCCTTAGAAAGTACATCATCGAGGGTGTTACCCGTGGCGGACTTAAGGGCTAAGACAGATACTCTATTTATTTGGTCACGGAAGCCAATGGCTTTTTGTTGATATAATTTACAGTTTTATTTTTTATTTAGGAAGGGAGAAATATTATGAAACTGAGAAAAATTGGTGCAAGCATCCTTGCTATGATCATGGCAACATCTATGCTTGCAGGCTGCGGTCAGTCAAGCACTGAGACTAATGCTGAGACACCAGCTACTGAGACTAACACAGAGGCTCCAGCTGAGACTAATGCAGAGGCTCCTGCTGAGACTAATGCAGAGGCTCCAGCTGAGAAGACTATCGAGGCTACAGAGGTAACTTTCTGGCATGCTATGAATGGTAACCTTGAGTCAGTTCTTACTGAGATCACAGACAAGTTCAACGCTGAGAACGAGTACGGAATTAAGGTTACACTTGTTAACCAGGGCGCTTATGGCGACCTTCAGACAAAGCTTCAGGCTTCAGCTGCTGCAGATGCACTTCCGGATCTTGCACAGGCTTATAACAACTGGCTTACACCTTACCTTGATAAGGTTGTAAAGCTTGATGATTTCGTTGCTAACGATTTTGACAACTGGGACGACGTAATTTCAGCTTACCGTGATGAGTGCTCAGAGTTTGGCTTCATCCACGCTGTACCTTATAACAAGTCAACTTACGTTCTTTTCTACAACAAGACAATGTTCGATGAGCTCGGAATCGAAGTTCCTCAGACATGGGCTGATGTAGAGGCTGCTGCTAAGACAGTTATGGACGCTAAGAACATTGCATTCATCGGTTACGATGACCTTGCTGGTGTTGTTGAGGCTTCTCTTCACCAGAACGGCGAAGGTTATGTAGATGATAAGGGCGCTCTTTTCAACACAGACGGCGGACTTAAGACATTCGAGTACCTTTCAGGTCTTTACAACAACGGCTATGCTCGTCTTGTAGGTGAGGACGGATACTTCTCAAATGTAATTTCTAACCAGAACATCGCTTGCTACATTGGATCTTCAGCCGGTGTATCTTACATCAAGGCTGAGGGCTGGGATCTTGGAGTAGCTCCAATTCCTGGAAACACTGTAAAGGCTGCTAACATGGCTGGTACAAACATCGTTATGTTCTCACAGGATTCTAACAAGCAGCTTGCAGCTTGGGAGTACCTCAAGTACATCACAAGCACAGACGCTATGGTAGAGTGGGCTGTTGGAACAGGTTACCTTCCAATCAGA
>JAILMY010000019.1 GCA_024692165.1 Butyrivibrio sp. | reverse complement strand
TATTAAGGATGGCAAGGAGAAGACACTTTACATCTACAATGTCTGCGATCATCAGGAGTGCTACAAGGAGCTTGGAAGCCAGGCTATCAGCTACACAACCGGAGTCCCTGCCATGATCGGTACTGCTCTTGTACTCAGCGGCCAGTGGAAGAAGCCGGGTGTTTACACCACAGACGAATTCGATCCCGATCCATACATGGAGATGCTGAACGAGTTCGGACTTCCTTGGGTAGTTGATGAGAATCCTGTTCTTGTGGATTGATCATAATATTGATATTAAGAAGACTTGTTACCAATATTTCATTCTAAAAATGGTAACAAGTCTTTTTTGTCCACTCGATAATGTACAAAACTATGGTAATATTAATATACTGACTTATTTGGAAAAGAGTATTCTCACCTTGGAGGGAAAATGAAATTAAGTGATATAAAGACACCGGCTTATGTTATAGATGAGAGAAAGCTAAGGGAAAATCTTGAGATATTAAAAGAGGTACAGGACAGATCCGGAGCAAAGATTCTTCTTGCCCAGAAGGCCTATTCCGTATACCAGACATATCCACTGATCGCAGATTATCTTGCAGGAGCCACAGCTTCAGGACTATTTGAAGCAAAGCTGGCTCACGAGGAGATGCGTTCAAAAAATGATCCAACAAAGAAAATAGAAAACCATGTATTTGAGCCGGCCTTTGAATCTGATGAAATGTCAGAGCTCTGCGATATTTGTGATCACATCGTATTTAATTCAATAAACCAGCTTGAAACCCATAGAAGCATCTGGGAGAGCGCAGCAGAGGCAGGTAAAGTCTCTGTTGGACTTCGCATCAACCCTGAGTACAGCACACAGGATGATCATGAGATATATGATCCCTGTTCCGCAGGCTCAAGACTAGGAATCAGGCTTTCCGAGATGCCTGAAGAACTTCCCGGAGGCGTAGAGGGAATTCACTTCCACACCCTTTGCGAGCAGGGCTTTGAACCGCTGGAAGAAACCTTCAGGGCGGTAGAGGAAAAGTTCGCACCATACCTTGCACAGATTAAATGGATAAATCTTGGGGGCGGACATCATATCACCAGGGAAGGATACAACATTGGAGGCCTTATCAGCCTTGTTAAGTACATAAGAGAAAGATATGCTGCTGACGTTTACCTGGAGCCCGGTGAAGCAATTGCTCTTGATGCCGGCTACCTTGTGACTACTATCATGGATATCGTCAACACTGAGCGTATGCCGGTACTGATCCTTGACACCTCCGCAGCCTGCCATATGCCTGATGTTTTAGAAATGCCCTACAGACCGCCTCTTAAGGATTCAGAGGAACCGGGAGAACTTGAGTATACCTACAGGCTTTCTTCCAGAACCTGCCTTGCCGGTGATATCATTGGGGATTATAGTTTTATGAACCAAAAGCACATCGGCGACAGACTTGTATTTGAGGACATGGCCATCTATAGCATGGTCAAAAACAATACATTTAATGGAATGCCACTTCCTGATATAGACATAATGCATGATAATGGAACCGTGGATGTACTTAAACGCTTTGGATATGAGAACTTTAAAGAAAGATTGTAAATAAATTGTAGATTCTTGTATTGGGGAGACATTTTGGATGAGTATAATCAGTAATACATTTCCGAGAAATGACAGTTTTTTTATGCCGGCGGAATATGCCGCTCATGACGGAACTATCATGATCTTTCCAGTTCGTCCGGGCAGCTGGGGAAAAGACAGAACAGGCACCCTTAAGTCCTTTGGCCAGATTTTTCTGGAGATTCTTCGAAGAGAGAATCTCTATCTGCTGGCAGGGAAAAACCACTGGAGAGAGGCCAAGGATTTTATGGACAGCCTCATCGCTCACAATGCATCAGATCAGAAGGAAATAGAGCTTCTTGAAAACAGATGTCTTATTTTCCCTATTGATTCGGACGACGCCTGGGCCAGGGATGTGGGCCCTACCTTCGTTGTGAACAGGGATGAGAGCTTTGTTGGTAACAATATCCGTGGTATCAATTGGAAGTTCAATGCATGGGGCGGCGAAGTAGACGGCCTTTATGCTTCCTGGGATAGAGATGATAAGGTGGCTGCTAATTTCTGCGACAGCTGTGATATTGCTTTCTACGACGCTGATCCTTTTGTGCTGGAAGGCGGATCCATTCACTGCGACGGTGAAGGAACAGTGATGGTTACTGAGGCATGCCTTTTGAGTAAGGGCAGAAATCCATCTTTAAACAGGGATCAGATAGAAGAGAATCTGAAGAAATATCTGGGAGCAGAGAAGGTTCTATGGCTTCCCAGAGGAATATACAACGATGAGACCAATGAGCACGTAGACAATGTCTGTGCTTTTGTTGCTCCCGGAGAAGTGGTTCTTGCCTGGACAGACGATGAGGACGATCCACAATATGAACTGTCAAAAGAGGACCTGGAGTACCTGGAGAGCATAACTGATGCCAAGGGAAGAAAGCTTATCATTCACAGGCTTCCGATTCCTGATAAACCGGTACTGGTCACTGAAGAAGACCTGGACAACTATGAGTTTGAAGAGGGCGAGGATGTCCGGGATATAGGAGAGAGGCTGGCGGCCAGCTATGTGAATTTCTACTTTATTAACGGCGCAGCCCTGGTTCCTCAGTTTGGCGGAGAAAATGCCACAAGCGATGAGAGGGCATTAGTCCTGCTCAGGACAATTTGCCCTGACCGCGAGATCATTGGAATTCCTGCCAGAGACATCCTTCTTGGTGGTGGAAACATCCACTGCATCACTCAGCAGATACCGGACAACAATCTGTGATCATGGGTAAAGCACATTTTTAATATCTAAATCTAATGTTTAAGATTTTAAGGTGGTTTAAAATAGCCGGAAAGTATCAAGAAGTTGATACCTTCCGGCTATAAGTTTATCCGCAAATATCGGAGTAACATTCAGGACGTCTGTCTCTGAAGATTCCCCAGGAGAGACGCATCTTGCGATTCTCTTCAAAATCATATTCTGCGTAGATAATTTCTTCTTTATCACGGCTGGCCTTGGCGATTACATCGCCGGTTACATCAGTAAGGAAGCTGCTTCCGTAGAAGTTAAGGCTTGATGACTGACCACCGTTGGCCTCGCTTGGCAGAACATCCTCTTTTCCAATCCTGTTGGCTGCTGCAACAGGAATGATGTTTGCTGCTGAATGTCCCTGCATTGTTCTCATCCAGTGACCTGAACTGTCAACCTCAAGAATTGGTTCTGAACCAATAGCTGTAGGATACAGGATGATGTCTGCACCCTTAAGAGCAAGACATCTTGCTGTCTCCGGGAACCACTGATCCCAGCAGATCCCGATTCCGACTTTTCCATAGGCAGTATCAAATACTCTAAAGCCGGTATCACCGGGAGTAAAATAAAACTTCTCCTGATAGAAGTGATCATCAGGAATATGGGTCTTTCTATAGATTCCCAGGCTCTTTCCGTCAGCATCAACCATAACTACTGAGTTGTATAAAACGTTACCATCTCTTTCATAGATACTTATGGGCATTACAACAGATAGTTCACCACAAAGCTTTGCAAATTCCTGCACCGCCGGATTGTCCATGGCTGGAGTAGCATACTCATAAAAATCGTAATTTCTTTCCTGGCAGAAGTACCTTCTTTCAAAGAGCTCAGATAAAAGTATGATCTGAGCGCCGTTTGATGCTGCCTCTTTTACCAGGGTCTTAGCTTTCGCAATATTGACCTTCACCTGATCGATATCAGGATCTGTCTCTTTTCCGCATGCGAACTGGATACATGCAACTTTTACCATAGGAACTCCTTTCGACTTGTTCATTTTGCTTTCTTTTTGATTTCTTCAAGTTCCGCAATACTAAAGGAATATTTCTTATTACAGAACTGACAGCACAGTTCCACAGGCTTTCCTTCATTTATCATGTCATCGATCTCTTTTTTGCCCACAAGCATGAGAGCACGGGAAACCCTGTCTCTGTCGCAGTTGCAGTAGAAATTAAGATCAACTGTATCAGTAAACTCGATATCAAAACCGTCCAGAACGATCTTTAGCATGTCCTCAGGAGACTTTCCTGCCTTCAAAATATCTGTAACAGAAGAAAACTTACCAAGATTAAACTCCAGGTGAGTTATAGTCTGCTCATCGGCAAAGGGCATAAGCTGAACGATAAAGCCGCCGGCAGCGATCACTGAGAGATTTTCTCTTTCCACCAAAACTCCAAGACCTACAGAAGAAGGAGTCTGCTCTGACTTGGTGAAATAGTATGTCAGATCTTCGGCAACTTCTCCGGAATAGAGAGGAACCTGGCCTACATAAGGTTCTTTTAACCCCATATCTCTTATAACAGTTAGGCTCCCTTCGCCGATGGCTCCACCTACATTTAAATGTCCTGAAGCATTTGGCTCCATTATCACGTAGGGATTGTTTACATAACCCTTTACGTTACCCTTATTATCGGCGGTGGCAAGTACACCCTTCATAGGGCCGTCTCCATCCATTTTTACAGTTATCATGTCACTGCCATCATCCATCATCTGACCCATCATAACAGTGCCGGTCATAAGTCTTCCGAGAGCAGCTGCTGCAATGGGGGATAGGCCATGAGCTTTTCTTCCGTATTCGGCCAGCTCCTTAGTTGTTGCTGCAAAAGCCCTGATTTGGGCATTTCCTGCGGTGGCTCTGACCATGTAATCTTTATATGACATTAAGTATTCCTCCAAAATCCTGTTTTGCACATTAAACATGATACTTGATTTGGAGCTTTGTGTAAACAAGGCAAATGATAACGTTTTTTAATAAAAACTTAAGAAAAATTAAGGCCGAACCTGTGAAAAGTCATTACGATTTTTTATATAATAATAGTTGATATAATGTCTATATATGCTCGCAAAAATGTGTGCATAAGGAGGTAATCTTTCAAAGGGAGAACTTAAGCTTAATATTGATCCTAAATCCATTGAAAGAAACGATGAGATCGGTCTTCTTGCAGATGGAGCACAGACTCTTAGCGACAAGCTTGGTGAGGTAATCCGCAACACCATGGATGCACTCAACAGATTAATTGATCAAAGTGATGAAGTTAAAGCCTCAGTACACGATATTGGTGATACAATAAATTCAACGAATGATTCGGCAAAAGAGATTTCAAAGTTCTCTCAGGCTATTACGGAAATTGCATCCCAGACAAATCTTCTTTCTTTGAATGCTTCTATTGAGGCAGCCAGAGCAGGAGATGCGGGAAAAAGCTTTACGGTTGTAGCTACCGAGATTGGACAGCTTGCAGTTCAGAGTAGCAACAGCGCGGATGAGATAAAGAAGATTGTTGAAATCATAGCCGACCTTTCTGCAATTTCAGAAGAAAACGCAGCATCCAGTGAAGAAACCAATGCGTCAATGCAGGAGCTGAATGCAACCTTTGCAATCATCACTGAATCAGCAGGTAAACTTTAGGAACTGGCCAATAATATGACCGAAACCATCAGCTACTTTAAGCCATAATAGGAATACCTCATATGATCATGAATGAAATTATGTCGCTGGAAACACAGCGGAAGCCCTTTATCCTATTTATAATATTTATTTTCCTTATGACCTTTGGCATTATCTTTTCAAAGACCAATGAGAACATTGGTAACAGAAGAGAAGTTATTGCCTTTAAGGGCATGCTTATTTCATTCATGGCCTATGGAATTGAGGATTTCAGACTGGTAAATGATAACTTCTATGATATCAGGCCTAAGGCAGTTTTAGTATTTATCATGTCCACCGGATTTGCGGCTATGACCTTTGCCTGCTACTTCTGGTTTTTGTTTGTATCATCAAGTATAAACATAAGTTTTATTTCCAAAAAAGCCTGGGATATAGTGACGGCAATACCACTTTTGTTTAATCTTATCTGTCTGTATTCTCCGTTATATTCAAACCTGTACTCGCTGACTGATCCGCCGGTGTTCAAACCGATGCTGGTAATGATCCTTTTGGTGGACTATGTTTATCTGATCGCCTCAACTATCATTTCCATATATCAGATAAAGCACGCCAAAAACAGGCTTGATAAGAAAAAATACTTTGGACAGGCTTTCTTTATTATCTTCTTTACAATATGCGGATATCTGGTAGGATTTCTTATGAATCTTCCTGCAATTGAGCTGTGTTCAATCCCTGTCGTGCTGATGATATTTGTAGATCTTCAGGATTCCAAGATTTATACGGATGCTCTGACAAATCTTAGCAACAGAAGAAGGATGAACGAATACATCAATGAAGAGATCATGACCTGCAGTCCGGAAAAACCGCTGACTGTAATTATGATCGATGTGGACTTCTTTAAGAGCATTAACGATATCTTAGGGCATGATGAAGGCGATAAGGCACTGATTGCATTTGCGGACTCGTTGACAAAGCTTATAGAATCCAAATATGCCATGGCATCAAGATGGGGCGGAGATGAATTCGTGGTTGCGGGAAAAGAGCCCGGACTGGATGAGGATTTCAGAGAAAAACTAAAAGAGATGCTTGAAAAAAAGGGAAATCTGTCCTATATGCCATCCTTTAGTCTTGGTGTTTATAAATGTGTATCACCTATCCTGACTGCAGAACAGATAATGGTTGAGGTCGACAATAATCTGTACAGGGATAAGGAAGTGCAGCACATAAAGCAGGAAAACTTCCCGGAAAAGCTGAAATCTTTATTCCGATCAAATAAGAAGTGAACTTTCTAATTGTATGCAAATTTTCCCTTGATTTATTTTGACATTTATTTAACACAAATATATAATTATATTTGAGAATTTATTAACAATGTGTAGGGGAAAGATATGGCAGATAAAGATATTTCGCAGGCAGTCATCAGCAGATTGCCTCGTTATTTCAGATATTTAGGCGACCTTAAGGAAAAGGGTGTCGAGAGAATTTCATCACAGGAACTCTCAGATATCATGAAGGTGACAGCCTCTCAGATAAGACAGGACTTCAATAATTTTGGTGGTTTCGGACAGCAGGGCTACGGATACAATGTCAACTATCTTTACGATGAAATCAGTAAGATCCTTGGCATAGACAAGCAGCATTCTCTGGTAATCATAGGAGCCGGACATCTTGGACAGGCCATTGCAGGCTATACAAACTTTACAAGAAGAGGGTTTGTTTTCAAGGGTGCATTTGACTGCAATCCTGATCTGTATGGAACCAAAATAAGAGATGTTGAGGTCAGACCCGTTGACGAGATGGAAGATTTCGTCCGTAAATACAACATTGAGATCGCAGTTCTTACTATTCCCAAAGAGCAGGCAGTGCCTATGGCTCACAAGCTGGTAGAGTGCGGAATCAAGGCTATTTGGAACTTTGCTCATGTGGATCTCGATGTTCCTAACAATATTCAGGTAGAAAATGTACATTTATCTGACAGTTTGATGAAATTATCGTATAATATTAATAGGTACGAGAATCCAAATAATTCTCCTTCCAAATAAGGGAAAGAAGCAAACGAGAGAATCAGATGGCTAAAAGAGAAGACGCTTACATGTCTGCGCTGGAGGGAAAGAGTATCCCTATCCTGACGCTGGATAATAAATGGCATCAGCTTTTTACACAGACAGACATGACACCTGAAATCGAGGAACTGGCTGACGAGCTTAATTCATTGGTTGAAAAGGATGGGAAGCTTCGAAGCGAGAACAAGGACATCAAGAGGCTTAAGAAGAAGCTCCTTGGTGAGATTGTGCCCCTTAGAGATAAAGCCAACAAAACGCCTTCTGCTGCAATTGAGAAAGAGATTTCGGAACGAACTCGTCTTATCAATGAATGCAATGACAGATTAGCCGGAAGAGAGGAAGAACTTCTAAATCTCTCAAGAGAAATATACGATGTAGATTACAAGCTTATGCTTGAAACCATGAGGGTCTGCTATGACAGGCTTCATGAGAACACTGCCGAGATCAAGGCTCTGGATGAGTGGATCTCCAAGGTAAGAATAGAACTTAAGAAGAATATCATAAGACTTCAGGAAGGTGAGATGGAGAACTACAATCTCTATTCCTATATGCATCAGATATTTGGGCCTGAGGTTGTAGATATCTTCGATATGAAATATGATCCCAACAGAAGGCATCCCATAAGGAGGCCTCTTGGCGGGGATGAATCAGAATATGTGGAGTAAAGAGCTTTGTAGGCTGCCTGATTTGGGCAGCCTATAATATTAAGAAAAACAGCAGGTTGTAATTGGGGGACATGACATGAAGTATGCAGTTACAAGCAGCGAAATGAAAATTTACGACAGAAATACTTCAGAGTATTTTGGGGTTCCGAGTCAGGTGCTGATGGAAAGAGCTTCACTGAAGACCACAGAGCATATCCTCAAATGGATAAAAACAAGAAACTGTGACAGGAAGTACAAAGCACTTGTTGTATGCGGAGTGGGCAATAATGGCGGAGACGGAGCCTGCATTGCAAGGCTTTTAAAGCTGCAGGGGATACTGGTTAATATCTGCATAGTCGGAGATTACACCAGGTGTAGTGACCTTTTGCTCAAACAGCTCGATATCCTTGGAAAATATGGCACCAAGACGGACACTTTTTCCAATATAAGAGACAACAAAAGCAGTTTTGAATGGGATATCATTGTAGATGCCATGTTTGGTATTGGCTTGTCCAGACCTGTGACCGGCGATTATGCCGATGCTGTGGATTATATAAATTCCTGCAAGAAGGATAAGGGTGGAGATGTTCTGGTTGTATCAGTGGATATACCCTCCGGAATTAACGCTGATAACGGTCTTGTTTGCCAGAAGGCTGTAAATGCAGATGTTACAGTAACCTTTAATCATGCCAAGATAGGACAGCTCTTGTATCCCGGATATGAATATACCGGCAAGCTCATTATAGAAGATGCGGGTATTACAAATGAGAGCTTTTTGGATAAAGAGCCCAGGGCCTTCTACTATGATGAGGATATCAGAAGCCTTCTGCCTTTAAGAAAGGCAGACGCCAACAAGGGAACCTACGGAAAGGTTCTTCTGATGGCAGGGTCAGAAAATATCAGCGGAGCCTGCATACTGGCTGCGAAGGCTCTTTTCAAAGCAGGGGCAGGAATGGTAAGGATTTTCACTGCTGCTGAGAATGCAGAGGTAATTAAGGAAACACTGCCTGAAGCAATGCTTGAAACGTACAGCAGCAAATCCGACATAGAAAACAAACTGGATATGCTCTTTGACTGGTCTTCGGCAGCTGTGCTTGGACCCGGGATCGGAATGAGCGAGACCGCTAAATATCTGGTAAAAAAGACAATCTCAGGATATTCAAAGGATCTGGTGCTGGATGCGGATGCCATTAATTTGGTGGCTGATAGCGATGAGCTTAAAGGGCTTCTATCCAATTTCGCCAGAAGCGGAAAGAGACTTATTCTTACACCACACCTTGGGGAGTTTTCAAGACTTTTTGGTAAGAGCATCTCAGAATGCAAGCTTGGCATACTTTCTTTTCCAAAGGAACTTGCAGAGACACTTCACTGCACTGTTGTGTGTAAGGATGCCAGGACCATAGTTGCTGACAGCAATGAGAAAAAGATATATATTAATATGAGCGGCAATGACGGCATGGCAACTGCCGGCAGCGGAGACGTGCTTTCAGGGGTAATGGGAGCTCTTTTGTCTTATAAACTTTCATCCTTTATGACTGCAACCCTTGGGGTCTATCTTCACGGCCTTGCAGGAGATGAAGCCGCATACAATCTTGGAAAAAGTGCCATGACAGCCTCTGATATTGCGGATTACGTTGGGAATCTGCTCAAGTAACATAAATAATAAAACAATTAGTTTTGAAATATTAGTTCTAAGGAAGTACATATAATGTTAGAAGAATATTCGAGAGTTTACGCCAAAATCGATCTCGAGGCAATTAAATACAATCTTGAATCCATGAAAGGCAACATTCCATCCGGCACCAAAATAATGGCTGTCATTAAGACAGATGCATATGGTCATGGTGCTGTGAGAATAGGAAAGATGCTGGAGGATATAGATTATATCTGGGGCTATGCTGCAGCTACTGCGGAAGAGGCCTTTGAACTCAGGGATGCGGGTATTAAAAAGCCCATTCTTATACTGGGTTACACTTTCCCCTATGCCTATGAGAGAATGTTGCTTGAAGGAATCAGGCCAACAGTATTCAGATTAGATATGGCAAAAGAACTTTCGCACTGTGCCAAGGCTCTTATCGCAGCGGGTAAACTCCCTCCTGATAGTGATTTACAAGGCTATCCTATACATATCGCTGTTGATACCGGAATGAGCAGAATCGGAATTACTCCGGATGATAGCGGCTTGGAATTTGTAAAAGAGGTTATGGCTCTGGAAGGAATTTCAGTGGAAGGAATTTTCACTCATTTTGCAAGAGCAGATGAGAAGGACCTTACCAACGTTAAGGACAGAGAAAAAGTGTTTGCAGACTTCGTGAAAGCTGCTGAGGCTCAGGTTGGTCATAGGATTCCTCTTCATCACTGCGCAAACAGTGCAAGCATAATTGCTGTTCCTGAGTCTTCAATGGATATGGTAAGGGCCGGTGTTACAATGTACGGTATGTGGCCTTCCGAGGATGTCAGCAAGGAAATTATAGACCTTAAGCCTACCATGGAGCTTATAAGCCATGTTGTCATGGTAAAAGAGGTTCCTGCAGGGACTCCTGTAAGCTACGGCGGAACCTTTGTAACAGATAAGACTACAAAGATTGCCACAATTCCTGTGGGCTACGGAGATGGATATCCAAGGAGTCTATCCGGAAAGGGCTATGTTCTGATAAACGGAAAAAAAGCAAATATCCTTGGAAGAGTATGTATGGACCAGTTTATGGTTGATGTAACTGATATCCCGGATATAAAAGAGGGCGATGAAGTAGTTCTTTTGGGAAAAGATAAGAAGTCAAAAGAAGAGATAACTGCTGAGTTTCTTGGAGACTTAAGCGGAAGATTTAACTATGAGCTCACCTGCGACATAAATAAGCGTGTTCCGAGAATTTTTGTCTGAAGTACAGGTCTTTTAAGTGGATTTTTAATTTATATGATTTCTAATTTGCCAAATCCGCAATTGTTATCAGACTTTTTTGTGTGCTATAATTCAAATTGGTATCAGGGAGTAGCTTGCATACTCATACTATTTTTGGTGAGCATGTAACATATATTCGTCAACACAGGAAAACAATTTTTCCTCGGATTATGTTATAAGAAGCGAGACTTTTACCACGATGATTTTATTGTGGGAAAAAGTGGCGCTTTTTTTCTGCAATTCTTTATGGAGGAAAGAGATATGATATTAAATGTAGTGCTGTTACTTGTAGGTTTTGTGGCTCTTATCAAGGGAGCTGACTGGTTTGTTGATGGAAGCGCATCACTTGCCAAGATATTTCGCGTACCAAGTCTTATAATCGGCCTTACAATTGTTGCCTTTGGAACCAGTGCACCTGAGCTGGCTGTAAGTTCTACGGCTGCTTTACAGGGA
>JAILMY010000241.1 GCA_024692165.1 Butyrivibrio sp. | reverse complement strand
TCAATGTCATTAAGTTAAGTGTGACGACAATAAGACTCTTATACCAGAAATGGTATAGGGGTCTTTTTTTCTAAAAAAATAGTTGACAGCAGAACTGAAAAGTGCGGCCGCTTTCGCTACTGATTATATTTTAGAGGTAGCGAAAGCGGCCCTTGAAATTAGAGTTAAAAATCTTTATTTCAAGGAGGTGCACATGAAGCCCAAACAACTAAAAAAGCTTTTGATGTCAAAGATTCATGAAGTAGTGAAGAATTCTAAAATGTACTGTACTAATCCCAGTAAAGACTTCTCACGCAAAAGAAAACTCACTATGGAGAAAATGATTACAGGGATAATCGGTATGGAAAGCGGAAGTATTACAAATGAATTGATAGATTTATTTGATGTATCAACTGATGTTCCAACTGCTTCAGCCTTTGCACAACAACGTTGCAAGATCAATCCTGATGCTTTTCGGACAGTATTCTGTGAGTTTTCCCAGGAGATTACCAACTCATTCAAGAAAGAGCTTCCTTTACTAGCAATTGATGGTTCAAAGATTCAAATAGCTACAAATCCCGAAGATGAAGAATCTTTTTTCCCTGGTTCAAATGGTCAGAAACCATATAACTTACTACATTTAAATGCTCTTTATGATCTTAAGCATTGTATCTACAACGATGTGATTATTCAAAAGGCCAGAAACGCTAATGAGCATAAAGCTTTTGTAGAACTGATAGATAGATCAAATATACCCAAAGCTATAGTAATTGCTGATAGAGGATATGAATCTTATAACAACATGGCTCATGTTCAGGAAAAGGGGTGGTATTTTCTTATTCGTATAAAAGACGGAAAAACAGGCATGAAAGAAGGCTATGACCTTCCAATGAAATCGGAATACGATGTGCCTATATCCATGAACTTGATACGACGACAAAACAAAGTAACCAAAGAGTTATTCAAGGACAGGAATCATTACAAATTTGTACCAGCCACATCGACATTTGATTACCTTCCAGCAAAATCAAGAAAAGCAGATCCATTACTCAGTTATAATCTTAGATTCCGTATTGTTCGCTTTAAAATCTCAGAAGATGGCTATGAAACAGTGCTCACCAATCTTGAATCTGATCAATATCCGCCAGAAAGACTAAAGGAATTATATGCCGTTCGCTGGGGAATAGAAACATCTTTCCGTGACTTAAAATATACAGCAGGAATGCTGGACTTCCATTCAAAAAAGGTGATGTGCATTCAACAGGAAATCTACGCGCATCTTATAATGTACAACTTTGCTGAAATGATTACCTCGCACGTAGTCATTGATAAAAAGCAAAGAAAACATACATATAAAGCAAACTTCTCGGTTGCAATGCATATGTGTAGATTGTTCTATCGAGGGAATACATCATCACCTATTTTGGAAACCATTATATCAAAGAATCTAGTCCCTATCAGACCAGATAGACACCGGGAAAGAAAACTTACCGGCAAGATATTTCATAGTTTCTTATACAGAGTAGCATAAAAAACAAAGAGTTGCATAATTGACCATGGCGGAGAGACTCCGCCTATTTGCCATGTTCTAAAAGCAAAAAACTGAGGATGAATCGTGAATTTCTTCATCCTCAGTCTGTTGCTATTTTGGGCTTGTCATCTTAACTTAATGACATTGATCATTTCGATCCCTCTTTTTATTAAGACTAAGCTTCATCAAATTCTCTGGTTCTTGCTCCCATGCTCTTTAGTTCTTTTTTACGTTCATACATCATATGATCTGCACGTTCAAAAAGGTCATGTAGCTGTTCATCATCCGGCAAAAGTGTAGAATAGCCAATAGAAACAACAACCTCATTTTTCTTGATATTTTCCTCTATCTGCCTATTAAATGCGGCAATTACTTCCTCTCTGGTATCGTATCCTTTTCCTGTCAAAAGAACTACAAACTCATCACCACCGGTCCTGTAAACCGAACCGTGGCTGAAAATATCACAGATAAGCGAACTGGCATCCTTGATAAGCTGATCACCGGCAGCATGTCCTTTCGTGTCATTTATATATTTAAGACCGTTTATGTCACATGCAACAAGCGCAAGCTTATCAATAGATCCTTCTCTGATCCTGCTGTTTAACCCTGATTCTGTCTCCATATAGGCATGTTTGTTTCTGACTCCTGTCATTGAATCAGTATTTGCCATACTCTTGAAGGCTTCACTGTGCTCTTTTTCCTCTTCCAGTTTTTCCCTGGCAACGCGCCTTATCATGTAGAACAATACAGCCGAAAACAGAGTAGCCATTACCAGCATGAATATTATCTGCTTACGGTTGGCAATAAGACTCTTTTCACTGATTTCGTGAATCTGGTCCTGAATGACGCTTTCTCGAATCATTACAACCAGTTCCCATCCGGTGTCAGGCACGGGCTCGTAGCATATAGTATCGACTATGCCATTTATTGTAAAAGTCAGCGTTCCTTTATTAGCATTTGCAAAATCGTCGCGGAATGCACTCCACTTTTCCTCGGAAACATTCCCATATGTAGCATCAAAAATATTTTGTGTTCCTATGAGCTGGCCCAGCTCTGTCTCCGAAAGATTTCCACCATTTCCGGAATACAGCGCAAAATGCGTACTTTCCTGATCATCAAAAGCAAGCAGCTCAACTATGTCATTAATATCTATCTGAACAAAGCAGGCTTTAAACTGCTTGCCCATTATCTTTATATCTATCGGAATTGCCAGGCACAGATCCTTGGATGAGCCATAACGAAAAACGGTGCTTATCATTTTGCCATCTAATTTCTTCTTCGCAAGAAAGGGATGTCTGCCTCCTCCGGTGTATGTGGTATACTGCGTATAAACTATATCGTCCTCATCTACAAGAGCAAAGCGGTTAAGGGACAAAAGACTCTTCATTCTACCGATTGCAGCCCTTAAATCCTCCTGAGATTCTACCTTTTCATCATCTATGACTCTTACAGCCTTTTCCATGTAGTCAAAATTATTACTGATCAGGTTTGTAATAGTCTTGGAACGTCTGTCTGCCATAGATTCAAGATAAAAGGCACTCACAGCAGAAACAGCCTGATTTCTAGACGAAATAGCCTGTTTAGATGCCCAATAAGTATTGGCGATCAGCATTACCATGATAAGAACGCTTCCTATCGCCGCAGTTATCGCAACTGCCTTTTCAGTAATCCTCCTTTTTTTCATTGCGAAACATCTCCATACAAGACTTCAAGCATTGATTCTGCATCTTCCTGATAAATGATAGTTGTACTTTCATCAGTCTTATCCTGGAAAAGATCTCCCGGCAAATTTCCATCTGCTATTTTTACCGCAACCTGCAGGGTATCAAAGCCAATCGAATAGCAGTCCTGTACTCCAAGGCAATAAATAATGCCATCTTTGAGATAATGAAGCGCCTCCTGATCATGGTCCATTCCCACGATCACGGCCTTACTTCCAAGCTCAGTAACTGCTCTGGCTGTTCCAACAGGATTACTCATATTGCAACAGATAAAGCCTGCAATGTCAGGATTATCCTTCAGCATCTTTTTAGTTAGTTCGTATGCCAGATCGATAGAGTCCATGTCATACTCAACTGCTACTATTTTCATATTTTGATATTTAGCAATAGTGTCCTTGGCCCCGTCTGCTCTATCTTCATGGCAGGGTGCTCCATGACTTCCAACAAGGATGCCTATCTTGCCCTTGTAGCCAAGTTTTTTGCATAGTGCTTCAGTTAAATCTGCTCCGTCCTGATAGTTGTGGGTGTTCCCCACATAAGCAATCCTCTTGCAATTTGGAGCTGCATCAGAGCTGGAAAACGTCATGACTTTTTTTCCTGAAGCCACCATTTTGTCCAGCACAGGAGATATTTTCTCCTCATCTGCCACATCTACTCCGATCACATCATAATCGCCTTCCTGAGCCTTTAATAATCTTTTGGTCTGATCCTCATAAGAAGCTGCATCCGGAGCCATATACTCATAGGTAATGACTACGCCCTTTTCAAGATATTTTTTCTGGGCATCCTCCATTCCAAGCGCAACAGCATCCCACCACGGATGGACTATCTTATATGTAAAATAAAAATTGTATCTGTTCTTGGCAGGCACATAATCATCAAGACTATGCACAAAATCTACAACGCCATCGTTACCGCCCACTTTTGTCCCGATATCAGAAGAATATCCACTACTGGTACCTGCAACAACAAAAGAAAACGCTATTATCAGAAATTTGCGAAGTATAGTTTTAATCTTTTCAGACATAGCATTACTCCTTGTAGACGGAATTATCATCTTACATAATTATCTATAATAAATAATACTATATTTCGATATATATTATTCTTAAAAATATATTAAAGAACTATTATATGCTAATTTTCCTATAAATATAAATAGGGGGTCTGACACCTGTTCATAGCGTCAGACCCTCAAAAAATTTGATTATCCTTAGTATTATGCGTTTGCTTAGCAGCTTGCCATTACCTTTTCGATATGCTCTCTTGCAGCAACAGCATTATCAGGTTTGGTATCCTCTAATGTGGCGTGAATGAACGGCTTATATTCTTTTGCAAATCTGCAGATAGATGTGTAGTCCATCTCACCAAGACCGCATCCCATGCTCTTAATAGCATCACCTTCCATTACGCAGTCCTTAAGATGGATCATACAGATCTCTCTCTTCAAAAGATCCATTGCCTCCTCAAACACTTCCTGCCTCTGAGCATAGTTGTCAGTCCAAAGAAGATTTACAGGATCAAAAATGATCTGAAGATTGGGTGATGCAATTCTGTCAAGAACCTCTCTCGCACACTTTGGATTATAGACAATATGTCTGTAAACAGGCTCAATAGCAACGATCACACCCATCTTCTCAGCGTATTCAACTACCGGCCTGAGGTTTGTAATAAAAGTATCCAGTGCCTCCTTGGAATGGCATGCCTCCTTGTCGTAGTGATAATCTACGTTTGGAGCTCCGGTTTCAGTACCAACCATTCCGGCACCCATAATAGATGCATAGCGAATATGAGCCAGGTATTTGTCCTGATTGGCTTTAAGCGCCTTCTCATCAGGTGTTGCAAGATTAAGATAACATCCAAGTACTGCTACATCCAGATCTGCTCTTCTGAATGCATCTCTCATATACATGGCGTATCCGGGGGTAAGGGCATCCGTATCCGCAGTAAAGCCCGGAACCTTGGACAGCGCAATGTGTGTGCAGGTAAAGCCCTGTCTTTTTATCTCCTGTAATCTTTCCTCAAAGGGAAGCTCCACTGTATCATGAAATCTGATTCCTATTTGCATTTATATATCTCCTAATATGGCTTTTTTTCTGACCATATTATTTTACTATGCGGAGCAGGATAAATATACAGGTATTTTTACATATTTACGAACTGTTTTGTGCTTGCGTTAAGCTTATCAGTTACTTCATTATTTGTATCCATAGCTGAGCTGATACCGGAAATCTCATCAACGATATCCTGTGAACTCTCAGCAGACTGGTTGATGGCCTTTGAAGCTTCCTGCACTGAATCCGAAATAGATGTTACGGAATTTGCCATCTCGCCCATGATTCCGTTAAGATTCTGTGTCTGCTCGGAAATTCCATCAAGCATTTCATTGATGATCTTAGCTGTTTCTTCGTATTTTTCACCGGTTCCAACATATGAATCATAATCTGCAAGAACGGTGGTATTGATGAATTCAAGCACCTGCATAGCATTATCAGCAAGAGTCTTAACAGCCTGTGTAACTTCATTACTGATGACCTGAATGTTTCCGGCTGTCTGACGTGAATTCTCAGCCAGTGCACTGATTTCTTCAGCAACAACCGAGAATCCCTTTCCTGCCTCACCGGCTCTTGCTGCCTCGATTGAAGCATTGAGGGCAAGCAGGTTTGTCTGGGATGCGATATCAAGAATAACCTTTGTGAGCTCGTTGATCTGTGCAACCTTCTCACTATCCTTAACTGATTGCTCCAGAACTCCTGACAGTTCTTCCATCTTCGCTCCTGTATTATCCTTCTTGTTCTGAGCGTCATTCTTGATCTCAATAGCCTCAGCTCTGATCTCTTCAGCCTTAGCTGTACCATCCTCAACGCCGCCACTGATATTGTCAGTAGCTGCCTTAACATCATCAAGCTTGACATTCATAACTTCAGCTGTCTCTGAAACATTCTGCATACTTGCAGAGAGCTCCTGGAGAGCCGCTGATGTATTAGTAATGTTGTCGCTGGCAAGTTGGATCTGGTTTGTCATATTCTCTGAAGACTCAGTAAGAGTCTCTGTTCCATCCTTGACATTCTTCAGTATTCCCTGAAGAGTCTCAATAAAGTGGTTGAAACCGTTCTTAATAAGAACCAGCTCAGATGATGTCTCTGTCTGTACTCTTACTGTAAGATCGCCCTTGCGGTTCTGAATGTTAGTGATAATATCGTTGATTTCTCCAGCAATAAGCTTTACCTTACGTCCTATCACCTGATAATTAAGGAACAGGAAAGCAATAATAGCAAGAATATAAACAGCCATCATGATATTAACAATAGTTATGGCCTGATTAGCACGTGCTCTCACGCTTTCATGGGATTGTACTTCTACCTTTGCAACTTCCTCATTCAATATAGCAAGCTGTTCCTTTAAAGTTCCAAGCTGAGTCATCTGCGGTCCGTAAACAACGCCGATAATGGCATCCATATCACCAACAGGTGCTGCGGCTATAACATTCTTGTAGCCTTCTCTGTATCCGGCATAGTTTTCTTCCAGTATCTTAACTGCCTCAAGGGCTTCACTACTTGCATCGATACTATTAAATGTAGAAACTATTCCGGCTGCAGCCTCATCCATTTCAGCAAGGCAGTTTTCCATCTCAGGAACCTTTGTCTCTATCTGTCCAAGCCCTTTGATAGTCTCATACATGGATGCTAACGCAAATCCGTCGTTATCAAGTATACGCATATCTACCTCAAATACACGCATATCGTTCATAACACCCTCCACGGTCTGAGATGTAGCAATCGAAGTATTGGTGATATTCATCATCTGTGTTGTCACGATCATGATAGATATTACAAACAAAACAAGCAGTGCAAAGTATGACAATGCGCTCATTCCCGACACGGTTTTAATCAACGGAATTCTTTCGGAATCAGTGTTTTTATTAGCCATTTCTAATCTCCTCTTTTTTGAAAATTAGGGACAATATTACATAGACTAATTTTAACGCTAATTCGCATATTTGTGTGCATTTTTATGCTTTTTTAATAATAATTTATTGATAAATTGATAATCAAAAAGTATATTATCTAGTTTCTTTATATTCGTAATTATAGAACTTTACGCTAAGCTTATTCTTATCTCCTGCATAGCAATACATTCCAAGAAGTGCTCCGGTAAATCTTTTTCCTTTTGACAGACCTTCATCGCATAAATAATATACGTTTTTCAGCTCTGCAAAAAATGTATTTTTATGAGTATGCGATTCGACATCATCAAGTACAGCATAATAAAACTTTCTTTTAAAATAACTATTGTCCATCGTAAATTTCACATAACGATTGTCGTCTGTAAGAGTGAGAACTTCTTCAATTTCCCGGTTCTCTTCTCCAATATGCTCTTTTACATAGATATTCAGTTTTCCGTCTTTATTCTTTAGTCCAAAAAGCAGATGGGTATTTTCATCATAATACCCGGTAATTCCGGCGCTTTGCCCTTCTTCAAGCTCAGGTATCTCCAAAACAGCTGAATAAGAGTTCAAAAAAGATGTCTGGCGTCTTAAAAGGATGTTTCTGGCATCCACCGAAGAAAGCGCATCTTCGCTTCCTTTAATTTCAAAAAATCTGCCTTTTTTATCTTCTCCGTAAATTATTGCATCTCTTGCAAAAGGACGAGGTGTCATGTAATCCAAAGGAAGTCCGCAAGGGGACAATTGCATATTTGGGGCTGGCGAATTAGTTTTACTTTTATTTTCCCTTTTTGCAAAGGGCTTTATCTGCATACAGGAAGGACCTTTAAGTCCATTTATGATAGGCCATCCATCAGGTGTCCATGTTACCGGATCTAAAGCTGTTTCTCTTCCCAAAATGGTATAAACGGCATCTTTCGTTTCATGGCCATCATCACCCAGCCTCATTTTGATTGGTCTTCCGCAAAGGTATACCATGAACCATCTTCCATCAGCTGTTTCCACCATATCTCCATGACCACATCTTTGTATAGCAGCACCTTCATCTTCCTGCCGCATTATCGGATTGTAGGGACATGGCTCATAAACCCCCATAAGGCTTTTACTTCTTGCCACAGTCACTCTGTGTCCAAGTCCTGTACCACCTTCTGCCTGGATAAGATAATAATATCCATCCTTCTTGTAAATATGCGGGCCTTCAGGAGCTCTTTTGTTACTGCCATAGTAAAGAAGCTTTGCATCAGATATCTTTTTTGTTCCCGTCTTATCAAGTTCAAATATTCTGGCGCCGCGATTTAAAAGCATATATCTTCTGCCGTCATCATCATTGAATATACTGGGATCAATACCATCTTCATCAATGAAAACCGGTTTCGAATATGGTCCCTCAGGCTTGTCAGAACACATAACCACCTGTCTTCTGTAAACAGGACCTGTATCATTTAATCTGTATGTGGCTGCAATATAGAATTTACCCTCATAGTAGGAAATATCCGGTGCCCAATAGCCTCTGCCGCCTTCTAATTCATCAAGCCCTGCCCACTCCGGATTTGTAATAGCATGGCCTATTATCTCCCAGTGGATAAGATCTCTTGAATGTGAAATTGGAATACAGGGAAAAAAGATAAAGGATGAATTTACCATGTAGTAATCATCCCCAACCCTGCAGATAGAAGGGTCAGGGAAAAAGCCCGGCCTTATGGGATTCCTGTAAAAAGATTCGTAAGAATGACCGTATCTATCCTCAAGGTATTTGTCAATTTTCTTATACCCCACGATATCCTTCGGCAAATCATCGATTCCTTGCTCAGAGCCTGCAGAATCTATAGCCTTACGAACAATATCCCAGGGCGTAACAAGATTTTCATCGCCCTGAAGTGGATCGAGGCCGCATCTTTCTGTAAGATATTCAAACATCTCAAAATGTCCTGACATGGCAGAAAAATGCAGCGCTGTCCTGTGTCCATCTGCGAATTCATTTAAACTCGCCCTGGAATACTCAACAATCCATTTTGCTAGCTCAAAATCTCCCTTTAAGGCTGCTTCATATATCGAAACCTTTCCAACATCCATATCCTCTCCCCCACATTTTAATGTAGCAAGCGTCAGATTCTTTTTATCTTCTGCTACTTTTCGTAGTATCTAATTTACAGTTCAGTGGTTTTCACATAATGAAAGTCAGCGTAACCATGATCATCTGTATCTTTTTGTTTACTGATTGCATAGATTCCAAGCTTGGCTCCGACCCATGTATGGTCTGAAGGCGTGTAATTAACCTTAAGATCATGCCATTCCTTGTTCTTTTCTTCATCGCCATCAAAGGATATGAAAATCTTTAAACTTGGATTTCTACCCCCAAGCGGACTATGAACATTCTGGAAGTACAGGTCTTTTGAACTACTTATTTTCTCAAGATTATTATCATTGTCCTCATCAAGGCTAAATACCATTTTCCATTTGATATCACGTACATTTTTAATGCCGTCCAGTTCTGAAACGACATCTTCCTTTTTATCTAAATCACTTCCCCGGGATTCTGCCACTTTCAGTCGATACGTGCCATCTGAGGCCTTTTCGACATATGCCGTAATGTACTGTCCGCCCATCATGCAGATTCCTGCCCTGTTTCCCGTCGTAAGTCCTGACGCATCCATCCGTATTTCAGTTTCAAATACAGGATAAATAATCTTCTGAGTGAGCACATTTGCACTTCGCCAGATGATTGGATTCTCATCCCCGGAAGGGTTCAATGCAAACATACGAAGTCCTTTCCTGTTACCATTGGACGCACCACTACTATTTGCATTTGTATCTTTATTATCATCCGCAGTACTAAAAAAAGATTCATCGTGATTACCCAGCCACTGCCATTGGAGACCAAATCTTCCATTTTCAAAATCATCGGAAGACTCAAGTTTATGTGATGTCAAATTAATATCGGAAGCAAAGTTTTTCTCATATCCAAACATTTGCTCACCATAAACCTTTGGCTTCTCATATTCAAATACCGGTTCACCGCAGTCATTTTCGTCCGGGTTAACACCAACAATAGGCCATCCATTTTTCCAACAGACAGGCTGAAGATGGCAGATTCTGCCATAGAGGCCTCTATCCTGGAAATGGATAAACCATTCATCTCCATTTACCGTATCCACGAGACCTCCCTGATGAGGACCGTTAATTACAGTATTTCCTGTGTGCATAACCTCTTTTATCTCATAGGGACCGTGAATATCTCTAGATCTTAAGACAACCTGATAGCCGTCCTTAACACCACCTGCAGGAGCCCAGATATAATAATAGCCATCCCTTTTGTAAACCTTAGGTCCTTCAATAGTGAATGCCGGGTGCTTAGGATCGTTGCCATTAAAAATAAAGTGGTCCTCTGAAATAGCCCCTAGTCCATCACTACTCATTTCGAAAATGCCAAGAATGCTCTTAAAACCTATTCTGCTCTTTGCGTAGCCATGAATAACGTAGGCTTTTCCATCCTCATCCCAAAAGGGGCAGGGATCAATGAGCCCCTTTCCCTCAAGTATACATATGGGTTCATCCCACTCTCCAAGGGGATCCTTTGTTTTTACAACAAAGTAGCCTTCATCCGGCATTCCATAATAGATATAGAACATGTCCTCATGAAATCTAATGGATGGTGCCCAGACCCCCTCAGAATGCCTCGGGATTCTGAAGCGATCTTCCTTTATATTTTTCAGGGCATAGTTAACAAGACTCCAGTTTACAAGATCTTTTGAAGTCAGTATTGGCAGCCCAGGCGTATAGTTAAAGCTGGAAGCCGTCAGATAATATGTATCTCCGACTCTGATCACATCAGGATCGGAGTAATCAGCAAAAATAATTGGATTTTGATATTTAGCCATTTAGTTCGATATCCTTTGAAAAATCAATATATGAGCCATCTGCTATGAGCGTTGAATATGGTTCTCCAAGCTCAGATAATCCCTTAGCGATCATTCCGCAGTATAGCATCGCTCCCTCATACTTAAGATGAGAATTGTCTGTCTTACCTTCCGGTGCCCACAAAGCTTCTCCCGGAGCCAGATTCATATAATACTTTTTGGAAGCCTCATCTCCGATTCTTTCAAGGAACTGTCGGCTCATGGTAAAAAGATCCACCACAGGAACATCAAATTTCTCTGCTGCTTCTTTCATCCCAAGAACATACTCTGTATGAGCTGACGGCTTAAGTTTACCGTTCTCGTCAAAAAGCCTTCTTTCTACAGATGTTATAAATACAGGCAGAGCCTTTTTATTTCTGGCCACATTTACAAACTTTCCCAGATTAACAATGAATTCACCATGGGGATCTGTGTATCTGGTGGGATCATTTTCTTTCTCATCATTGTGACCAAACTGAATAAAAAGATAGTCCCCTTCTGTAATCTCATCATAAATCGTAGCGAGTCTGCTCTCGTCGATAAAACTCTTAGTACTTCTGCCATTTACTGCATGGTTATAGATAACCACATCTTCGGCACAGTATCTGTCAAAGGCCTGTGCAATTCCGGTCTGAGGATATGTAGCAAACTTGTTGCATGCAGCTGTTGAATCCCCTGCCCAAAATATATGTCTCAAAAGAATCCCCCCTTTTAATACAATTTTTTAATTCCATAGAAATAAATAAAACCCGGGACAACAGCTGCAAAAGCAGCGCAAAAGGAAGTTGTCCCAGGCTTTAGTATTTATAATAATATATTACTCCTTAACAGCTCCTACGTTAACACCCTGAACGAAGTATTTCTGCAGGAAAGGATAAGCGATCATGAAAGGAAGGATCGCACAAACAATAGCTGCATAGTAAAGAGTGTTCTGAGATACTTTATAAGCTGTTGTAGGTGTATCACCATCCATGATCATAACTCTCAGCTTGTACTGGAAGTTTACGTGATCAGGATTTGTGATGTAGATCTGTACTGTGCTGTAATCGTTCCAAACGGTAACTGCATACATAAGTCCGATTGATGCAAGAGCTGCCTTTGAAAGAGGAAGCACGATCTTGAAGAAGATTCCCATAGGGCTGCAACCGTCAATCTTTGCTGCCTCAAATAATGAGCCAGGAATTCCCTCAAAGAAGTTCTTCATAAGTACCAGGTTATAAACGTTCATACCGTGTTTGATAACAAGGATCCAGATTGTATCTACAAGATGGAGCTGCTTCATAACAAGGTATTCAGGAATCATACCACCACTGAAGATCATAGTGAAAAGGAGGAAAAATGAAAGTGCGTTTCTTCCCGGCATGTCTTCCTGTGTAAGTACATAACCACCAAGTGTTGAAAGAACGAGACCAAGCAGTGTTCCCAAAAGAGTTGTAATAACTGAATTAAGGAATGGTCTGTATAATCTTACTGTTGTAAAAATTGTAAGGTATCCGTTAAAGGTAAAGTCCTCAGGCCAGAATCTGAACTGATAAACTCCGACTGCATTGAAGGAATCTACAAGTACCTTCCAGATTGGAATAAGAACAATTAAAGCTACAATAACGAATACAATATAGTTAACGACGTCAAATACATGTACTTTTGACTTCTTACCTTGAAGCTGTACCTGAGCCATTTTAGCCTGTGCCATAATGTTCCCTCCTTAAATAATTCCGCGTCCACGAATTCTCTTACTAGCGTAATTACAGATAAGAACCAGAGCGCAACCAACCAGGGACTTGAACAGACCCACGGCAGTGGTATAACCATAGTCCGGTATCGCAGTAAGGAATGTCTGACGATAGATATATGTTGAAATAACATCGGAAACATCAAATACACGGTTGTTATATAATACAAATACTGATTCGAAAAGGTTAAGAACCTTAGCAAGGTTAAGGATCAGTACTATAATTACCGTATTCATAAGTGCCGGTACTGTAACATACCAGATTTTCTGAAGTCTTGAAGCGCCATCGATATCTGCTGCTTCATAAAGCTCCGGGTTGATACCGGAAAGTGTGGCAAGGAAGATAACTGTTCCCCAACCTGTCTCCTTCCAGATGTTGATCAGGTAGAAAATAGGTCTCCACATTGTCTTTGTGTGCAAAAAGTCAATACTCTGACTAAGAATTCCCCAGGATTTAAGTGTTTCATTTACAAAACCTGTAGATGATTTAGACAGGAACAACTGGAATATAGCTGCTACAACTGCCCATGACATAAAGTGGGGTAAATAGATGATTGTCTGTAAAGATTTCTTGGCAAAAAGATTGTGCATCTCATTAAGAAAAACAGAAACCAAAACAGATGCAAAGGTTGTAATTAAAAGTTTAGTGATAGAAATCTGTAATGTGTTACTAAATGCAGTCCAGAACTCCTTCTTTGCAAACATGGTTTGGAAGTTCTTAAGTCCTACCCATGTAATGTTCCTAAGCTTGTACTCATAGAACGCGTAGCGCACACCAAGCATTGGCCAGTAGTAGATAATGATAACAAAGACAAGTACCGGTAAGAACATAAGGTAGTATCCAAAGTTATTCTTAATACGTGTGCCAAGAGGTTTCTTGTTGATAGGAGCGCCAGTGGATGTAGTAGCAACATTTTGTTTCTTACTCATAGCATCCTCTTCCTTTCAAAATAACGTTCACGATTCTACTTTATTATACCAAATAGAATCTAAATTTTGTCAAAAAAATCCCACCCCATAGAAGAATTTTCTTACCCCTCAGGGGTGGGACAATAGTCAAATTATAGGTTTACAAAATTACTGCTGTGAGTTGAGCTCTTCAACGATCTGATCTGAAAGATCACCAAGCTCAGCCTTATATTGCTCAACAGCCTCTTCAGGTGTGATCTCACCTGTTACAGCCTGATTCATAAGAGTTGTCTTAAGCTCTACGAATGCTGCCTCGTTCTCTGTAAGAGTTGGGCAAGAAGCTGCTGCAGGAGCATCTACACAGTTCTCAGTGAAGAACTTGTTACCAGCCTGTACAAGCTCGTCGTTATCAACGAAACCGTTTGTAAGAGGAGCAATTACAAGTACTGGATCAAGGTGATTCTTCTTCCATACTGAGTTAGGATCGTTAGGAGCCTGCTTAAGGTGGAACTCACCATCTGCATACTCATAATCCTTCTTCTTCTCAGGATCATCAGCGTTTGTTGAGAATGACTCAGCCTTTGTTGACCAGTGAACATCCTCTGCACCATATGTCCAAAGTGTCTGTACTCTGTCGCCATCAAGCATTGTCTCAAGAAGTGCATCAAAGATAGCCTGCTCACGAGCATTTGAACCATCC
>JAILMY010000216.1 GCA_024692165.1 Butyrivibrio sp. | reverse complement strand
TGTATGAGTCAGATCTTGATGTGCTGGGACAGATCGATCACTACGAATAAATCGGGAGGAAGATAAAAATGTTAGTACCTTTAAGTTGGCTTAAAGATTTTGTTGATATAGATATGGAACCCAAGAAACTGGAGAAAAAGCTCTTTGACTGTGGATTTGAGGTTGAGGAGTGCTGGGAAGTTGGCAAAGACATCACTAACGTAGTTGTAGGTGAGGTTCTTACCTGCGAGCCTATTCCTGACACACATCTTCATGTATGCACAGTTAATGCGGGTAAGCACGGAACTTTCCAGGTGTGCTGCGGTGCAGATAACGTAAAGGCCGGTGGTAAGTATCCTCTTGCTCTTGTAGGCGCTACAGTTATTGAGACTGAGAGAGATCATGTAACAGTTATCGGTGTTGCGACCATCAAGAAGGGCAAGCTTCGCGGCTATGATTCAGAGGGTATGCTCTGCTCTGGCGTTGAGCTTGGAGTATCAGAGGATATGTATCCCGGCGCAGGCTATAACGGACTTCTTGTTTTCCCTGAGGATACAGAGGTTGGTATTGATGTAAAGCCTCTGCTTGGTCTTGATGATTGGATCTTTGATGTTTCAATCACAGCAAACAGACCTGACTGCCAGAGTATTTACGGCCTTGCAAGAGAGGTTGCTGCTGCTCTTGATAAGCCATTAAAAGAGATTGATCTTAGCTACACAGAGACTGAGGTGGAGAATGAGGGATTTAGCGTAACTGTTGAAGATCCTGATCTTTGCCCAAGATACATCGGTCACTATGTATATGATGTTAAGCTTTCTGAGAGCCCTCTCTGGATGAAGAGAAGACTTGCCATGGTGGGCAATAACTCCATCAATAATATCGTTGATATTACAAACTATATTATGAGAGAGCTTGGTCAGCCAATGCATGCTTTCGACGGACAGTTCCTTGAGGACAACAGGATTGTTGTAAGACGTGCAAAAGAGGGTGAGAAAATCGTTACTCTCGATGAGAATGAGTTTGAACTTACTACAGATAACCTTGTAATCTGTGATGGCAAGAAGCCTGTAGCTCTTGCAGGTATCATGGGCGGTCTTAATTCCGAAATCCGTGATACTACAACTACAGTTACCTTCGAAGCTGCCAAGTTTATGCGTGACAACATCCGTAAGAGCTCAAGAGCGCTTGGTCAGTCATCTGACTCATCAGCTGCTTTCTCAAAGGGCGTTTACGAGTACACAACAGTCATCGCAATGAAGAGAGCACTTCACCTTATTGAGCAGCTAGGCGCTGGTAAGGTTTCCAAGACTCATGTGGATGTCAATACCGGCAACAGTCTTGAGAAGAAAGAAATGAAGGCTTCTATCAAGAAGGTTAATGGTGTTCTTGGTATTGAGATTCCTGAGAATGAGATAAAGAGAATCCTTACAAACCTCAATTTTGAGCCTGTTATAAATGGTGATGAGCTCACAATCAAGATTCCTGCTTATCGTGAGGATATGGAGGATTATCCTGATATTTCCGAAGAGCTTATTCGTATGTACGGTTATGAACATGTTAAGCCTACATTCCTTACAAATGCCGGCGTTACAATGGGAGGCAGAAACGTAAAGCAGAAGACCGAGCTCAGGATTAAGAGAGCACTTTGCGCACAGGGTGCCTTCGAGTGTATGCATTACTCATTCTTCTCACCAAACGATCTTGATCTTATGAGATTTGCTGAGGATGCAGCAGAGAGAAATGTTATCAGAATTCTCAATCCTATAAATGAAGAGCTTTCTGTTATGAGATCTACTCTGGCCGCTCAGATGATCCATGCAATTGCAAGGAACCAGAAGAAGGGCAGATTGGAAGGAAGACTATTCGAGCTTGCAAACAAGTTTGTTCCAAAGTCACTTCCTCTTACAGAGTATCCTGAAGAAAAGGCTACTCTCTGCATCGGTATTTTCGGTGATGGTGAGGACATTTTCACATTGAAGGGCCTCTCTGAGAACGTTGCTTCAGCTCTTCACTTAAGCTTTAAGTATGAGCCTGTAACAAAGCCTTTCTTACATCCTTACAGAGCAGCTAAGATTACCTGCGATGGAGAAGAAATCGGATATCTCGGACAGATCACCTACGAGATTCAGGATGATACAGACATGAGAGTTCCAGCATATATTTGCGAAATTGATCTCTCTGTACTTGAAAAGTGGTATGGCAAGACACCTAACTACGAGCCACTTCCAAAGTTCCCTGTTGTTAAACGTGACCTTGCCCTTATCATGGACAAGACCATTACCTGTGGAGAGGTCGAGGATGCAATCTATGGCTCCTGCAAGTATGTGACAGATGTTAAGCTCTTTGACGTATACGAGGGACTTCCTATTCCTCCAACCAAGAAGAGTATGGCATTCACCATAACCTTCACTCCAAAGGATGAGGAGCTTACTGATGATGCCATAAACGGCTATGTAGACAAGATGCTTAGAAAGCTTTCCTTCACAATGGGCATCGAGATCAGATCCTGACGTATGTTTTATATGACCTATCAGCCGGGCTATGAGTGGACTTAAATGCTGGTTTTCGGCTACGTCGTAATTCATTAAGATACAAATAAAAAAGAATAAGCTGACTTTCACGTAGTTCAGAGAAGCCAGCTTGTTCTTTTATTTGTATCTTATGAATTATCTCCTCGTCCGAGAATTGCACATTTATGTCCATCTCATAGACCCTGCTGATGGAGAAATTATAACAATAAAAAGTTAAGGATTTTCATATTTTTGATAATGTATATTGCATAAAATATAATTGCGTGATAGATATATAATATAAAAATAAATAGTTATAAAGATATAAGGATTGTTATATCATGGATCAGATCAATTCATATATTATTATTTAACAGATTCTTATAATGCACTAGTAAAAAGAAGTGTGTTATGATAAAACTGTATGTGGGCAAAAGCCACACCGGTTAAAAGATTTTGGGATTATGAAATCTAGAATTAACTGTGAAAAAGTACATTATGATGAAAGGAGTTTTTATCTATGAATAGAAAGAACGTATGGACAACCTACAATGCTACTCAGCTTAAGGCTGTAGATAAGTTTGGAGAGGATTACAAGAACTTCCTTGACAATTCCAAGACTGAGAGAGAAGCAATCGATACAATCGTAAATGATATCGAGGCTGCAGGCTACAGAGAGCTCAACACTCTCATTGGAGGAAAGACTAAACTCAAGAAGGGC
>JAILMY010000111.1 GCA_024692165.1 Butyrivibrio sp. | reverse complement strand
GGCAAGGCCAATAGTTCTTTTGGAAAAGAAAAAGGACTTTGACTATGAGGTATGCAAGGATAGTCGCTATATCGGTGCATTTCTTCCTTCAAGCGGAATACACAGACTTTTAACTGATGCAGTTGGCCCATTAATAGTAACCAGTGCCAATATTTCAGATGAACCTATCATAACAGGCGACGAGGAATTCAAGGAGAAATTTCTTTTACCGGATAAGGCGATCGGCATGTTGTGGCATAATAGAAAGATCAACATTCCTCAGGATGACTCTGTGCTGGCGATAACCAAATCAGAATCTTCCGCGGATAAAAAATATAGAGTAGGATTCATCCGCCGTTCCAGAGGATATGCTCCGCTCCCGGTACTGATTGATTCTATGTCCGATGGCTCATCAAAGGCTGCCTCTGTCCTTGCTTTTGGAGGCGATTTAAAGAACACCTTCGCTTTTGGCAAAAAAGACAGGATCATTCCATCACCTTATATAGGTGATCTGATGGACTTTGATACGCTTCAGAACGAGAAGAAACTTATAAATGCATTTTCTGAAATGTATTCTTTTAAGCCTGATATTCTGGTATGCGATTTGCATCCCTTATATCAGTCGACCACTGTTGCAACAGATATGTCGAAAAGGCAAAATTTGCCACTTTTACAGGTTCAACATCATCATGCCCATATTCTTTCAGTAATGGCAGAAAATTCACTCAAAAAGTGTATTGGAGTGGCATTTGATGGCACAGGCTATGGAACCGATGGTAAAATATGGGGCGGAGAAATATTATATTGCAGCGATAGTTCTTTTGAAAGGAAGGGACATTTGCAGTATGTAAAGCTTTGCGGCGGAGATAATGCACCAAAGAATGCAAAGCAGGTAAGAGAATGTTATGAATATGCTTTGAAAGGTCAGGCACCGGCCCTTGTGAAGGCGGCTCTTGATAACAATATCGGAACCTTTGAGACTTCAAGTGTCGGCAGGCTCTATGACGCCGTAGCATCCCTTCTTGATATAAAGCATGAAAACTCCTTTGAAGGTGAGTGTGCAACTCTTCTTGAGGCAAAGGCATGGGAGTATCTTACAGGAACAGATAATGAAGATATTTTACCGAAGCTCCATATTGATATAGACTTTTGCAACGGTCAATATATAATAAATCAGATAAAGCTGTTTAATGATATAGAGACTTTAAAAACCTTAGGAGAATATAGCGAAGGGGCAATAGCAGCATCCTTCCACTTAGCGCTTGCAGATTGCATATGCAAAGTATGTGATTTGATAAGGCAGGAGACAAATGAAGAGAATGTGGCACTTTCCGGTGGCGTTTTCAATAACAGACTTCTTCTTGGCAAGACCATAGATAAGCTTTCAAAAAACGGCTTTAAAGTATATACTAATGAGTTAGTGCCCACAGGGGATGCAGGTATTTCCCTGGGACAGGCATATTTTGCGTTAATGAAAAGCGCCTCACTGAATTAGAAAAATTAAAAAAGGCGCGATTTTGATGATTTACTGATTTTGAAAGGAATTTTATGTGCGTAGCAATACCGGGAACAATAATTGAACTTGACGGAACCAAGGCAAGAGTAGATTTTAATGGTAACGTGGTAAACGCCGAGGCAGGCCTTGTGGATGTTAAGGTAGGTGATAAAGTTTTGGTTCACGCCGGACTTATCATCCAGACCATGGATACTCAGATGGCCGATGAAATGGAAGAATTATTCAGGGAAATAGAGGATCTGAAAATCTGATATGGCAAACTACGATCTGAAACAGATAATCAAAGCTCTAAAAGAATATGACGGAGAGGAAGTCCGCATAATGGAGGTTTGCGGAACTCATACTGCAGCCATTTCCGAAAACGGCATTCCCTCCATGCTTTCTCCAAAGATAAAGCTTATATCAGGTCCCGGTTGCCCTGTTTGCGTAACCGTAACTGCTGTAATCGACAGACTTGTTGAGCTATCTATGCAGGAAAATACCTGTGTTCTTACTTTTGGCGACCTGATCCGTGTAAAAGGAACTGAGAAATCCCTCGCGGACGCCAAAGCTGACGGTGCCCATGTGAAAATGGTTTATTCCCCAATGGAAACCATTAATCTGGCAAAAGAAAGTCCTGATAAAACCTTTGTTTTTGCAGCCATCGGATTTGAGACCACAACTCCTGTATATGCAATGGTTTTGGAAGAGGCAATAAAAAGAGACATTCATAATTTAAAGCTCCTTACATCCCTTAAGACAATGCCACAGGTAATCAGATGGGTTGTAAATAACGAAGGCGGAGTTGATGGATTTATCGCTCCGGGCCATGTGGCTGCTGTCACAGGCAGCAATATTTTTAAAGAACTTTCAGATGAGCTTAATATTCCCTTCGTAGTATCCGGTTTTGAAGGAGAGCAGCTCATCATGACTATATACGCCCTGGTTTCAATGAAGGGTAAAAAAGGTATCAGAAACCTTTACAGAAGCGTCGTAACGGAAGATGGTAATACCAAGGCAAAAGAGCTGGTGGAGAAATATTTTGAACCCTCAGATGCTTCATGGCGTGGAATGGGCAAGATTGAAGGCTCCGGAATGATACTTAAAGAGAAGTTCCGTGATTATGATGCAGGTAGTATTGGCCTTGATGAGGATCACATGCCAAAGGGATGCTCCTGTGCCAGTGTTCTTGTTGGTAAGGTTAAGCCCTATGAATGTCCGTTATTTGGCAAAACCTGCACCCCTGACAATGCTCATGGGGCTTGTATGGTTTCTACAGAAGGAAGCTGTTACAACTACTTCGTCTCCGGAAGACGCTAAACAATAGATCGCATTCAGATTACATGATCTGACTATAGATTTGAGGAAATATTTAAAATGAAGATTACGATGGCACACGGAAGCGGCGGAGAATCTACTTCAAAGCTTATTTCAGAAGTATTTGCGAAGCACTTTAAAAACGAATTTTTAGATAAGCTGGAGGATTCAGCAGTAGTTCCCGGAAACGGGAGAATTGCTGTGACAACCGACAGCTTCGTGGTTACACCGATTATTTTCCCCGGCGGAGATATCGGAAGACTCTCTATCTGCGGAACAGTCAATGACCTTTTGATGAGCGGCGCAAGACCTATGTACCTTACCTGTGGTTGTATTCTTGAAGAAGGCCTTGATATAGATGTTCTGGACAGGGTAATTGCTTCAATGGCAGAAACCGCCGGTGAAGCAGGAGTTAAGATAATTACCGGTGATACAAAAGTTATAGAAAATAAAGGCGGCGAGCCTGGACTTATTATTAATACTTCAGGTGTAGGTTTTATCGATGAGAACCTGGATGTTCCGGGCCCTTACAAGCTTCAGGATGAGGATGCTATTATTATTTCCGGAAATCTCGGAGATCACCACGCTGCCATTCTGGGCACCAGAATGGGAATTGAATCCAATATAAAGTCTGACAATGCACCTCTTCGTGAAATGGTAGAAAAACTAATTGGCAGCGGCATCAGAGTTCACGCCATGAGAGACGTTACAAGAGGCGGTCTTGGCACTGTTCTCAATGAGTTTGCAGCTGCATCCAAGTGCACCATAGAGCTGGAGGAGGAAAGAATTCCTGTATCTGCTGCAGTTAAGGATTTCTGCGGGATTTTGGGCCTTGATCCCATGTACATGGGCAATGAAGGCAAAATGGTGCTTTCAGTTCATAAAGATGACGCAGCGAAGGCTCTTTTAGCTATTCAAGGCTCCAAATACGGCAGTGATGCTGAAATTATTGGTACAGTAAGCAAAAAGGAAGATGCTGCCGATAATAATAATGTGGTACTTTGCACAAAAATCGGGGGCAGACGGATAATTGGTTTAATGTATGGAGAAGGTCTTCCAAGAATCTGTTAAATGTTGTAAAATATGTTTTGACTTATTATCGGGATGCTTTTTTAAAGAAAAGGAAAGTAGTATTTAATGGAGTTTAAGAGGATTAACAAGGATACAGTAACATGTATCATTACAGAAGATGATATGGATGAACAGGGCATCAAGCTCGAGGATCTCTTTGAGAAGAAGAAAGAGGCCATGGATTTTCTGCATGATGTTATGAGAAAGGCCGAGGAAGAGGTTGATTACAAGCCTACAGGTTCCTTTATGCCAATGCAGATTACGGTACTCCCTGATCATTCTATTTCACTTACATTATCAGAGAATGCTTCCGCTTCCTTTGGGGAGATCTTAAGGAATCTCACTGAGAAGGCCGGAATCAAGCTTCCCAAGAATGTCCTGGAGGATCTTGGCGAGACAGTAGATGAAGAGCGTATTAACAGGCTCAACGAATATCTGAAGAACCTCAAGCAGCTTACCAATTCCGTCAAGAACATTATGGATGACAACGGGATGGCTACAAACGCTAATACTAGTCAGAATAATGACGATAAGATTCCTGTCAATCAGGGAGCTACAATAGAAGATGGCAAGAAGAAGGCTGCCATGATCTCAAGCGGTGCTAAGGTTGCCCTTTCTCCTGAAGAGAAGGAGCAGAGAGATCAGAACAGACTTAAGTTCCATGAGTATGTGTTTACATTCAGCGATATCAGAACAGTTATCGCATTCTGCTCCAAGGCTCCAAGAAACCTTAAGATTGAGAGCTCACTTTACAAGAATGAGACAGACGGCATGTACTATCTCGATCTTGTGAGAAAGAATGAAGATCCTAAGGCTTTTGCAGCTCTTTTCACAATGGCTTATGAGTTTGGTCATTTCCAGGCATCCAATAAGAACGTTATTGCACACTACAAGGAGAGCTATAACTGTCTCATTGAAGGAAATGCCCTTAAGAAGCTTGCAGAGGTTTAATCTTTGCTCTTTAACACATATGAATTATGATTGAACGGTTTAGAGATCTCTGAACCGTTCTTTTTATAAAGCATCACCAAAAGCTTAAGCGGGTAGAAAATGAGATTAAATCAATATATAGCTTCCTGTGGAGTCTGCTCCAGAAGAGAGGCTGATAAATTAATAAGCGCAGGCAGAGTGAAGGTTAACGATAATCTTGTAACACCGGGACTTAAGGTCCTGGAAGGGGATAATGTGACCATAGACGGCAAACAGATAAGGCCCCAGGGGAAAAAGGTTGTTCTTGCCTATTACAAGCCTGTAGGAGTAGTATGTACTGAAAAAGATGAACATGCTGCAAGAACTGTCACAAGTGAGATCAAGTATCCGGTAAGAGTTACCTATGCAGGAAGACTTGATAAGGACAGTGAAGGTCTTCTTATTCTATCAAATGACGGCAATCTCATAAACGCCATGATGAAAGGCGCCAACAGGCATGAGAAGGAATATGAAGTTACTGTAGATAAAAAGATAAGCGGTGATTTTCTAAACAGAATGGCTAACGGCGTATATCTTGAAGAGCTGGATCAGACTACAAGAGGCTGCAAGCTTTCAAAAACCGGACCGGACTCCTATAGGATAATACTTACTCAGGGTCTTAATCGTCAGATCAGACGAATGTGCGAGACTCTTGGCTTTAAGGTTATAAAGCTTAAGAGAATCAGGGTTATGACTGTAAAACTTTCAGATTATAATCTTAAGCCCGGCCAATTAGTGGAGCTTTCCGATTCTGATATGGCAAAGCTCTATAAAGCTGCAGGTCTAAATCTATAGATTTCGTGAATTTTTGAATAAATAAAGTTGGGGATGGGGATATGGCAGATAACAAAGCTGAAATCAAAAAAGAATATGAGGAGCTTGTAAAGACAATCAAGCACCATATGGATCTATATTACAATCAGGATGAACCTGAAATCTCAGATTACGAGTACGATATGCTTATGCAGAGGCTTAAGGAGATTGAAAGGGACAATCCTGATTTTGTTATGAGCGATTCTCCCTCAAAGATAATCGGCGGAACAGCCAAGAGGGAAGCAGGTGTTAAGATCACACACAACGTTCCAATGCTCTCAATAGAGGATGTTTTTACTAAGGAAGCAGTTACTGAATGGGTAAGCAAAGTACATGCCCTTCATCCGCAGGCTCTTTTCTCTGCAGAGATAAAGATTGACGGTCTTTCAATGACGCTTCGTTACAGCAAAAAAGATGATAACAAGCTTCACCTGGATCTGGCGGAAACCAGAGGCGACGGACTTATCGGCGAGGATGTTACAGCAAATGCTCTGGTGATTCCGGATGTTAAAAGAGTAATCGATCTTCCTTATGATTATCTGGAGCTTCGCGGAGAAGTTTATATGTCTCATGAGGACTTTGAGAAATTCAATGATCAGCAGGAAAAGCTTGGTAAAAAAACTGCAGCTAATCCCAGAAATCTCGCTGCAGGTACCTTGCGACAGCTTGATCCGGAGATTACAAGAAGCCGCGGTCTCAAGATGTTTATATTTAATGTTCAGGATGGCCCTGAAGAAATAAGAAATTCTCACTGCGAAGGTCTCGATATATTAGAAAAAGCCGGAGTTCCTGTTGTGGTACACAGATCCTGCCAAACAGCTGAGGAAGTCATAAAAGCCATCGATGAAATAGGTGCTATGCGTGAAAATCTTTCTTTTGACCTGGACGGAGCTGTTATAAAGGTTGACAGAACCGCCTGGAGAGATGATTTCCCTGCAGGCAGCAAATATTCCAGTGGTCATATAGCATACAAATACCCGCCTGAAGAGAAGATAATAGAAATGGATGAGATTCTGGTGGACGTTGGCAGAACAGGTAAGCTCACATTTACAGGAAGCTTCCACGATCCAGAGACTGGAAAGCCTGCGAGACTTTGTGGTACCAGCGTTTCAAGAGCCACGCTTCACAACCAGGATTACATTAATGAGATGCAGATTGGCATTGGCGGCCATTACAAGCTATTTAAGAGCGGAGAGATCATTCCTAAGCTTAACGGATGCGTAAAAGCACCGGCTGAAGTATATAAAGCTCCTGACAATTGTCCGGTATGCGGATCACCTCTTATCAGAGAAGAGGATACGGCTGATATCAGATGTATCAATCCCACATGCCCGGCTCAGGTTACAAGAACAATAGCTTATTTCACCGGAAGAGACGCCATGAATATCATGGGACTTGGAGATACTCTGGTAGATGCTCTTGTTGGCGAAGGCTACCTTAAGAGCTATGCTGACATCTATTCTTTAAAAGACCATAGAGACGAGCTCATTGAAAAGGGTATAATTGGAAAAGAGAAAAATACAGATAAGCTCCTTGGAGAAATTGAAAACTCCAAGGCAAATGATCCGGTACGACTTCTTACAGGTCTTGCTATCAGAAATGTTGGCAAGTCAACTGCAAGAGAGATAATGAAGCACTTTGATAATCTCATGGATCTTACAAAGGTCACAAAGGATGGCTTTTTACAGATTCCTGATATCGGAGAAACAACAGCTTCAGATCTTTATGAATTTTTCCATGAAGAGCAGAATCTGGAAATCCTTAAACGAATGCAGGAGATGGGCCTTAATATGACCGCAACTAAGGATGAGGATGCCTCTGATAAGCTTGCAGGAATGACTATCGTAGTTACAGGAACTCTGCCTACACTTGGCAGAAAGGAAGCTGAGGAGCTGATCGTCAAAAATGGCGGAAAGGCCTCAGGAAGCGTTTCCAAGAAGACCAGCCTTGTCCTTGCAGGAGAGGCTGCCGGCAGTAAACTTACAAAAGCAAATGAACTGGGTATCAAAGTTATTGATGAAGAGCAGTTTCTAAAAATGATTGAAAGGTAAAAGACAATGCCAATTAAAATTCAGAACGATCTTCCTGCAAGGGAGATACTAGAACGGGAAAATATATTTACAGTTGATGAGAACAGGGCGCTACATCAGGATATTCGTTCTCTTGAAATCTGTATTCTTAACCTTATGCCCCTCAAGGAAGATACAGAGCTTCAGCTTCTTCGTAGCATGTCAAATACACCTCTTCAGATTGATGTATCTTTCATGCAGATGAGCTCTCACCACTCAAGCAATACGTCGCCCAACCATCTGAACCGATTCTATAACACATTTGAGGAGTTAAAGGATAAGACCTTTGACGGACTTATCATCACCGGTGCTCCTGTGGAGCAGATGGCCTTTGAAGAAGTTGATTACTGGGATGAATTGTGCCGGGTTTTTGAATGGTCCAAGACAAATGTAACATCCACCTTCCATATATGCTGGGGAGCTCAGGCAGGAATTTATTACCACTACGGAATCGACAAAATGCCTTTGGATGAAAAGCTCTTCGGTATCTTTGAACATAGAGTAAAGAACAGAAAAGTACCTCTCGTAAGAGGCTTTGATGATGTATTTTATATGCCACATTCAAGACATACCCAGACTCCAACAGACAGGATCCATGCCTGTGATGATTTGGTGGTTCTCGCCGAATCAGATATAGCAGGAATTTTCCTTTGCATGAACAGATCCGGAAGCCAGATATTTGTAATGGGTCATGCTGAATACGACAGACTTACACTGGATGCTGAGTATAAGAGAGATCTGTCTAAGGGTCTCGACATTCATATTCCGGAGAATTATTATCCGGATGATGATCCTTCAAATAAGCCGGATCTTCTCTGGAGGAGCCATGCCAATAACCTTTACACAAACTGGCTTAACTACTACGTATATCAGAATACTCCTTATAAATGGGGACAGATTCTGGATCAGGATAAGATCAAACGCGCACATAAGGAACTGACAAGTAAGGTCAATGAGTAATATAGATCGGGGTGACAACATGGAAAGAAAACCAAAAAATATTTACACAGCTTTTCCCGGAGGTAAACACAAGGTATTAACTCTTAGTTATGACGATGGAAAAGTTGCTGACAGAAGACTTGTAGCTCTTTTAAACGAATACGGAATAAAGGGAACTTTCAATGTAAACACAGGCTTGGAGCGCTTTTACGCCAAGGAATATTATGAGGAGAGAATTCCTATCACTGAGTATAAAGAGCTCTATAAAGGACATGAGGTAGCATGTCATACCGTAACTCATCCTACCATAGCAAGGTGCCCTAAGGAGCAGATTGTGCAGCAGGTACTGGAGGACAGAAGAAATCTGGAAGCAGCTATGGGCAAGACCATAAGGGGACTTGCTTATCCCAATGGTTCCTATGATGATCAGGTTGTGGATGTTCTAAAGGCCTGTGGAATAGTCCATGCAAGAACCGTTACATCAACACTTTCTTTTGCAATGCCAACGGATTTTCTCAGATGGAATCCAACCTGTTCTCACAAGAATCCAAATCTTGAAAATCTTAAAAACGAATTCTTAAATCTTCATAAAACTCAGTACCTTTATATGTTCTATTTATGGGGGCACAGTTATGAATTTGAGATTGATAACAACTGGAATGTTATCGAAAATTTCGTCAAAGACATGTCCGGAAAAGATGACATCTGGTATGCCACAAACATAGAAATAGTGGACTATCTTGAGGCTTCGAAAAGGATTCAGGTTTCCGTAAACGGAGACTTTGCTTACAATCCAAATGCCATGAGTGTATGGCTTGAAGTTGATAAAAAGGCCGTTGAGATTAAGGGAGGAGAGCAGATTTCTCTCTGACCCTATAACTTGTTTTTTGTCTATAAATAAGTTAAAATATTATTGTTAAGACGTTAATTTCACCATGACATTTAACAAGGAGTAAAATCTATGGGCCTTACTATGGAAAACGATGATCAGGAAGTAAAGAGCGATCTTAAAAAGAAGCCTACTAAGAAGACCAAAGAAATGCTTGAGGAGAACGCAAAGAAGATAGAAGAGCTCAAGGTCGAAAAGAGTGAGCTTACAGAAGTTCTCGCAACCTTGGATAAAGAGGAAGAAGGTCTTGGTGATCACTCTGCTTTAAAGATGAAAGTGGAGCATAAGAAATTTGGTGAAGGACAGGTTGTAAAACAGGACGGAAAATACATCGAAGTTAAATTTGCCGATGTAGTGAAGAAGTTCGTTTTACCTGGTTGTATTGCAGATAAATTCCTGGAAGTAGATGATCAGGAAGTCCTCGATTATTACACCAAGAGAAACGAGATTCACAAAAAGCGTATGAATACAGAGCTTAAGATCAAATCTGCAGAGTTTGCAATCCAGAGACATGAGGATGCAATCGAGAAGCTGAATGCAAAGTACAAATAAGAATAACAAATCAAAATGAGGCAGCTCCTTTAAAAGGAGTTGCCTCTTATTTTTTATAAAACTTACATTGCTTTCTTTTCTTCTTCAACCTTTCTCTGGGCTGTTGAAAGCATAAGCTTGATTCTGTTGAGCTGGTTAACCTCAGATGCACCCGGATCATAATCAATAGCTACGATATTGCATCCGGGATACATATGTCTCATCTGCTTGATTACGCCCTTACCAACTACGTGGTTTGGAAGACAGCCAAAGGGCTGTGTACAAACGATATTAGAAGCACCTTCCTTGATAAGCTCTACCATCTCTCCTGTAAGGAACCAGCCCTCACCGGTCTGATTTCCGATAGAAACGATTGGTTTAGCATATTCTACCAGCTTATAGATGCTTGTAGGCGGATCAAAGTGAACTGATCTTTCAAAGGCCTTGGAAGCTCCGCTTCGAACCTGTTCAATAAGCCAGATTGCACCTCTCATCATAGCGGCAACCTTTTTGGAAGTTCCAAGCTCATCCGCTTTATAGATCTGGTTGTAGAAGCAGTAGAGCATGAAATCAATAAGATCAGGAACTACAGCTTCAGCACCTTCAGCCTCAAGAAGCTCTACAAGATGATTATTGGCTGCAGGAGCAAACTTAACAAGAATTTCTCCTACAACACCAACTCTTGGCTTTACTTCATCAGTTATCTCAAGTCTGTCGAAATCCTCAATGATCTCTTTGCAGAGCTTTTTAAACTTAAACAGACTCATATGCTTGGATGTTACAAAATCCTTTACCACAGGAAGCCACTTTTCGTGACAGGCATTGACACTTCCCGGAATCTTCTCATAAGGACGCATTCTATAGACGCATCTCATAAATACATCACCAAAGATAACAGCATAAGCAGCTCTCTGGAGCATCTCAAAACTCAGATGGAAGCCGGGATTTGACTCAAGCTTTGAAAGATTCAGTGATACTACCGGAATCTGTTCCATGCCGGCCTTCTTAAGGGCTCTTCTGATAAAGCCTACATAGTTGGTAGCACGACAACCGCCTCCTGTCTGAGACATGATAACGGCAGTTCTGTTAAGGTCATATTTGCCTGAAAGAAGCTCATCCATAATCTGTCCAACAACCCAAAGAGATGGGTAACAAGCATCGTTGTTAACATACTTAAGTCCCATATCGATGGCATGTCTGTTATCATTCTGCATAACTACAAAGTTATATCCACAGGCTGAAAATGCAGGCTCTAAGATGTCAAAGTGAATAGGAGACATCTGAGGGCAGAGGAGAGTATAATTCTTTCTCATATCCTCTGTGAAAAGAACTCTGTGGTTAGAGCAATCGTGAACAGAAGCCTTCTTGTTTTTCTGCTTACGAACTCGTATAGCAGCAAGGAGAGAACGAACTCTGATCCTTGCACTTCCCAGGTTATTTACTTCATCAATCTTAAGGCATGTATAAATCTTATCTGAGCCTGAAAGGATATCATTTACCTGATCTGTTGTTACAGCATCAAGACCGCATCCAAAGGAATTGAGCTGAATCAGATCCAGGTCATCTCTTGTGCGGACAAAGCTTGCAGCAGCATAAAGTCTTGAATGATACATCCACTGGTCAGAAACGATAAGAGGTCTCTCAGGATTGCCCAGGTGAGATACGCTGTCCTCAGTAAGAACTGCAACACCATAGGAGCAGATCATATCAGGAATACCGTGGTTGATCTCCGGGTCGATATGGTATGGACGACCGGCAAGAACAATACCATGTCTGCCATTTTCTTCCATCCACTTAAGGGTTTCTTCACCCTTCTTGCGGACATCATCTCTGGCCCTTGCCATTTCATCCCAGCCTTCCCTTGCTGCATCAATGATTTCCTGAGCAGGGATCTCCGAAAACTCTTTTACCAAGGAAGAAGTAGCTGTCTCAAGAGATGTAAATGCCATGAATGGATTGCGAAGTCTGACTTCACCGTTAGTGATAGCCTCTACGTTGTTCTTGATATTCTCCGAATATGAAGTAACGATAGGACAGTTGTAATGGTTAGTAGCGCCATCAACCTCTTCACGCTCGTAGAAGAGTCCTGGGTAGAAGATGAAGTCAACCTTCTGCTTAATGAGCCATTCCACATGACCGTGAGAAATTTTAGCCGGGTAGCACTCGGATTCACTTGGGATTGATTCAATACCAAGCTCGTAGATCTGATGTGTTGATCTTGGCGAGAGCACTACTCTGTATCCTAACCTGGTAAAGAATGTAAACCAGAAAGGATAGTTCTCGTAGAAATTAAGGACTCTTGGAATTCCTACAGTTCCTCTTGTGGCTTTATCTTCTGAAAGTGGCTCATAGCCAAAGAGTCTCTTGTATTTATAGTCGAAGAGGTTAGGGATATTATCGGCATTCTTAACCTTGCCGATACCTCTTTCACATCTGTTTCCTGAGATATGCTGACGACCACCTGTAAACTTGTTTACAGTAAGTCTGCAGTGGTTGGTACAGCCCTGACAAGTTGTCATACTGGTTGTATACTCAAGACTGTTAATCTGCTCGATGGAAAGCATTGTTGTCTTGTAGTTATCTGTTTCGTTGTATCTGTCTCTTGCAATAAGAGCTGCACCGAAAGCACCCATGATACCTGCGATATCCGGTCGAATGGCCTCAGCTCCGGAGATGATCTCAAAAGCACGAAGAACTGCATCATTGTAGAAGGTTCCACCCTGTACAACGATGTGCTCGCCAAGATCCTTGGCATCTGAAACCTTGATAACCTTAAACAGGGCATTTTTAATTACTGAATAAGCAAGACCTGATGAGATATCAGCTACATCAGCGCCTTCCTTCTGAGCCTGCTTAACTCTTGAATTCATGAAAACGGTACATCTTGTTCCAAGATCAACCGGTGACTTAGCATAGAGAGCGACCTTAGCGAAATCCTGAACGCTGTAGTCCAGAGACTTGGCAAAGGTTTCAATGAAAGAGCCGCATCCTGATGAGCAGGCCTCGTTGAGCTGAACGGAATCAACTGATCCGTTTTTGATATGAATACACTTCATATCCTGACCACCAATATCAAGAATACAGTCAACCTCAGGGTCAAAGAACGCTGCAGCATTATAATGTGCAATAGTCTCAACCTCACCGTCATCAAGAAGAAGGGCTGACTTAAGAAGAGCCTCACCGTAACCTGTAGAGCAGGCTCTTGCAATCTCTACGCCCTGGGGCATGAGCTTATAAATTTCCTGAATTGATGAAATTGCTGTCCTTAAAGGGCTTCCGTTGTTGCTTGAATAAAATGAATAAAGAAGATCGCCGTCTTCGCTGATAAGGGCACACTTTGTAGTGGTAGAACCGGCGTCAATTCCAAGGAATGCCTTTCCCTTATAGTCGTCAAGCTTTCTGGTCTTAACCTTGTACTGATCCTGTCTGTTTCTGAAAGCCTTATATTCAATCTCACTCTTAAAAAGAGGATCAAGGCGTGATACTTCGGCGTCCATAACAATTTTATGGGAGAGCTTATTCACCATCTCATCCATGGAATAAGATGTCTCTTCACTGGCATTTAAAGCAGAACCTATTGCAGCAAAAAGATGTGAGTTCTCAGTTTCAATCGTATGCTCCTCATCCAGTTTAAGAGTCCTGATAAATGAAGCCTTAAGCTGGTCAAGGAAGTGAAGAGGACCGCCAAGGAAAGCTACATGTCCTCTGATAGGCTTACCACAGGCAAGACCTGAGATAGTCTGGTTAACAACAGCCTGAAAGATTGATGCGGAAAGGTCTTCCTTTGTAGCGCCTTCGTTGATAAGCGGCTGAATATCAGACTTGGCAAATACACCACAGCGAGCAGCAATGGTGTAAAGAGATTTATAGTTTCTGGCATATTCATTAAGCCCGGAAGCATCTGTCTGGAGAAGAGCTGCCATCTGGTCAATAAAAGAACCTGTACCACCGGCACAGATACCATTCATTCTCTGTTCAACATTTCCACCTTCAAAATAGATGATCTTGGCATCCTCACCGCCCAGCTCAATAGCCACGTCGGTCTTTGGTGCCAGCTCCTTGAGGGAAGTGGAAACTGCGATAACTTCCTGAACAAATGGAACCTCAAGATGCTTTGCCAGAGTAAGTCCGCCGGAACCTGTAATTACAGGATGAAGTGTGATGTTCCCCTCAACCACTTTGCTTGCTTCCTGTAAAAGCTCGGCCAAAGTCTCCTGAATATTGGCAAAATGTCTCTTATAATCAGAAAAGATAATGTTGTGCTTACTGTCCAAAAGTGCGATTTTAACAGTGGTAGAACCAATATCAATTCCTAATGTATAATCCCTGGAAATCATCGAACAAAACTCCTCATTCAAAAATAAATTAAAAAAAATGATTGCTGATTCTTCTAATTAAATGTATTAGAAGACAATCTA
>JAILMY010000176.1 GCA_024692165.1 Butyrivibrio sp. | reverse complement strand
AGCTTAAAGCTGAGGACTTTATCAGGCTTAAAGTTGCAACCGGTTTTAGGGAAAGACCTGTAGAGCTGGTAAGGAATGCACTTAAGAATAATATCTATGATGTAGTAGCCCTTGTAAATGATGAAGTTGTAGGCATGGGGCGCCTTGTGGGTGATGGAGTAATGTACTGGTATCTGCAGGAAATAGTGGTTCTTCCGGAATATCAGGGACATGGCATCGGAACTGCCATAGTGAATAAACTATTGAATTACATACGGGAACATACCCCGGAAGGAAATTTTACCAGTGTGGGACTTACAGCAGCAGAGGGAAAAGAAGGCTTTTATGAGCGGTTTGGCTTTGCTAAAAGCCGTGGAATGACAAAATATATTGAAAACTGAGCAGGCTGCTAAGGCTTATTAGCAGTGCGGTCAGAAAGGAATGATCATGGAAAAGGTTGAGAGTTTCATTAAAATTAATAGTTCATTATGTTGAAGGGGGATACCGATGAAAAAAGAGTATTTTGAAATATTCAGTGCCTGTTTTCCGGAATATGAAATGACACAAAAACGTTTCTTTGATTTAATGCACAAGGACTCCTGCCTTTATTATGAAATCAAAGAGGATGATGAAATCTGTGCTTTTGCAATTGTTGAAGATTTCGCTATAAGGCTTCTTTGTGTAACTCCTTCAAAGCAGGGCCGTGGAATTGGCACCAGGCTAATTGAGCAGATAGAAAAAGAGGCCAAGGACAGGGGCTTTGATAAGCTTATTACAGGGGGAGTGTCTTCAAAATTGTTTATTGGTGCACCCTCTGAGAGCTGGAGATTCTTTGAAAAGCGAGGCTTTGTATCCGAAGGTGGATGCGATGAAATGATACTGGACCTTAACGATTTTGAATTTGAAAAACTATCGCTTCATGGCAGTGATATCGCTGATTACGGTTGGTTCGACGGTGACATGAAAGACATAAAGGCTGCAGTTTCATTGGTGGATGAGAGCTGGACGCAGTATTTTACAAAGCCTGAGAATATATATGTCGGAAAGGTGCAGGGCGAGATTGCCAGCTTCTGCATGGTCGATACAAACTGCCAAAACTACCTGACGGACAAGTACGGCAAAGTTGGTATGCCCGGATGCGTAGGGACAGTTCCAAAATTCAGGGATAAAGGGATAGCGCTGGAAATGGTGGCCAGAGCTACCAGGTACCTTAAAACTCAGGGGATGGATGTTTCTTTTATCTATTATACCGGAGTGCCCAAATGGTACGAGAAAATAGGATACAGAACTTTTTTGACAGAGTGCTTTGGAACAAAACACCTGTGACAATAAGTTGGTAAAGGCTTCGGTAATCGGAGCCTTTTTTTGTTGACATAATACTGTAATCAGTTTAATATATCAAACAGATATATCAAATAGATATATATTATTTTCAAAAGAAAAAAAGAGGAGATTACAGTTATGCGACAAAGAATCAGAAAAACAACTCTGCTTATATCGTTACTTCTTTTCCCAATTACAATGTGGTATTTTTCGCCGTACATAATCATAAATGCTGCCATGGAGCATGTTATAAACGGCAGTTTTATCGTGTTTGTAGCGATGCTTGTCTTTTCAATGTTTTTTGGCAGAGTCTGGTGTGGATATCTATGTCCCGCAGGAGGCCTTCAGGAATGTGCACTTCGGATAAATGATAATCCTGCAAAGCAGGGAAAACGTGATAAAATCAAATATGTGATATGGTTCATCTGGATATGCGCAGTGATCGCTACATTCGTGATGGGGAGGAATGATGTTAAAATAAACCCTTTCTACCTGACAGATCATGGAATCTCCATTGCAAGCATATACAATTATGTAATCTACTACGGTGTCATATTGTTATTGCTGATGCCGGCACTTATCCATGGCAAAAGAGCAGCCTGTCATTATATCTGCTGGATGGCACCGTTCATGGTAATCGGAAGCAGTATCGGACGGTTTCTCCATTTGCCACAGCTTCATGTTGAAGCTGATAAGGAAAAATGCATATCTTGCGGGAAGTGCACAAGAGCTTGTCCAATGGGACTTGATGTTACGGAAATGGTTAAGAATAGCAGTAACGCTAAATGCACTGAGTGTATCCAGTGCGGCGCATGTATCGATGAGTGTCCCGGATCAGTCCTAAAATATGAGTTTACTTGGAAGTAATTCAGGGGGAAAAGATATGGCAAAAGACAGGAAGATTGATGTTGTGATTTTAGGTCTTTTATACCATGAAGATCTGACAGGATATGATATAAAAAAGAGGCTGGATGGAGCGATAGGCTTTTTCTGGAAAGGCAGCTTTGGGAATATTTACCCTGCGCTGACTTCAATGGAAAATGAGGGGCTTATTTCCAAAAGAAAGAGCGTAAATACCGGCGCTCGCGAGAGAATCCCTTATCACATTTCCAAGAAGGGGATCAGTGCATTAGAAGCGTGGCTTAAAGATGAACAGGCTTCCAATGAGCTTAGATACGAAACTCTGCTAAAGCTCTATTTTGGCGGAGCTACGGACAGGAATATCGCGATCAGTAACATCAATGTCTTCGAGGAAGATATTAAGCGAAACCTGGCAGTACTTAATATGTACAAAAAGAATCTGGAAAAAGTACTGGATGAAGAAGACCATGTTTTTTACTATCTCACCGTGACGTTTGGAATTGATACCTATGAGGCGTACCTTAAGTGGTGCACGAAGGCAAAGAAGCTGCTTGGACAGGATAGAAGATGATAATTGAACATAAGGAGTTAACGAAAAACCGGATAAGGGAACTATGCTGTCTGCCAGATACATACTCGAGGGAGTAGATGGTGACGGAAATGAGTGCAGAGTATTTGTCGAGAACAACGGACAGGTCGAGGAAAATGGGCAGATAAACGCCGTGCCACATATAGTCACAAAAAAATAGCCAAGGTCTTCCATGGCTATTTTTTGTTGCTCTTTTAATAAGTCGTTATAAATTCCTGGTATTACTTTTTTATCCCAATCAGTTCTATCATTCTTTCATCCGAGATGAATGTCTTAATGTCGAATTCTTTTTCAAGCAGCTCGTGAAATTCCTGATCTGAAGGAAGACCCCGCGATACATGGCAGGCTCCATGAGCGTGGCAGCCATCTATAACCGCTCTGCTGGCTCCATGAGCAATGCAGATACTCCCATTATCTGTCAGAGCCGCCCACAGATTATGTAAAAGAGCTTCCGGAGACGGAAAATGAGGAAATGCATTATAGATTACGCATATGTCATATTTTTCGTCAAACTTAAGCTGCTCCGCATCTCCGTTAACAAAATCAACCTTGGAATGATCTTTGAACTTTTGTCCTGCTTTTCCCAACATTTCAGCTGAAATGTCTACTCCGGTCACTTTTTTTGCGCCGGCTTCCAGATAATACGGAATCATGTAGCCAGTTCCGCAGCCAATATCCAGAACTTTTTTCCCTTCAAGCTGCCCCAGATTCCCGATGATATCATGCGTAACAGATTCATCATTTTTGGCAAAGTCATCCCACTTTTCGGCCCGTACGTCAAAAAATTCAATTACTTGTTCTTTACTGACAATATCCATATGTTATGCAGCCTTTTTCACTGTACTTTTTGTTGCTAATCCCGCTTTATACAGAGCAAATACTATTGCGGGAATGAATATAAGCTGAATGATAATTCCGGGAAGGCTTGTTACAAAGTAACTTGTAGCCCATGCCTTTATGGAATACTCACCTCTTGCAAAAATGAGAGCACGGGACAAACCACCGATAATCCTGCCTGCAAGCATGGCAACAATCAGACTTATATAAAGATCCGCATAAAGCTTTCCTGTGTTGACAAGTTTTATCATAATACCTGTGCAGATACCATAAACAGCCAGCTCAATCATCATTGCAGGTAAAATAGCGATTGGTGGCATTCCTGTAAGAATCGATGAAAGAAGCGGTCCGACAAGTCCGCAGACAAGACCATACTGCCATCCGCACACCAATCCGCAGACAAGTACCGGAATATGCATAGGGCTGATCACTGATCCGGCATTCGGAATCATGTGAAATGCCATCGGCAGTACCACGCACAGCGCAATACACATTGCAGTAGTAACCAAATTTTTTACTAAGTTTTGTTGTTTCATTTTTCTGATCCCCCGTTTTCTTTTTTTCAAAACATCTATTATAGTAACAACACTCAAAAACAGCCACAAGCCCCATGGGGGGTTATAAGGGGCAGTCACGGGCAGTCACGGGGACGGTTCTTTTCAGTCACGGGGACGGTTCTTTTCAGTCACGGGGACGGTTCTTTTGACTGCTTTTTTGCTCCCTGACTGATGAACCCTAGTGAAAAAAGTGCAAAACAGACCAAAAGCTGTGCAGGCTATGGTCTGTTTTTTGCTGCATGATAGTTTATCTTATAGGAGATTGGCTGGGATTTTCCCGAAGACACAACCTGGAAAAGGAGGAGATTTATGGAGGAAGCTTTAACCAGAGATTGGAAAATCTGGTCATTGGCATTTATATTTTTTGGCTTCATTGGATGGCTCTATGAAGTGATTGTATATAGCTTTGAGTTCGGTTATGGATACGTTAACAGAGGCTTTTTGTTTGGTCC
>JAILMY010000080.1 GCA_024692165.1 Butyrivibrio sp. | reverse complement strand
CGGAAATTCCGGATCTTCAACAACTACAACATCTACCACTACAGACACACAGACAGCAACAACTTCAACTGACACACAGGCAGCTGATACAACAGCAGCGGCAGAGACAGCAGCTGAACCGGCAGCAGAACTGACAGGAATTGATGCTATCATCGCAGAAGCTGAAGGCATGACAATGGAAGAGCTTGCTAAAAAGGCTATCGAAGAGTCAAACGGCAAGACATTCTACGGCGTTGGTAACAGTAGCCGTGGTAAGTCAGCACTTCCTGTATTCATCGAGTATCTTCAGTCAATCGATTCTTCTTACAACATGGAATTCGAGTGGCAGCAGCCTAAGAACAACAAGATCTTCGAGCAGCTCACATCTGATTCCCTTAAGAGCGAAGGTACTTTCGCCATGACTCTTATTCAGGACGGTAACCAGATCCAGAACAAGATGGTTGATACTGATATCTTAAAGACTTTCATTCCCAAGGAGTGGGCAGAGGCAAACGGAACAACTGCTGATGCATACGCAGGATTCCTTCCTCTTCAGACTTTGAACAAGGTATTCATGTACAACAACCAGGGCACTGCTGATTTTACAAACTGCTGGGATTTCGTATATGACGGATCACATCCTCTTTTCATGGGCGTTGATTCAGAGATCGTAGGAAAGAACTTCCTGATGATGCTCACAGATGAGAAGTACGCTACATGGCTTAAGGAAGCTTATGACAAGCTTGACGATGAAAAGAAGGCTTACTTCGAGTCTACAATCCAGGCTATGCAGACAGATGCTTCTGACCTCGGACTTGGCGCAAACGGCGCTTATGCTCTTGCATGGATAAAGCTCTGGGTTAACAGCTACAACGAGCAGACTGATGACGGCCCTATCTGCAACACACTTGTAGATGCTTCAGCTAAGGACCAGGCAGGACTTCTTGTTTACAGTAAGCTCCGTTCTGTAGAGGAGTCAGCAACAGTTTCAGTTAACAACATCAACGTAGCAGCATATCAGGATGGCTACACAGGAATCGGCGGATATGGCTATTGCCACTACCTCTTCCTTACAAAGAACAGCCCACTTCCTTGGACAGCATGCGCATTCATCGCTTACATGACATGTACAGAGGCTGGCTTTGAGGCTTGGGGAAAAGACATGGGTGGCTACTCATCCAATCCTAACGTAGCAGCTGAGATAGAAGAGAAGTTCCAGCATTCACAGGGCGGCGGAGATGAGTTCCCTGCAAAGAACGACCGTGGATATGACTGGTGGACAACAACCGGTGAGCTGGTTCTTGAGGATCCTGAATACTGCTCAGAGGTTTCCTTCACAGTTGGAAGCTGGATCGATGTGCTTGATCATTTCGCTCCCGGCGAGTAATTATTTAGCGAACCTTACCAGGGGACGCCGGATTTTTCCGGAGTCCCCTAAATAAAAGATTTTCAAGGAAAGAGGATTAACATGGAAGCAATCGCAAAAACAGACAAAAGTGCGATTTTCAAGAATAAGGTAAAGACATGGTTTTCCCAACCTCAGAATATAATACTTTTGCTGTTTGGGATTGTTCTTACCTTCAGTACCGTTGCACCTATTGTCGCAATCGTAAAAGATACCTTTGCTATTCATCCAGGAACCATTGATCAGCATCTGACCAAAAGGGCTTCCGGATATACAATCGTTAACTATACAGATCTTTTTACAAGTAAGCTCGCAAGGACAAACCTTTGGAATCCGCTGTTGAATACAGTGATCCTTTCTGTGCTTACCTGTGTTATATCAATTCTTTTTGGCGGTCTGTTCGCATTTCTGGTTACAAGAACAGACATGAAATTTAAAAAGTACCTAAGCTCCATCTTTATTTTTCCATACATCATGCCCCAGTGGACATTGGCGGTTGTATGGCAGCATATGTTTTATTCAAATAAAGTGACAGGAACGTCAGATGGACTTCTGGCTGCTATCTTCGGAGTATATTTCCCACACTGGTGGTGCCAGGGGGTATTCCCGAGTGCGGTAGTTCTGGGCCTTCACTACGCGCCCTTTGCCTACATCCTTATCGGTGGCATCTTCAAAAACATGGATGCAAACCTTGAGGAAGCAGCAACAATCCTTGATACACCTAAGTGGAAGATAATGTTCAAGGTAACCCTTCCAATGATCAAGCCGGCAATTCTTTCCACAATCCTTCTGGTATTCGGAAGTGCCATGGGAAGTTATCCCGTTCCACATTATCTGAACCTTACAACCCTTTCAACCAAGTACATTTCGATGAACAGTAAGTACACCGGTGAAGCAAGTATTCTGGCTATAATCATGATGGTATTCGGTGTCCTTATCCTTGGTATGAACCAGCTCAGTTTAAAGAGCCGTAAGAACTACACCACAGTTACCGGTAAGTCAGGACAGCTCACAAAGCTTACAATCGGAAAAGCAGGCAAATACGTTGTCGGAATCATTTTTATTCTGATCACATTCTTTACAAGTATCTGGCCGATCCTTTTGTTTGCCCTGGAGACCTTCCTTCCAAACCCGGGAGATTACAGCTTCCTTTACACAGGAAATCTTGCACATCTCACAACCAAGTGGTGGGTAACAAATGAAAATATTACAGAAAACGGTATGTATGGTCAGTCAGGTATTCTTTATAACAATACGATCTGGCATGCATTCTTCGGAACCCTGTTCCTGGCAGTTGTCTGCGCTCTTATCGCAGGAACAATCGGAACACTTATAGGTTACGCCGTTGCCAAAAACAGAAGAAGTAAGTGGGCAAACTATGTAAACAACATAGCATTCCTGCCTTATCTTATGCCTTCAATCGCCGTTGGAGCAGCATTCTTCATCCTGTTCTCCAACGAGTACATCAATCTGTTTAATACATATACACTTCTGATCATCGCTGGTGTTGTTAAGTATATACCATTCGCATCAAGGAGTTCACTGAACTCAATGCTGCAGATAAGCAACGAACTGGAGGAGGCTGCGATAATTCAGAATACACCTTGGATAAAGAGAATGACCAGAATCATCATTCCGATCCAGAAGTCATCAATCATCAGTGGATATCTGCTTCCATTCATGACCTGTCTTCGTGAGCTTTCTCTTTTCCTCTTACTGTGTACACAGGGCTTTATTCTGTCCACAACACTGGACTACTTCGATGAGATGGGGCTTTATGCATTCTCAAGTGCCATAAACCTGATTCTTATCGTGACAATTCTTGTATTTAATACTTTGGTAAACAGGCTGACAGGCGCCAGCCTTGACAGCGGCATAGGAGGAAAGTGATCATGCCAGAAATTATTTTAGAGAACATAACTAAGCGTTGGGGTAAATTCTTTGGCGTTGATAACGTAAGCCTCAATATTCCGGATAACTCATTCATTACACTTTTGGGACCTTCAGGATGTGGTAAAACCACAATCCTCAGAATGATAGCAGGTCTCGAGACACCCACGGAGGGCCGCATCAAGATTGGTGACAAGGTAGTGTTTGATTCAAATGCAGGAATCAATGTGCCTGCCAATAAGCGTAAGGTTGGATTCCTTTTCCAGAACTACGCTCTTTGGCCCAATATGACAGTTTACGAGAACATCTCTTTTGGTCTTAAAAATATCCATGAGGAGCTGCCGATTCTCGATGTTTCTGCCAAGCAGACCGGGGACATAATCAGAGCTCTTTCAAACGGCAACAAAGTAAAAGAGGTTGTGGAAGAGTGCAGAGATAAGAACGGTAAGCTTGATGAGAACAAGGCTTATGTTAAGCTGATCGATGCCTTTGGAATTTCTATCTATACAGCAAAAGAGCTGTTTGCACTGGGGATTCACAGCGCATCAGACCCGGTTGCAGCTGCAAAAACAAAGCTCTCCGAGTATGAAGGTAAACTCTCAGCCATAAAGAAGAAATATGAGGGCGAGGGCAAGGACCTTAACGAAAAATACGAAGTTACAAAGAACGGAATGGCAATTCTTGAGAATAGAAAGCTCACAAAGGAAGAAATCGATTCAAGGGTAAGAGCCTGCTCAAGAATAGTAAAAATCGGAATGTTCATGGACAGATATCCTGCTGAGCTCTCCGGCGGACAGCAGCAGAGAGTTGCTATCGCCAGAACACTGGCTCCCGAGCCACAGGTCCTTTTCATGGATGAGCCTTTATCAAACCTTGATGCGAAGCTTCGTCTCGAGATGAGATATGAGCTTCAAAGACTCCATGTGGAGACAGGAAGCACCTTCGTATACGTAACTCATGACCAGATGGAAGCCATGACCCTGGCAACAAGGATATGTCTTGTAAACAACGGTGTTCTGCAGCAGTACGCTGCACCTCTTGAGGTTTATAACAGGCCTGCAAATCTCTTTGTTGCTGATTTCGTAGGAAATCCATCCATGAACTTCGTGGATGCCAAGGGAAAACAGGATTCTGATGGTAGTGTGTCTGTGGATATTCTGGGGGGAATAAAAGCAAGATTTGTACCAAACGAGAAGATGGACCTGGTGGAGTGGAGAAACAGCAGGGACAAAGAAGCGGCTGACAAGGCTGAGTTCGAGCGCCAGAGACTTATGCAGAAGGGCGCTGTTGAAAAGAGCAATAAGGATGAGGTCTTCAAGTACCATGTTCAGAAGGTTGAGGAGCAGGACGAAAGTCTTATGGACGAGCCTGTAATCACCGATGAAGACTTTGTAATAGGTATACGTCCTGAAGCCATCGACATTGATGCTAACGGAAAAATAGATACCACAATCTATGGTGCAATGCCTACCGGTATGGAGTCAACCCTTAAGCTCAGGATCGGTGAGTATCTTCTTACCAGCGTTATCTTTGGCGGAGTCATCTATCAGATCGGCCAGGAAGAGAAGATCAGCATTAATGGCAAAGACATCCTTCTTTTCGACAGAAGATCAGGCAAGCTGATCTGCGCAGGAAGTCTGGAAATCTAAAGGGCGTCATTATCAGATAAAATGTGAGATTTTATTGGGAAGGACCTGACATTTCGCGTGTTAGGTCTTTCTTTTTGTAGTATTATAGAAAATGTCAGAAAATAACATAGTAACCGGATTGGGGTATTGTAAGGGGATTAGGGAAAATGAGTAACTTAATTTATTCAGACATAAGTGAGATCAAAAACATCAGGATTTTCGGAAGGCTTGGAAGGCAAAGGCAGCCCCTGCCGCTTCTGTTTAACGGAAGTGGAATAGAGGTTGTACTTACAGGGTCAGAGCTTTGGATAGATATTGAAACGGATTCAGATTTTCACGAGCCATGGGTTGCCTATGAGATAAACGGCGCATTTATGGGCCGACAGATGCTTCTTCCCGGGGAGCATAGAATCTGCCTTTTCAGAAATATGGAGCCCACCACTCCAAAGAGAGTGAGGTTCTACCGTGAGCTTCAGGCCATGGGTGATGATGTAAGATGCAAGATCCTGGTAAAGGGTCTTGAAATTTCAGATAACGGGTGCTTCTGTGAAGTACCAAAATATGAGAGAAGGATTGAGTTTATCGGGGACAGTATAACCTCAGGAGAGGGGAGCTATGGTGCTGTGCAGGATGTGGACTGGCTTGCAATGTACATGAGCGCCTCCGTTAACTATGCCACAATGACGGCAAAAGAGCTGGAGGCGGACTACCACCTTATTTCCCAGGGAGGATGGGGTGTGTACTGCGGATGGGACAATGATCCAAGACATAACATTCCGTCGATATACGAAAAGGTCTGCGGGTTTTCTGCAGGTCCATCAAACGAAGCTCTTGGGTGTCAGGATCCCTATGACTTTGACTCCTGGCAGCCGGATGTTATAGTGGTAAATCTTGGAACCAATGATATTTCAGCCTTTTCTCAGCCACCTTTTTTAAATCCTGCAGATGGTAAGACCTACAAGCAGCGCAGAAATGAGGATGGTTCCTTAAACAGGGAGGATGAGCTCAAGATAGAAGATGCCATTGTAAACTTCCTGACTATGCTCAGAAAACACAGTCCAAAGGCCCATATAGCATGGTGCTATGGCATGCTCTTCTGTGATCTTAACATGACCATAACCGAGGCCATGTCTAAATACAGGGAAAAGACAGGGGATAACAACATCTCATTTTTCCAGCTTCCGGACACAACACCGGAGACCTATGGGGCTCATATGCATCCCGGCAGAAAGTCCCATGAAAACGGGGCAAAGGCGCTGTGCCAGTACCTAAGAGCTGTGATGAACTGGTGATGGGACAGGGACTATTCGAAAAATCGAAGAAAACAGCAGATTGTGGTAAAATCTGTCATATAAATATTTAACTAATTATTGGGAGCAGTAATGTACAACAAAAAAATGAAAAGAAGGATCACAGGTCTTTTGATGGCTGGAATCCTTACGGCAACGAGTCTGGAAGGTTGCGGAAATGCAGCGCCTGCAGAAAATACGGGCGGTCAGGAGGGAGATTCTTCCCAGATCCAGGCAAAAACCGAAGAAACAGCAGGGGAAAACAAATCAGCATCGGAGGATTCCTTAGTGGATATATCATCAATGGAGATTTCCAGATCAGTAAAATTAAATCCGGAGAATGTGCAGAAATTTAATGACACCAATGGCGACGGCTTTGGCGAGTTTCAGGGATGGGGTACATCACTTTGCTGGTGGGCCAACAGGTGTGGATATTCAGAGAAATTGACAGCTCAGGCTGCCGAGGCGTTTTTTAACCCGGAAACCGGAATCGGAATGAACATTGGCAGATATAATATTGGCGGTGGAGACAATGTTACGGAGGAAGACATCAGCACTATCGCAGATCCGAGTCCTTTTTTGCATCAGGATCATATCAGAAGATCTGATTCCATCGTTCCCGGTTATGCCACCGACGTAACCAAGATAGACCTTAATGAGAATTCAACTCATTACTATGAAGAGAATTTTGACAGAGCAGATTTTGACTGTGGTTTTGCCTGGAATTATGACTGGGATGCGGATAAGAATCAGATGAATGTTCTTATAGCAGCTGCAAAGGCAGCTGGGGATGAGTTTATCGGAGAGGCATTTTCCAATTCACCTCCTTACTTCATGACAGTCAGCGGCTGTAGTTCAGGAAACGAGGATGCTTCTGTAGACAACCTGAGGGAGGATTCCTATACGGCCTTCGCCTGCTACATGGCAGATATTATCGAGCATTGGGCAAAAGAGGGTGTAATCACCTTCCAGAGTGCATCACCTATGAATGAGCCGGCTACCAGCTACTGGGGAGCCTTTAGTGAAAAGCAGGAGGGCTGTCATTTCACACAGGGCGAGGTTCAGTCAAGAATCCTTGTGGAGCTTTACAATGAGCTTCAGAAAAAGGGCCTTGATACACTGATCTGCGGAACAGATGAAACCAGCATTGATTCTGCAATTACTTCATATCAGCATCTTACTCCTGAGGCAAAAGAGGTTGTTAAGAGAATTGACACCCATGCTTACCAGGGAAATATGAGAGCAATGCTTAAGTCTACCGCTGAGGATGCAGGCGTTAACCTTTGGATGAGTGAGGTTGACGGAACCTATTCAATGAGCAAAAAGACAGGAGCCATGAGTGCGGCCCTTGGTTTTGCAGAGGAGATCATTCAGGATCTAAACGGCCTTATGCCTACAGCCTGGATTATGTGGGATGCTGTGGATCTGCACGTTGACAGCAACAATAAGTACGATACCTGCAAGAGATCCGAGGCAGACAAGATCATTGCAGAGGGAGAACCCTTCTGGGGAATAGCCATTGCGGACCATGACAAGCAGGAACTGCTTCTTAGCAAGAAATACTACGCTTACGGCCAGTTCTCTAAGTATATCAGACCCGGGTATTGCCTTGTGGAATCCAGCGATGTTACATCAGCTGCCTATAATCCGGAGGATAAGAGCCTGGTTATTGTAGTAATGAATTCCAACACTGACGACCAGAAGTGGGAGTTTGATGTTTCGGGATTTGATCTTTCTGGATCAGATATTTCGGAAATTTCAGCAATCCGTACCAGCGGAGACATTGAAAGCGGAGAAAACTGGGCTGATGTGTCTGACAGCGACGGTATTGAGATAAAAGATGGCACGTTCACTGCTTTTGTGAAGGGTGCGTCCATAACAACCTACATAATAAAGTGATTTAGGAGAAATTCAAATTTCGAATAAATAGATCACAGGAGGGTAAAATGGAAAACAGACCTGTAGGAAGAAAGAAAAATGTTGGAACAGGTGGATCAGGAGTCCACAAAAGAGGAGACGGCCTTGGTGGAGGCCCTGTGGGAAGCAGTAACGGCTATTCAGGAAAAACCGGGGGACCCGGCAGTAGCGGAGGTGGTGGCCCCCAGAGATCAGGCGGCAGAAGCCCTTTGTTTTTGATTCTCATTGTAGCGTTTTTAGTGCTTGGCGGCGGAGGAGGACTTTCTTCTGACAATGATTCAACTAACCAATATACAAATACAACCACTCAGACACAAACACAGACCCAGAGCCCGGTTTCCACAGGTGTTGGCAGCAGTTCTTCGAGCCAGTCAGGAGTAGGCCTTGGAGGCGGCTCAGGTCTTTCAACCCTCAGTACACTTCTTGGCGGTTATGGATCTTATTCCGGTGGAAATATGGCATCAGCCAGCTGGAGTGATACTCCAAACACCGGCACACTTAACACAAATGTTGCAAGCACAGCAAGAGCAAAGCGCACAGTTATCAAGGGTAACGGCCAGGATACAAATACTATCCTTATGTTCATGTGCGGTGCAGACCTTGAGTCAAGAAGCGCCATGGCAACCAAGGACATCCAGGAGATGCTGGCAGCAGATCTTGGAGATAAGACAAACCTTATTATCTACACCGGCGGAGCCAGCAGGTGGCAGAACAACGTTATTTCAAGTTCAACAAACCAGATCTATCAGGTAAAGGGCGGAAAGCTCATTTGTCTAAATGACAATGCAGGAAATGTCCCCATGACCAAGCCTGATACACTTTCTGCATTTATCAAGTGGGGCGCAGCTCAGTTCCCTGCAGACAGATATCATCTGATTTTCTGGGATCACGGCGGTGGATCCACAGGTGGATATGGCTATGATGAGAAGTTTACAACTGCAGGGGCAATGTCTCTGGCAGGCATAAACAAAGCCCTTAAAGACGGCGGTGTTACTTTTGATATGGTTGGATTTGACACATGTCTTATGGCAACTGTAGAGAATGCCCTTGTTGTTTCAAATTACGCTGATTATCTTGTAGCCTCTGAAGAGACCGAGCCCGGCGTTGGCTGGTATTATACAGACTGGCTTACAGCCCTTGGAAAAGACTCTTCAATGGCAACAACAGAGATCGGCAAGAATATCATTGATTCCTTTACTTATGCATGTGCTCAGACCTGTCCCGGACAGAAGACCACTCTTTCACTTATAGACCTGGCTGAGCTTTCTCAGACAGTGCCTTCAGAGCTGGCTGATTTCTCCAAGGACACATCGGAGATGATAAATAATGATAAGTACAAGGTTGTATCTGATGCTCGCAGTCAGACAAGAGAGTTTGCGGCTTCATCAAGAATCGATCAGGTAGACCTGGTAGATTTTGCATACAGAATGGGTACAACCGAGTCAAAAGAGCTTGCTGAGGCCCTTAAGAGTGCGATCAAGTACAACAAGACAAGCTCGAACATGACCAATGCCTATGGCCTTTCCATTTACTTCCCATATAAGAAGGCTTCCAAGGTTGATTCAATGGTTGATACCTACGAAGATATTGGAATGGATGAGGAGTATGCAAAGTGTATCCAGAGCTTTGCTTCTCTCGGAGTAGCAGGCCAGGTTGCGTCAGGCGGCAGCACAACCGCTATGCCATCATTGTTTGGAGAACTGGCAGGATCATCATCAGGCAGCAGTGCATCAGCTGAAATGATCACACAGCTTCTTACAAGCTTCCTCTCAAGTGATTTCAGCAGTGTGTCAGGTCTCAGCGCATCAAATACAGGATTCCTTGGAAGAAGTCTTGATGTTGAAAAGGCAGCAAATTATATCGCTTCTAATCAGTTTGATTCATCAGCGCTCATCTGGACAACAAATGCAGAGGACTATACCTGCATTTCTCTGACAGAAGATCAGTGGAAGCTGGTTCAGGATATTCAGCTTAATATGTTCTATGATGATGGCGAGGGCTATGTGGATCTTGGTATGGACAACACCCTTGAGTTTGATGAAGAGGGAAATCTCCTGGCTTCAGATGATAAGACATGGCTTTCAATTGATGATCAGATTGTTGCGTTTTATATTGTAGACGTCCAGGGAGATTCCGATAACTATGCTATCACAGGCCGCGTTCCCTGTGAGCTAAACGGAGAGAGAGCAAATCTTATCCTTGTCTTTGATTCAGAAAACGAGGACGGTTACGTGGCAGGTGCATGCTTCGACTACGTTGAGGGCGAGACAGAGACTATTGCCAAGAACCTGACAGAACTCACCGAGGGCGACAAGATTGACTATGTCTGCGACTACTACGGATATGATCACAAATTCCAGCAGAATTACTATCTTGGCGATGAGGTAACTGTAAGTGGTCCTATGTCAGATATGGTGATAAAGAACCTTCCTGTTGGCGACGGAACAGCACTTGTAACCTACAGATTTACTGATATCTACGGAAAAGAGTTCTGGACACAGGCACTCAAATACTGATAGATGAGAGGAAAATATGCCGAAAATTGAACCAACAACTCTGTGTTATATCGAGAGAGACGATAAATATCTGATGATGCACAGAATATCCAAGAAGAATGATATCAACAAGGACAAATGGATCGGTGTCGGCGGGCATTACGAGTATGGTGAAAGCCCGGAAGAGTGCATCAAAAGAGAAATCTTTGAGGAAACAGGCTATGAGATAGCTTTGCAGGATCTAAAGTACAGGGCGATGGTCACCTTTGTTACAGAGAAAGGCGACTATGAGCATATGTCTCTTTTTACCTGTAAGGCTCCGGAGGGAGAACCTAAGGAATGCGACGAGGGAACTTTAGAGTGGGTGAAAAAGGAGGATGTGTTTTCTTTGAATTTATGGGAAGGAGATAAGATATTCTTTCGACTTCTAGAGGAAAGTGATGAATTTTTTTCCCTTAAGCTTGTGTATGATAAAGAGGACAGGCTTAAAGAAGCGGTTCTGAACGGAAAAATATTTAAGTAAACTGACGGGTGGCTTTGGTGTTTTTTAATAGAAAGCCACCTGTTATTTAGTTGAAGGCATGCATTGATAACCCCAAACATGTTCGTTTTTTGTTTTACGCAAACTATAGGATATTTACAGATGAAAGAGAATTTAAAAGAACAGATACAACTTGAAGCAAAAAGGCAAATGATCACTTGGGGGTATTCCAAGACCACCATCAGATCAGTAGCAACAGCATGCAAGATCGGAGTAGGAACCATGTACACCTACTTTAAATCCAAGGATGAGCTTATATCCTCATTTATGCTGGATGATTGGAGAAAATGTATCGCTGAAATGGAAGGCGTTAGCTGTACCGATCCAAAGGTGTTTCTTGGTAAGGTTCAGGAAACACTCTTAAAATTCATTCATAAGTATGAGACTCTTTTCAGGGACAATGACGCCATTAGGGCGTTTGCAGAGGTGTTTTCCGAGAGGCATATGCAGCTTAGATCCAGGCTGGCTAAGGTCATCATGCCCATATGCAGCAAAATAGAGGAATCAGATAAGGAACTTTTTGCCGAGCATATTGCAGAGTCCATAATCCGCTGGTCCATGGAAGGAAAGGACTTTGACAGGCAGTATAAGATCATTGAGAAACTAATATAAATTTATGGGGGAAGATATATCATGAGTAGTTTTGAAAATCTGACAAATATTAAAATTCGTTAAACACAAGCAAACGCCGGATTCCTTAGTGAAGAATCCGGCGCTTTCGCTTATAGTAATGCGTGAAGGATAGAGATATATTTGATATATACGACTTTGGCGTTAAGTCATATATCAAATACCAATAAAATAATTAAATAAGTGTTCCGATACGATCAGAGATCTTTTTAAGATCCTCGGTAGGCTCATAACGCTCTACAACATTACCCTCTCTGTCGATTAAGAACTTTGTGAAGTTCCATTTGATATTAGGGTTATTCTTGTAGTCTTTGTCAATTTTCTTGAGCATAACACTCATTGCCAGGGCAGCAGGTCCCTTACCGAAGCCGGCAAATCCCTTCTGCTCCTTGAGGAAGCCATAGAGAGGAAGCTGACCATCGCCGTTAACGTCAGACTTCTTCATCTGAGGGAACTTTGTGTTGTAGTGAAGCTGGCAGAACTCATGGATCTCTTCGTCTGTTCCAGGAGTCTGGCCTGCAAACTGATTGCAAGGAATATCAAGAACTTCAAATCCCTGATCATGATACTGCTCATACATAGCCTCAATATCCTTGTAGTGTGGTGTAAAGCCGCAGCCTGTAGCTGTATTAACAACAAGTACGACCTTGCCTCTGAAGTTATCCATTGAAAACTCGTTACCCTGAGCATCTGTTACTGAATAATCATAAAATCCCATGTGGACCTCCTTATAAGAAATTGTATATTGTAAATGGTTAAGTCTTTGTTTGATTTAATGTGATTATATTGCGTACAATTAAAAATGTCAATAGCAAATTTATTTTTTTCTTTAAACTTTTTTGTTGAGTGTTTAAAATAATAGATATGCAGAACTATATAGTTTTCGATCTTGAGTGGAACCAGGGCGAAGCGCCGGCTCAAAATGGAGATAAAGCGCTTACCTTTGAGATTGTCGAGATCGGTGCCATAAAACTGAATAGTAAAAAAGAGAAGATTGGCGAATTCTCAAGACTCATCAAACCACAGGTACATAAGCAGATGCACCGGATCACCGGGAGACTTATCCATCTGACCATGGAGGATTTGGAAAATGGAGATCAGTTCCAGGATGTGGCAAGGGATTTTTTGGAATGGTGCGGAAAAGATCCGATGTTTTGCAGCTGGGGTCCGCTAGATCTGACGGAGTTTCAGCGCAATCTGGATTTCTTTGGAATGCCTCTTTTATCAGACAGGCCCATAGCTTTTTATGATGTTCAGAAGCTCTACAGCATTGCCTTTGATGATGGCAAGAACAGGAAGTCTCTGGAGTCAGCAGTGGATGAGCTGATGCTAAAAAAGGACATCCCTTTTCACAGAGCTTTGGCAGATGCGGAGTATACAGCCAAGATCTTCGGGATATTCAATGATCGCATTTTAAAGAGGGTTTCTTTTGACACCTATGTAACTCCCAAGACTAAGAAACAGGAGATAAGGATAACATTCGATAATTATGAGAAATATATCTCAAGAGAGTTTGACACAAAGGAAGACATTCTTGAGAATATGGAGATCATGAGCACAAAGTGTTACCTTTGCCATCATAATATCCGCAGGAAGGTTAAGTGGTTTACGCCCAACAGCAAGCATTACTACGCTGTAGCCTTTTGTGAGAAGCACGGTTATATGAAAGCGAAGGTAAGAATAAAGAAGGCCGAAAACGGAAGACTCTACGTGGTCAAGACTTGTAAGTTTATATCACCTGAGGAAGTTGAGGCCATGAAAGCAAGACAGCGCAAAGCAAAAAAGAGACAGAACCCTGATCAATAAAATGAACGGGGTTCTGTCTTATTTTATCTGAACTTCTTATTAAATTTGAGTTTGTTTGCTTCCTTTTTTCTGCGCCTGTATCTGATGCGATCGCTTCTACTTGTGTATCTTCGGTTTAGACTTGCTCTTGATGCAATGGTACCTATGATCGAAAACAGAAGAACGACTGCTATTGCAGCAGTTATTATTATCTTCACATTTATATAGATGGTGCGATTAACAGGTGTATCATCTGCGGAAGATGTCGTATTCTGCGCTGTGTAACATATGAGAGCCTGTCCGATGGGAACATTGTTAAAGCTGTAATCTACGCGGGCGATGGCTGTAGGCGCCGCCTCCAGATCCGAATCCGATAAGTCGTAGGAAATCGAGTAATCGCTATCGCTTATCTTGGCGGTCTTTGGAAGGATGATTGTGGAGTCATCCTTAATATTCAGGATTGTTCCTGACTTACCAAATACGTCATGTTCCGACTCAAAGAACAGGGAATCGGAAGGCATATATCTTGTGTCAGCTTCAGCCACATCCACCAGCTGGAAGTTGTTAAAGCCGTAATCGAAGAGGGTTACAGTGTCGGTAAACTGAGCAGGAGATTCTTCCTTCATAATTACACAAACAAGGCGCATTCCGTTTTTCTCGGCGCAAGTAACAAGGGTTTCTCTGGCGGGAGTAGTGTAGCCTGTTTTGCCGCCAAGGATGCCGTCATATTTGAGCTCCCCGGTGATGAGCTTGTGCTTGTTGTTCAGATAGAAATCATCCGGCTGGGTATCCGTCGGAGAAAAGTGGTATCTGGGAGTATTGCCGATTCTGCATAGCAATTCATTTTCAAAAAACTTTGATGAAATAAGCGCCAGATCATAGGCGCTGGTGTAGTGATCTTCAGCCTGAAGACCGTTGGTGTTGCTGAAGTGAGTGTTCTTACACCCGAGCTCCGCAGCTCTTTTGTTCATAAGATCCACAAAAGCATCTATGCTGCCGCTGACATGCTCACCTACGGCGTTAGCCACCTCGTTGGCACTGCCTACCATTACTCCATAGAGGGCTTGTTCCAGGGTGATCTGCTCGCCCACATCCATTCCAATGGAAGACCCGTCGTTTGGAACGCTGAACACCGCATCGTGGGAAAAGGTGATGGTGTCACTAAGAGAGGCATTTTCCACAGCCAGAAGACAGGTCATGATCTTTGTGGTGCTGGCAGGATAAAGCTCTTCGTTGATGTTCTTGGCATAGAGAATTGTTCCGGTTGAGACTTCCATGACAATAGCAGATTCAGCACCTATGGCAGGTCCGTCAGGCCAGCCGGCAGTACTGTTGCTCTGAATAGGCAGCTCTTTTCTATCTAAGGCTTCCTGAGCATAATCCGGTGTATCTGCTCGAGAATATAGAATATTCTGAACAAAAATGACTACAAATATGATTATCGCCAAACCCGCTCTATATCTAGTTTTATTATGCAAAGCAAGGAGTTTCTTCATAGTAGAATAATCATACACTACTTTCCAAGTGCTCGCAAATGTTGTAAAATTCTATTAGTAAGTTTTGTTTGGTAGGATGAGATATGCGCTTAAGAAATATTGCAGGTTCCAGAGAAGTAATTGCTGACAGTCAGTACACAGTAAAGGATCCCGAGGCTATGAAGGGACTCTGGAAAGAGGTTTTTGGAAATGACAAGCCAATTCACATTGAGATTGGAATGGGAAAGGGAAGATTCTTAATGGATTTGGCGGAACAGAATCCAGATATCAATTACGTAGGAATAGAGAAGTATTCCAGCGTTCTACTCCGTGCAATACAGAAGCAGGAACTAAGACAGCTTCCCAATGTAAAGTTCATCAGAATGGAGGCTGAGAATATAACCGAAGTTTTTGCTCCTTCTGAAGTGGACAAGATTTATCTCAACTTTTCGGATCCGTGGCCTAAGGACAGGCATGCCAAGAGGAGACTTCCTTCCAGGGAGTTTTTGGCCAGATATGACAAGATCCTTAAACCTGAAGGGGTTGTGGAGTTTAAAACAGACAATATGGATCTGTTTGACTTTGCACTTGAAGAGGTTGAGCCGGCAGGATGGACACTTGATGCCGTAACCTATGACCTTCATAATGACGAGGTTATGAATGAAGGCAATGTTATGACGGAATACGAAGAGAGATTCTCATCTCAAGGCAATCCAATTTATAAGTACATTGTTAGCAGAAAGGGGAGTAACTTATGGACTATAGCTTAAACAGTCAGAACTTTGAGCAAGATGTGTTGAAGAGCAGCATTCCGGTTTTAGTTGATTTCTCGGCAGACTGGTGTGGCCCCTGCAAGATGATGGCGCCAGTCATTGACGAACTCGCTGATATGTATGAGGGCGAGATGAAAGTCGGCAAGATCAATGTTGACCAGTCACCTGACATCGCCCAGAAGTACAATGTTATGTCAATTCCAATGTTTGCTTTCTTTAAGAACGGAGAGGTTGTTGAGACAGCAGTTGGAGCACTTAATAAAGCTAAATTGCAAGCGATTATAGACAGAGTGCTGGCCTAACGGTCAGCACTTTTTTTAAAGGAAAAGGTATAGAACGTTGGCAGATAAGATTGCTAAATTTGAAGACTACAAGAAAAAAGACAACGCAGAAGATATCGATATCCAGATAGAAGACCCATACAACTTTTTTAACGAAGAGGAGAGAGAAGAGTACTTCCGGGAGAGACAAAAAGAGCTTCAGAAGGAAAAAGATCAGGAGGAGCCTGTGGAAAAGAGGCCGGGCAGACCAAAAGGAGAGCCTGAGCCACAGGAGAAGTACGAGGAAGAAGAGTACGACGAAGAGGAGTACGATGATGAAGAGCCTGAATATGATGATGATGAGGAAGAGGAAAATCGGTCGGGCGGATTTCCGATTGAACTCTTTATCAGGATTTCTTCTATTATAACGGGAATTGTCATTCTCGCTTTTCTTGCAATTGTTGGAAAGGTTAAGATCTACGACAAATACTTTGCCAAGGATCCTGACGAGGTTCAGGTAGAGGCACCGGCACTTCCTGCCGGATATACAGAAAAAAATGACACGGTCAAGGTTACAGCAAAAAGCCTTAACCTAAGGACCGTGGCAAGTTCAGAAAGTGATGCTACTATAGTAACCGCAGTTCCCGAAGGCACAGAGCTTAAAAGAATCGCTGTCAGCGAAGATGAAAAGTGGGCTCTTGTAGAATACAACGGAACCTGGGTTTATGCGTCCATGAAATATTTAACGACTCCTTGAGTGAAGCCAGGTGTAGAATTTATCTACCGCATCAGCGAGGCTCTCGCTGGATCTGGCAAAAGAATCTGCGTGGGACAATACCTCTGACAGAGAGGTATCCCTGGCATATTCTGCAATCTTTGAGCCGCAGGATTCTTCAAGAGCGCGATAATCCATATTTATAAGAAGAGTGTTGTGCATCCCGCAAACAGAAGTGTAGAGCTCGGGATATTTTTTTTGCACAAGGGCAAATTCGTCCAGAATCTGTTCTCTGCACTGGAGGCAGAACAGCAGATATACTGATTCCACTATCTCGTGGGGCTCGATCTCATCCTGATATGAGCCCTGTTCATCGGCGTCATTAGTGGCATAGTACTCGCATATTTCCTGGACTAAGGCTCCAATCTTAGGATTGTCATAAAGTTTTTGAAGTTCATCAAATTTTTTTTCGCTCATAAATAAAGATTAATCTCTTTGAACAAAAAAGTAAAGACAGGTCAGAGATATGAAAATAGGATTAATTGATTCCGGAATAGGCGGACTATCGGTACTTCACGAGGCCTATCATCAGCTGCCGGGGCAGGAATACTTGTTTTTTGCAGATGTTTTACATGTTCCATATGGTGAAAAGACGCCTGAGCAGATCATCGGGTATATGATGGACAATGCACAGTTCCTGATAGATAAGGGGGCTGAGGCTCTGGTGGTGGCATGCAACACAGCAACAAGTGTGGCAATAAAGGAGCTGCGAAGCAGATTTGATATACCGATTCTTGGTATGGAACCAGCCGTAAAACCGGCAGTTGAAGAAACTGAAAAAAAGAGGATAATGGTAATTGCTACGCCTGTTACTATTCGGGAGGACAAACTGAAAAGTCTCCTTCACAGAGTAGATGAAGAGCACAGGGTAGATCTTCTGGCAATGCCCAGACTCGTAGAGTTTGCAGAGAGGGAGGAGTTTGATTCTCCCGATGTAAAACGGTATATAGAGGAGCAGTTTAAGAGCTTTGATAAATCTGAGTACTGCGCTCTGGTACTGGGATGTACCCATTTCAATTACTTCAAGCCTGCTTACAGAGAGTACTTTGGCGAGGACACTCTTTTAATAGACGGCAACTGTGGCACTGTACGACACCTTGCGGATGTTCTCGGACTTGAGCTTAAAGTGCAACAAGATACAGAGGTATTTTTTGAAGACTACCACAATATATTGGGGCTGGCAAATACAGAATATTATTTTTCGAAAAAATTAATAAATGACGAAAAAACCCTGGAACACTTGAAAAGACTGCATAATCGCCTCGAACAGGTGAGGAATGTTTAGGTTATAAGGGGTTGAATTAATCAAAATATTGTATTATGATTTTATTGTAACCACAAGATGTAGTTACCAAAGCCAATCTTGTGGTTATAACTGTCTATAAATGTGATTGCTTTTAAGGGGGTTACTTATGAAGATTATTAAGAGAAGTGGTAAAGAGGTTGCTTTTGACGTAGGGAAGATCATTGCGGCTATAGAGAAGGCTAACAACGAAGTAACAGAGGAGAAGAAGCTCACCGCAGGCCAGATCAGCGATATCGCTACCGGTGTGGAGAAGCTTTGTGCTACTCTTACTCGCGCTGCCAGTGTCGAGGAAATTCAGGATATGGTAGAGGATGGCCTTATGAGAGCCGGCAAGTTTGATGTTGCCAGAAAGTACATCACTTACCGCTATAAGCATGCTCTTGTCAGAAAGTCCAATACAACTGACGAACAGATCATGTCTCTTATTGAATGCAATAACGAAGAAGTTAAGCAGGAAAACTCCAATAAGAACCCCACTGTAAATAGTGTTCAGAGAGATTATATGGCAGGAGAGGTATCCAAGGATATCACAAAGAGATTCCTGCTTCCTGAGGATGTGGTTAAGGCACACGAGGAAGGCCTTATTCACTTCCATGATTCAGACTACTTTGCTCAGCATATGCACAACTGCTGTCTTGTAAACTTAGAGGACATGCTCCAGAACGGTACAGTCATTTCCGAGACCATGATCGAGCGTCCAAAGAGCTTCTCAACAGCCTGCAATATCGCCACACAGGCCATTGCACAGATTGCAAGCTCACAGTACGGCGGACAGAGCATTACTCTTTCACACCTTGTTCCTTTTGTTGATGTCAGCAGACAGAAATTCCGCAAGGAAGTAGCTCTTGAGTTTGAGACTGTAGGAGTTAAGGTCAACAAGAAGCAGGTTGACGAGATCGCTGAGATGAGAGTTAAGAAGGAAATCGAGAGAGGATGCCAGGTAATTCAGTACCAGGTAATCACTCTTATGACCACAAATGGTCAAGCTCCTTTCATCACAGTCTATATGTATCTTGATGAGGTTCCGGAGGGACAGCAGAGAGAAGACCTTGCTCTCGTTATCGAGGAGATGCTCAAGCAGCGTATCCTTGGTGTAAAGAATGAGAAGGGTCAGCTTATCACACCTGCATTCCCTAAACTCATCTATGTTCTGGACGAGGACAACATCCATGAGGATTCCAAGTACTGGTACCTCACAGAGCTCGCTGCTAAATGTACAGCCAAGAGACTTGTTCCGGACTACATTTCGGCCAAGAAGATGAGAGAGCTTAAGAAGGGCGATGTATATCCTTGCATGGGATGCAGATCCTTCCTTACACCGGACAGCGAAGAGAATGCTGAGGGCCTTTGCAACAAGGGCAACAAGGCACATGCTCTTAACTATAAAGAAGGCGACCACAAGTACTACGGCCGTTTCAACCAGGGTGTTGTAACCCTTAACCTTGTAGATGTTGCCTGCTCATCTTTCAGAGATGAGGACAAATTCTGGGAGATCATGGAGGAGAGAACAGAGCTCTGTAAGAGAGCACTTATGTGCCGTCACAACAGACTTCTTGGAACACCTTCAGATGTAGCACCTATCCTTTGGCAGAACGGAGCTCTTGCAAGACTTCAGAAAGGTGAGGTTATCGATCCGCTTCTTTTCGGTAACTACTCAACTATTTCTCTTGGTTATGCAGGACTTTGCGAATGTACCAAGTATATGAAGGGTGTATCACATACAGATCCTCGCGGAAAAGATTTTGCGCTCAAGGTTATGCAGTTCCTGAATGACAAATGCGCTAAGTGGAGAGCTGAGACAAATATCTCCTTCAGTTTGTATGGAACGCCGCTTGAATCAACAACATACAAGTTTGCCAAGGCTCTTCAGAAGCGCTTTGGTATAATTCCGGAAGTTACCGACAAGAACTATATCACCAACAGCTATCATGTTCACGTAACAGAGCAGATCGATGCTTTCACAAAGCTTAAGTTTGAATCTGAGTTCCAGGCCCTTTCACCCGGAGGAGCTATCAGCTATGTTGAGGTTCCGGATATGAACAGCAATATTGAGGCTGTAATCTCAGTTATGAAGTACATCTATGAGAACATCATGTACGCTGAGCTCAATACAAAGTCTGACTACTGCCAGTGCTGCGGCTATGACGGTGAGATCAAGATCGTAACTGACAAAGATGGCAAGCTTGTTTGGGAGTGCCCTAACTGTGGAAACCGTGACCAGAGCAAGATGAACGTTGCAAGACGTACCTGTGGCTATATCGGAACCCAGTATTGGAATCAGGGACGAACTCAGGAGATCAAAGAGAGAGTACTCCACATGAGTAATCCTAAGCTTTCATGCTGATCTTTGGTATTAAATTGTAAAATACGTCGCATGTATAATGCGTCGGGGGATTATGAAAATATACATAATACAAGCCGGGAGTCATCCCGGCTTGTGCCATCTTTTAATCCGGAATGCTTAATAAGCAGCGGAGAAGAAAGGAACATTATGAATTACGGACAGGTTTATTATAATGACGTGGCCAATGGCGTAGGGTGTAGAACGGCGTTTTTTGTCAGTGGCTGCACGCATCACTGCAAGGGCTGTTTTAATGAGATGACCTGGGATTTTAACTATGGGGAACCCTATACAAAAGAAGTTGAGGACGATATAGTTGAGTCACTAAAGCCGGATCATATCGCGGGGCTTACCATCCTTGGGGGAGAACCTATGGAGATAGTAAACCAGAAGGAGATCAGGCCGCTTCTTGAAAGGATAAAAAAGGAAGTCCCGAAGGCTACAATATGGATTTATTCCGGATATTTGTGGGAGGAACTCACTGATCCCGAAAACAAAAGATGCCACGGAGAGGATACAGACAAAATTCTTTCAATGACAGATGTGCTGGTGGATGGAGAATTCATGTTGGATAAAAAGAATCTGATGCTCAGGTTCAGGGGCTCTGAAAACCAGAGGATAATTGATGTGCAGAAGACTTTGAGTACCGGAGAGATAGTACTCTCACCCTATAACACCAGGGATGAATCCAGACTGTGAGCATGTAACCTTTCTTTGGGTTGACAAGACCGTATTTTGAATCTAGAATAATTGAAATATAAAAGAAATACAAACGACGTTGAAGAGGGATAGTAGCTGCGTAAGCGTTTCAGAGATAGGACCATTGGTGCGAGGTCCTTACGACAAAACAGTGAACCTGCCTTGGAGTCCTGTATGAGGTCGCGATGAATATTATGGCGACGCAAATACAGCGTTTCCCGCGTTAAGGGTGCTAATTGAGTGAAGTCCGCGGCCTGGTGCCGGGATTTAATTAGGGTGGTACCGCCGACAAGCCTTCGGTCCCTTTTTAACTGGGGATGCAGAGGCTTTTTTTATACCTGAATTTATGTATGCATCTCTTTTACTCAAACAAAAGGAGAAAAACAAAATGGCAGACAACAAGAAACTTGTAGCTGAGATCACATCCATGGATGAGGATTTCACACAATGGTACACAGACGTATGTATCAAGGCTGACCTGGTTAGCTATTCCAATATCAAGGGATGCCTGGTAATCAAGCCTGCAGGCTACGCTATCTGGGAGAACATCCAGAAGCACCTTGATGCAAGATTTAAGGCAACAGGCGTTCAGAACGCATACCTTCCAATGTTCATTCCAGAGTCACTTCTTCAGAAGGAGAAGGATCACGTAGAAGGTTTTGCACCAGAGGTTGCATGGGTAACCCATGGCGGCCTGGAGCCACTTACAGAGAGATTCTGTGTACGTCCTACATCAGAGACTCTTTTCTGTGACTACTACAAGGGAGAGATACATTCCTATAAGGATCTTCCACAGGTTCTTAACCAGTGGTGCAGCGTAGTTCGTTGGGAGAAGGAGACAAGACCTTTCCTTAGAAGCCGTGAGTTCCTTTGGCAGGAAGGACATACAGCCCATGCAACTTTAGAGGAAGCTGAAGAGCGTACACGGCAGATGCTGAATGTATGTGCAGATTTCCTTGAGAACGATATGGCTATCCCTGTTATCAAGGGACAGAAGACAGATAAAGAAAAGTTTGCAGGAGCTGTGTACGCTCTTCTGCTTCTTCAAATGTAGCGTGTGCTGTGTGGCCTTCCTGCCAGAGGAATTCTCTGCTTCTAAGGAAAGGTCTTGTCTCTTTTTCCCAACGAACAACGCTGCA
>JAILMY010000027.1 GCA_024692165.1 Butyrivibrio sp. | reverse complement strand
TTGGTTCAATCGGCGCATTTGCTAATGAAGGACTCACAGGAAAGGTTGACGTTGTTTCAACAGACTTCCTTGATGACCTGGCAGATCAGCTTAAGAGCGGCGGAATGTTTGCTGAGTCAGGCGGACACTTCTGCGATCCTCTCTTCGCATTCTATCTTGTACTTAACGCCGTAAGAGGCAATTACGTAAAAGAAGAAGGAACCTTCGGATACGAGATTCTTTTCCCATATCTTTATGTATCATCTCCTGATGACTACGCAAACTATGAGAAGTACTTCGTAAATGACGATCCTTACACAGATGAAGAGCTGGCAGAGATGGCAGGTTACAGCTTCGACGACCTCAACAAGGCAGCTTCAAATCTTTCAATCGGAGACGTTATCTCACGTCACAGCAACTGATCCGGGGAGCATTAATCTGATCGGTTAAAAGAAATAATGATAAGGCCTTATCTTCAGCCATCCTGAAGGTAAGGCCTGAATAAAAAGTGAAACTTCTTTGGGAGGAATGTATGAACGGGTTTCAGAAATTCAAACAGAGCCACTGGTATGGACTACTTTTGCTGGCTTTGATAGCGTTTTTGTTCTGGGGAATCTTTAAAATACTGGCACCTCAGACCTTCGGCGACTTTGACAAGTTGCAGACCTATTTGAAAACGGCTCTTTATTACGCGGTAGGAGGCTGTGGCCTCTACTTTATTTGTGTAATGGGCCCCTTTGATATGAGTGTTGGCGCAAACATCGTGCTTTCATCGGTGCTTGCCGTAAATATGAGCGAACGTTTCGGATACGCAGGTCTCCTCATCGCCCCTATGATCAGCGGCGTATTGGTTGGCCTCTTAAACGGACTTGTATATATTAAACTTAGAATTTCATCTCTTATCGTTACTGCAGGACTTTCTCTGGTTTACGAAGCCCTCTCAATATTTGCCACTAACGGAAAGGAGGCAATCCTTGCTCCATCTTACAGAGCCTTTGGCGATTATCCCGGAAACCTCATCCTGGCTCTGGCAGCCTTCTTTCTATGTGGCTTTATTCTCAAATATACCAAGATCGGAACCTATACCTATGCCATCGGCTCAAACGAAGTGGTGGCAAAAAACATGGGCGTCAACGTAGATAAATACAAGGTTGTAGCCTTTGTGCTCTGCGGATTTTTTGTAGGTGTGGAAGCTATTCTGACAATTTCTTACGGAACATCCATGACAAGTGCATCAAATCTGGCCTCCATGAGCCGAAATTTCCCGCCTCTGATGGGAACCTTTTTTGGCCTGGCCTTTAAAAAGTACGGACATCCGGTTATCGCCATCGTGGTGGGCGAGTTCATAATCCAGCTTCTGTTCCAGGGCTTCGTTGCTCTTGGCGCTCCGACCACAGTGCAGAACATTGTAACAGGAATCGTGCTTCTTGCAATCGTAACTCTGACTATCAAGCCTGTTAAGGGCGCAGTTGTAAAGTAAGGGGGTGAAGGAAAAATGAGCGAGGTTTTACTACACGCTGAGCAGATAGATAAGAATTTCGGCGCAACCCATGCTATTGATCACGTCACTCTCGATTTTTACAAAGGGGAGGTCCATGCCCTCATCGGTGAGAACGGCTCCGGCAAGTCCACATTTACTTCATGCCTTACGGGAATTTACCACAAGGACACCGGAACCTTCACTCTCTTGGGAAAAGAGGTTCACGCGAGGAATCAGGTTGACGGAAACTACCAGGGAGTTGCCATCATCGTTCAGGAAATAGGTACACTGTCAGGCCTTACGGTGGCTGAGAATATTTTTCTGGGAAAAGAGGATGAGTTTACCCGGATGCATGTTAAAAACACCAAGGCCATGAACAAGAGAGCCCAGGAGCTTCTTGATTCTTACGGCTTTGGCTATATCAAGGCAACGGACATTATTGATAAATACAATTTCGAGGACAGAAAGCTTATCGAGATCGTCAAGGCTACGCACTTTAAGCCCCAGATCCTGGTGGTGGATGAGACTACAACGGCTCTCGGAGAGAAGGGTAGAAAAGAGCTGTTTAAGGTCATGAGACAGACTAAAGAGGACGGAAGATGCGTTATCTTTATTTCCCATGATCTGGATGAAGTTATCGAGCAGTCGGATAACATCAGTGTTCTCAGGGACGGTGTTCTGATCGATACAGTAAAGAGCAGCAATGTAAATACTGACGATCTAAAAAAACTCATGGTAGGCCGTGAGATGAGTAACAACTACTACCGTAACGACTACGATGAGGAAGTTTCAAGTGAAGTTGTTCTTAAGGGAGAGCACCTGACAGTGCCCGGCGAGATAGAGGACTTTAATATAGAGCTTCACAAGGGAGAGATCATCGGCATCGGAGGTCTTTCGGAGTGCGGAATGCACGAGGTGGGGAAAGCTCTTTTCGGAGCATCCTATGACAGGAAGGGCAGTGTAACCCTGGCAGACGGAACAGCTATAAATGACATCAAGACTGCAATCGACCACAGTATTGCCTACGCTTCCAAGGACAGAGACAATGAATCTCTGGTCATCAACGATACGATCCAGGACAACATCTGTCTTCCATCCCTGGAGGATATCAAGAGAAACAAGATCCTCCACGCAAAGGACGAGAAGGCCTTCGCTGAAAAGTACGCAAAGCAGATGAGTACCAAGATGGAGGGCGTTCACCAGTTTATGTCAGCTCTTTCCGGAGGTAACAAGCAGAAAGTAGTTCTTGCCAGATGGATTGGTAAGAATTCCGATATCATCATTCTTGATTCGCCCACCCGAGGCATCGACGTCAAGGTCAAGGCTGACATCTACCAGATGATGGATCATATGAGAAAGAATGGTAAGTCCATCATAATGATCTCGGAGGAAATCTCGGAGCTTCTTGGAATGGCAGATCGCATCATTGTTATGAAGGACGGTCGCAGAAGCGGCGAGTTCAAGAGATCATCTGATCTGAAGGATACAGATCTCATCGCGAAGATGGTATAAGCTGAGAGGACCTGGCGAGGTCTTGACGAGCCTGGTCCGAACGTGTTCTGGCGAGCGAAGCGAGAGCAGAACTTCATTAATGTAAATGTAATTAATGGAATAGAGGAGAGTTTGTATGGAAAACGAAAAAACAATAGCAGTGCCCCTGATGGAGCGGCCCATAGTCCGAACTGTCATGCCCTTTGCGGGATTCATATTTATTGTGGTGCTGTTTGCAATATTAACCGGAGGACAGCTCTTTACCGCAGGAAACTTAAAACTCCTGCTGTCACAGTCCTACGTGCTGCTTATAGCCTGCGTTGGCGTATTCATGGTAATGACCATGGGAGGTCTTGATTTCTCTCAAGGCTCCATGCTTGGTGTATGCTCCGTGGTCATTTGCTTTTTATCCAACTACAACATTGTGCTTGCCATCGTCTGTGGCATGCTTACCGGTGGACTCATCGGTATCGTAAACGGATTCTTTAATGTAAAAAGAAAGATCACATCCTTTATCGTTACCATCTGCAACATGTATCTGCTTCGCGGAATGGTAGCCTATGCCACCACAAAGAGTCCGGTTTACGGCGTTTCAAATATTACTGATTATAATTCAATGGGATTTAATCTGACATTTACACTGATAATCCTGATCGCTGCCTTTGCTGCATTTGAATATACCGGCCTTGGCAACAGACTTAAGGCCATTGGCGCAGGAGAGACTGCAGCGAGATTTGCGGGAGTCAGGGTTGAAAGAACAAAGATGCTGGTTTACATGGCAGCAGGCATGATCACTGGCCTTGCAGCTTTCATCAACAGCATAAAGGTCGGATCCGTAACTTCCACAGCCGGCAATCAGCTTGAGACACAGATTATGATAGCTCTGGTTCTTGGCGGAATGCCTGTAAACGGCGGAGCTAAGGTTAAGTTCTACAATATCATTCTGGGTGCTCTCACCTACAAGATCCTTACAGCAGGTCTTGTAATGCTGGGTATCGAACCAAAGACCCAGCAGCTCATCATGGGAATCGTATTCCTTATCATGGTTGCAGTTTTCGCAGACCGCGAGACGGGAATGATCGTAAAATAATTAAATATACACACGGACTGCTATGAGGCTGCGGCCCTTCTTGGTGGTATTTCTGATACCGTCGTATATGAATTTGCCGTGCCCTCTTACAGATACTCTGGCGCCGACTTTGAGGTCATACCCCCCGCTTATAGCGATATGACCATCAACAGCTACGGCGCCTTCTTCAATGATCCTTGAAGACTCGTTTCTTGAAAGCTTGTAGACAAAGGCCAGAATCGCATCGAGGCGCTCTGAGGCAACGGTGCCGGTAATCTCTTTAAAAGCAGGCTGAATATCACACTCATTTACCGGAACCTGACTGCATCTGACGGTGGTGTGCTTGATCCGCACCAGTTCGCTGCAGAGAAGCTCAGCCACATCCGAAGTGACCATTACATAGCCTCTCGTGTGGTCAGTTCTGATATCACCGATGCGATCTCTTTCAATCTGCAGATTCATGATGCTGCCAAGGAAATCCCTGTGGGTCAGCTCATCAGCAAAGCGGGCATTCACCGGTGCTATGCGTATACACTTAAGGATATCCGAAGCTTCTTTTTCCTGTAAAAGAAATGATTCTTCATCCAGATATTCCGGCAAAAAAGCCATAACCATCCGGTCAGGATCCTCTACGCCGCCATACAGGCAGAATCTGGAACCCTGAATTTCACTGTCTCCCGTGTAGAGTCCGTCTCTTTTACAGATCATGTCAATCTGGGCCAGTTCTGAGGCTGACAGGAAATTGGTATGGGTTGTAAAGTTATTTTCATAAGCCCTTCTGGCCAGGTCTTTGATGTGGCCACTGAGGATCTTTTCATTTTCGATTGGCATATTATTCTCCGGTTATCACGGCTTCATGCGTGTTTGTGAGTCAGGACCTTTATTGAATCCGGTATGCTCTGATGTTCAATGTTTGTTGCATCAAAAGACAGTGACTTAAAGGCTGCCTGCATTATGGGTCCCTGAAAGACAGCGCATAAAACGGTACCTATTCCGATGGGGCCACCAAGAAGGTATCCCACAAATGTAACGGTGCAAAGCAGCGCCATAGCTACAACTCCGATAGGGATGTTTTTGATTCTTTTCTTAAGACCTACCAGCAGAGTGTCGCGAGGTCCGCATCCCAGGGATGCCTTCATGTAAAAGAGCTGAGTGTAAGCCATTATTGTTAGGCCTAAAAAGAGCATTACAATGCTTACTACAAGGTTTCTACCCTCGGGAACTACGTTTATATAATTGAAGAAATCCACTGATTTGCCCACCACCACAGAATCTATGAGCATTGCCAGCCCTATGGGCTCCTTCATATAGATATCAATGGCCAGAATGATCACGGAAACAGCGATGGAAGCAGTGCCGTAAAGGATACCGAAGGTCTTGGACAGTCCGAGACTGAACACATCCCATGGTGCCACTCCGATGCCTGCCTGTATTACCAGATATATTCCAAAGCCGTTAAAGAAAAGTGACACTGCGGCCAGAATGAAATTGATCATTATATCTGTGGTTGTTCTGTTCTGTGAAAGTTTTTCAAAATGCATATTTCTCATTTCATTGTACCTTGTATATAGAATATTTCATCCGTGGATTATAGCATATTCATAGGTGAATATGTTATTATTTTCTCTATGAAAAAATTTGTGTTAATGGGGTAGTCAAAAAATGAAAAAGAAAATAATCGCAAAAGTATTAGCAATTATCGCAATCGTCATTCTGGTACTGGTCATCGGAGCCTCTGTAGCTCTTGGATGGATGGTAGCAGATCAGGTTCTTTATCAGAACAAAAACAACGACACCGTAAGTAACAGTGTTAAACAGCTTGAGAAATGGGAGTATGATCTCGATGCTTTCAAGAATAAGTATGACAGCATCGGAAACGAGATCACTGTGACAGCAGAGGACGGAAATGTCTCCCCTGCCACATATTTTAATAACGGAGGAGATACCGTAGTTATCCTTGTGCATGGCGCAGGCGGTGATCGCGTAGCAGTTTATCCTCTTGCAGAGCAGTATCTTCTTCGTGGCTATGACGTAATCGCCCACGACCAGAGAGGATGCGGATCCAATGCAGATAAGAAAGTTACATTTGGAATCAAGGAATCTCTTGATGTAAGAGCTCTTGTTAAGTACGCAAGAGAGAGCCTCCACAAGGATAAGGTTGTGGTTCATGGCCAGTCCATGGGAGGTCAGACCACAGCTATTTATGCTTCAAACGTAACACCCGGGGACGTGACTGCAGCTGATGCGGTTGTCTGCGACAGCCCTGTTCCCAGCATGGAGCTTATGCTTCGATCAGTGTTCGGCGACGACGATCCTGAGGCAATGTACGGCGGCATATCTGACTTCCTTATGTTTACCGGCGGCGCAGTCATGAAGATTGGATATGGTATTGATTACAAAGACGGCGACACTATCAAACAGGTGGAAAAAGACAAGCTTCCAACCCAGATCATTGTTTCAAATCAGGACAAGACCTGCCCTAAGGAAGACGTTGAGAAGGTTTACGACCACGTTGGAAGTGACATCAAATCAGTATTTCACTTGGATACAGAGCACATCAAGGGAGTTTACGACTACCCTGAAGAATATATGAGACAGGTTCTTGAGTTCTTAAATCCTCTTGGACTGTAATGATAATGCCGGAGCTTTCCGGTCACGATCCATAGGACTTAGATTAAGATTCGAATCGAATAAGGAAAGAACATGGAAAATCTTGTTGTCGCAACAAATGCCGTAATTCCATTTATGGTTTATATCCTGCTTGGCGCCGTTTCAAAGAAGCTTTCTCTGGTAAAAGAGGACTTTCTTAAGGAACTTAACGGCGTAGTTTTTAAGGTCTTTTTCCCTTTTATCATGTTCAACAATCTCTACGACGTTGACTTTGGTAAGCTGAAAGGGGCAGGATATGTGGGCTTTGCGGTGGTCGCAACCCTGATTCTTATAATGCTTTCCTTTGCTCTGGTTCCCTTTTTTGAAAAGGACAACAGGAGAAAGGGCGTTATAACCCAGGCTATTTTCAGGAGTAACTCCGTATTATATGCAATACCTCTTGCAGAGAGTGTCTTCGGAGCGGAGGGTGCCACCATGGCAAGTATTGTGGTGGCCTTTGTTGTGCCGATTTACAACATCGCTTCCGTGGCTATCCTTGAGTATTACAGAGGCGGCAAGGTTTCCTTTGGAAAACTGTTTGTGAACATCCTGAAGAATCCGCTTATAATCGGTGCCATTGCCGGAGTGCTCTTTAACCTGCTTCCGGTGACTATGCCCCAGTGCCTGGTTTTACCTGTAGGCGAGCTCAACAGTATGGCAACACCGCTGTCTCTGTTCGTTCTTGGAGGAAGCCTGCACATTTCCGACATCAGGAAAAATGCAGTGCCTATCGCAGCCGGCACAATCCTCAAGCTGGAGATGGTTCCTGCACTGCTTTGTTTTATCATGGCTAAAATGGAACTTAGGGGAAGTGAGTTCTTTGTAGTATTCTGCATGTTTGCAACTCCTGTTGCTGCAGCCTCCTATCCGATGGCTCAGAGCATGGATGCAGACGCAGACCTGGCGGGAGAGTACGTGGTTATCACAACGGTGCTTTCTATTGCCACAATCTTTTTCTGGATATTGATCCTCAGGGGACTTAGCCTGATCTGATTTTACAGGTGTCACAAGTATCATCTCGGAAGTGTATTATTATGAAACATTATGCATATATATTGGAATGCGCAGATGGAACTTTTTACTGCGGATATACAAATGATCTGGAGAAAAGAATAGAGACTCACAATGCCGGTAAGGGCGCAAAGTACACCAGAGCAAGGCTGCCCGTTACGCTTGTTTATTATGAGGAATTTGATTCAAAGCAGGAAGCTATGAGCAGGGAGTGGCATTTAAAGCAGCTTTCTCATGACAAAAAAAGGGAACTGATCAGCAGATGATCAATTCCCTTTTATATTGTGCGTCTTTCGGCGCTTTTTTTCTATACCCGGATCAGGCTGCGGCGTCCTTTTTTCCGGACTCTTTTTCCTCCATTTTGCGGAAGATATTTGCTAAAATAGCGCCGGAGATGTTGTGCCATACAGAGAAGATAGCGCCTGGAACTGTAGCCATTGCAAGATCAGGGAAAGCAGATCCTGCCAAAGATGTTGCAAGGCCTGAATTCTGCATACCGATCTCAATAGAAAGAGCTTTCTTCTTGGACAGCGGAAGCTTTAAAATCCTTCCGAGGAGATATCCAAGGGCATATCCTAAAACGTTATGAAGGATAACAACTGCAAAAACTACAAGGCCTGTCTCAAGGATCTTGGAAGAGTTGTGAGAAACAACGGCTGCAACGATAAGTGTGATGGCAACCACTGAGACAACCGGAAGAATATCAAGTGCCTTGGATACGAATTTACCAAAGAACTTGTTGATGACAAATCCAAGAAGGATTGGAACAATAACAACTTTGATGATTGAAGTGAACATGCTGATCACATCTACAGTGACAGATGTTCTGAGCAGAAGGTAGGTAATGGCAGGGGTTAAAAATGGTGCAAGAAGAGTATTAACACTTGTCATTCCAACGGATAATGCCACATCACCCTTGCTAAGATAAGTAATTACGTTGCTTGAAGTACCTCCCGGGCAGGTTCCAACAAGGATAACTCCTGCCAAAAGACCTGCTTCAAGGCCGAACCCCTTTCCTAGTAAAAAGGCTATGATGGGCATCAGTGTGAACTGTGCAACGCAGCCAATGATCACATCCTTAGGTCTTTTGAAAACTACCACGAAATCTGAGGGCTTTAATGTAAGTCCCATTCCGAACATTACGATCATGAGCAGATAGTTTACCCACGATGTCTGGATCCACAGGCAGCTTGCAGGCACAAACAGCGCCAAAGCCGCAATTACAAGTACAATGACAGCCATGTACTTCCCAACAAAATCACTTACTTTCTTCATACCAAACCTCCTGACATGTATATATTATTAAGGAACATTTTAACACATTAACGCGCTAATGGAGTATGATGAATTTATCCACTTTTGTTGGATTTTATATTAATTTTGTGTGTGATATGATAGTTTAAACGAAAACCAACCGGGCGAGGTTTAAGATGAATACAATTGCCGAGCAGATAAATTCCATAATGAGCAGTGAAAAGATATCAAGGATCATTGTAAGCAAGGCTGCGACAAAATCCTCACAGTTCAAGAAAATCGATGTTTTAGGCCGCAATGATCAGTCTTTTCAGATCTCGAAGTACACAGACAAGCAGGCTTTTCATGAGAATGTTCAGGGAAAAGAGATAGCTGCCGCTATTTCAGACATTCTTTTTCCAAGTGATGGCAAAGTGGCATTTCGCCAGGTAAATCTGTGGAGCGAAAGCTTTGAGCACATCTTTCTGATCTCAAAGGACGGCAGTTTTACCCATAAAAAGAGGGCACTTAAGTCAGATGAGAAGATGGAGGTGCCTGGTACTCACAACAGGGAAAAGAATTACATAATCGAGGAAGGTCAGAAGGTTCCGCCGCTTATCGACATGGGTGTTTTTACAAAAGATGGCAAAGTGGTAAAGTCCATGTACGACAAGTTCAGGCAGATCAACCGCTTCCTTGAGATACTGGATGATGAGATAGGAAGCCTTAAGACGGACCACCTTAATGTCATTGATTTTGGATGCGGCAAGTCTTATCTTACTTTCGTGGTGTATTACTATCTTACTGAGATAAAGGGGATAAAAGCCAACATCATAGGTCTTGATCTTAAAAAGGATGTCATCAGAAAGTGCAACGAGGCGGCGAATAAGTACGGCTATGAGAACCTCCACTTTGAGCTGGGAGATATCAACGGCTACAAGACTCCATTTGATGTGGATATGGTGATCACGCTTCACGCCTGTGATACGGCCACGGACTATGCGCTGTACAATGCGATAATGTGGAATGCGAAGATGATCTTTTCCGTGCCCTGCTGTCAGCATGAACTGAACAAGAAGATCAAAACCGATGAACTTTCCCTGCTCACCAGATATGGAATCATAAAGGAGCGTTTTGCAGCGCTTGCAACGGATGCAATAAGAGGAAATCTTTTGGAGTATTCCGGCTACAAAACCCAGCTTCTGGAATTCATCGATTTCGCCCACACCCCAAAGAACATCCTTATTCGTGCAGTAAAGAGAGGCATTACGCCCAAGGGGACAAGAGATAAGGCACTTAAGGAAGTAGAGAATCTTATGAGAGAGTTTAACACTGACCAGACGTTGTATGATCTTTTGGTCAAGGGAAAAGAGTAATCTATTAAAAAGGAGAGATTTTATGAAGAATGTAACACTTGGACGCACCGGCATATGTGTTCCCCAAAATGGTTTTGGCGCACTTCCTGTTCAGAGAGATTCTATGGAAGAAGCAGTTAAGATTCTTAGAAAGGCCTACGCCGGCGGCATGAGGTTTTTTGACACAGCCCGTGCCTACAGCGACAGCGAGGTGAAGCTGGGCGCAGCCTTCGGAGACGGTTATGTCAAAAGAGATGAGATAGTGATTGCAACCAAGACAGGAGCCAAGACTCCTGAGCAGTTCTGGGAGCATCTTGAGACATCTCTTACAAATCTTAAGACCGATTATATTGATATTTACCAGTTCCACCTGATGGGACAATGCTGGAAGCCCGGCGATGGCACCGGTATGTATGAGTGCATGCTTAAGGCCAAGGAGCAGGGCAAGATCCGTCACATCGGTGGCACAGCTCATAAGATCGGCATTGCAAAAGAACTGGCGGAGTCAGGACTTTATGAGACGGTCCAGTATCCTTTCAGCTATCTTGCAACTGATCAGGAAA
>JAILMY010000016.1 GCA_024692165.1 Butyrivibrio sp. | reverse complement strand
GGAGGCGGATATCTGGTAACCAAGATATTTAGAAGAGAGCTCTTTAACGACCCTGTTGTGCGAATGCAGAAGAATATGGCAGCACTGGAGGATCTGGAGATATTTATTTATATGTTTCTGCGGGCTGAGAGTATTTCCACGGTCAAAGAAGTTTTTTACTACTACTGTGACACGGAAGGGTCAAATACCAAAACCATGGCACTGGACAGGTACTATGACGCAGTGTACAGAGCGATGAAGGGGACCTATGATAAATGCCATGGAATGACTTCTTACGAAAACTGCAAGCAGGCCATTGAATATATGCTCACCACAGTCTATTCCTTTGGGGTGAACCGATGCTTATATGATCAGATTGCAAAGTATGGAGCTGATATTAAAAAGGTTAACAAATATTTTGAGAATGTGGGAGACAAGGAAAAGGGCTTATTATCAGAGCTTGCGCGCCTTAAGGCGGAGGTTATATCCGGTGACTATGCTCAAAATGCGGAGGTTAAAAATCGTATCGCTCCATTGGACATAGCCATCATGAGAGGCGCTGATGCTTTGTTAAAGAATTGATTGAATACGGTTTTTGATCAATCAGATGCCAGAGGTATTTTCTGTGAATATTCTTCTTTACGATTTTCTAAATTCATATATCCAGTATGATCTTGTGCACTATCTGGAGAAGATGGGGCATAAGTGTAATAACGTCGCCTATAGGCAGCAGGTTGATAAGTACAATGATGATGCCTTTACCGGAAGGATGGAAAAAGACCTGTCGGAGGGAAGCTATGACCTGGTTCTGACCACCAACTTCTGGCCGGTGGTATCTAAGGTGTGCAAGAAGCATGATTTAAAGTATGTTTCGTGGTTCTTTGATTCGCCCCCAAACCTTCCTACAGCGGAATGCATGGAATATGAATGCAACAGTATATTCTTTTTTGCCAGGGCAGATTATGAGGAGTACAAGGCGCTGGGACTGGAAAACGTGCATTACCTTCCACTGGCAGTTAACGTAGATAGGCTTGATGCCGTAAGGACGGACTACTGCAAATATGAGAGCGAGATCTCTTTTGTGGGGAAGCTCTATGAGTCTATGCTTCCGTCGCTGATGGCCCACATGAACGAGTATCAGAAGGGATATATCGATGGCGTAGTAAAGGTTCAGATGCAGATTTACGGCGGTTATATTCTGGACGATGTGATAACGGAAGAATTTGCAGAGGGTGTCAGGAAAAGGTATCGCGAGCTGTCGGAGAAGGCTATACAGGTGACGAAGAAGGAACTATCCTGGGCTGTGGCATCTTACGTTACACATCTTGAGAGAATGACGCTTCTTAGCATTCTGTCCAAACGCCATCAGATGAAGCTATACACTTATGAACTTTCAGATGAGGAAAAAAATATGCTTCCGTCCATTCAGTTCATGGGCCCGGTAAACTATCTTGAGGAGATGCCACAGGTCTTCAGGGCAAGCAAAATAAATCTTTGCCCTGTGCTGAAGGCAAACAAATCGGGAATACCGCTTCGGGCGCTGGACATCATGGGATGCGGAGGATTTCTTTTATCAAGTTATCAGCCTGAACTGGCGGAGTACTTCCTTGACGGGCAGGAATGCGTAATGTACACCTCACTTGAGGACGCCATAGCTAAGGCTGACTTTTATCTAAAGAATGATGATATGAGACGCGAGATTGCAGCTGCAGGAACTGCTAAGATCAGGCAATATTTCAGATATGATGACAGGATACAAGTGCTACTGGGTGAGGGGAAGCCATGGGAATAGGATTTACTGTATGTCAAAAGTTACTAAAATGAGGTGAAGCGATGCTGCAAATCCCAAAGGGCTTTTTTGAAAAAGAGATCCGCCTGGATCATGAGATATCAGAGAAATTCAAACACGCCTGGGCAATTCAGCTGACGGTGCTTGATCAGGTTCTGGAGATTGCCGCTCGCCATAAAATCCCTGTATGGCTGGACTATGGATCACTTCTTGGGGCAGTGAGACACAAAGGATACGTGCCCTGGGATGATGACATTGATATCTGCGCCATGAGATCAGACTATATGCGGCTCCTTTTTATACTGGAAAAAGAGCTGCCGCAGTACTGCAGGGTACGGAGCCTTTATACGACTGAAGGTTATGATCAGCCCAAGGGCTTTATTGCCTGCAGGAAATCTATCGATGTGGGAAAAGGCGGTGAAGAAAGTGAGATCACTAAGATTTACTATGGATGTCCCTACTGCACAGGGCTTGATTTTTATCCTCTGGACTATGCCCCAAAGGATGAAGAACAATGGGAACTCATACGACAGATTTATATAGCCGTGTACGACCTTGCCCATGAAATGGATGAATATGTGAAAACCGGAGAGTTCGAGGATCTACTGTGTCAGGTGGAGGATCTACTGAAGGTTTCAATTCCAAGGGATGCGCATATTAAGCAGAATCTTTGGAAGCTGGCAGACAATGTGGCGCAGATGACAACAAAGGAAGAAGCCGGATATTGCCTGTGGTATCCTGACGCCGCCATGCGCGAAAATGATATGAGAAGACCTATAGAAGCCTATGAGGAGACGATCATCACGGATTTTGAAATGCTGAAAGCACCCATACCTAAAGGATATGATGCTGTGCTTAGGGCCTGCTATTGGGATGACTATATGACTCCGTTAAAGCTTGAGCCTGCTCATGATTATCCCTTTTTTAAGGGGCAGGAGGAGATGATCGCCAAGTATCAGAAATAAGGTCGAGTGCTGTTTTTGCGCATAATCATGTGATAGAATATATGTAAATACAGCAATACATATTCTTTATATCATTGAACATGAGGGCCACAGTATGGAAAAGAAATTCAAATTAACTGCATCCATGATGTGTGCGGATTTCGGGAATCTTGAGAGAGAAGTTCGCGCTTTAGAGGCAGCAGGTGTCGACTCCTTTCATATTGATATCATGGATGGTCGTTATGTAAATAATTTCGCCATGTCCCTATATGATATGGCGGCAATTGCAAACCTGACCAAGCTTCCGCTGGACGTACATCTTATGATCGAGCATCCCAGGAATAATATAGATCTTTTTTTGAAGGAATTAAGACCGGGGGATATTGTGTATATTCACCCTGAGGCAGAGTATCATCCTTCTGCTACTATGCAGAAAATCATTGATGCCGGAATGCACCCCGGCATTGCAATAAATCCCGGAACAAGCGTGGGAACCATCAGGGAGATGCTCAGGATTGTGGATCACGTGCTTGTAATGGCAGTAAATCCTGGAAATGCCAGCCAGATGTTTTTACCTTATGTAGGTGAAAAGCTGGAGCAGCTTATGGAGCTTCGCAAACTGATGGGCTTTAATCTATATTGGGATGGGGCCTGCGGCAAGGAACGCATGTTGGAATATGCTAATCGCGGCATTGATGGCTTTGTGCTTGGAACAACACTTCTTTTCGGGCATAGTACACCATACGAAGAGATTATCAGCTCGGTTCGTGAGCTGAATTTCGATTATCTGGACAGTGAAAAAGAATCAGAGTCTTGCTGCTAGGGCGGAATCAATGGCATATGAAGGTGAGGGAAGAGAACTAAATAATATCGATTTTACTCCTGATTTTTTCAGGGATGAGGTAAGAGAGGGCTTTTATGTATCTACGATGATGAAGCGTTATTGGGCTTCGCAGCTGAAGGTTCTCTCTATTATTGCGCGCATTTGTGATAAATACGGCCTCAAGTGGTTCGCTGATTACGGAACTCTTCTGGGAACCGTGCGTCATGGGGGATATGTGCCCTGGGACGATGACCTGGATATATGTATGCTTCGTGAGGACTACGAGAAGCTTTTCGGAGTTCTGGAAAAAGAACTGCCGAAGGACTTCAAGGTACTAAGTCTTGAAAAAGAGCCTGAGTATGTGGAGATGATCGGCAGAGTAGTGAACAGCAGTGTCATCGACTATGGAAAAGAGCATTTGAATGAGTTCTATGGCTGCCCATATACTGTGGGCATAGATATTTTCCCGCTTGATGGAGTGTATAATGACCCTCAAAAGGAGGAGGAACGCAGAAAAAGAGCCAATGCGGTCACTGACGTGGTCAAGAAATTTGAAAGCGGTCCCGAAGGAAACAATTCCATAAAGAAAAATCGTCTTTTGAGAAAGCTGGAGAAAATGTACAGGGAGTGCCCTGTGGAGGGGGCAGAAAAGGTCGCCCTAATGAATTTTTATCTCTCAAGGGGGGATCATCTTTATCCAAAGGAGCTGTTTGATCAGGTGGTGAAGCTCCCTTTTGAGGAGACTTTCATGAATGTACCTGCCAGATATGAGGAGGTTCTTTCCATAGAATATGGGGACTACATGAGAGTTTTCAAAGGCGGGGGAATGCATGACTATCCTGTGTATCATGATCAGGAGGAGATACTGAGACAGAACCTGGGAGAAAATCCCTTCAAATATACCTTTGATATGAATCAGCTTCTTGTTTCGGTGTCCCGCTATGCAAAGAGAATGCTAGAGAAAGCAGGAAATGCCGCAGGCGGAAACGTGGCTGGAGATTTGTCCGGAGCCGGGAACAGAAAAGTGGCAGTTTTCCTTCCCTGCAAGGCTACCTGGTGGAGCACCATGGAGCCCTTGTGGCAGAAGTTTTGTGCCGATCCATCCATGGAAGTTCACGTGCTTCCTATCTTTTATTATGACTGTGACCATAACG
>JAILMY010000237.1 GCA_024692165.1 Butyrivibrio sp. | reverse complement strand
GTTGTAACACCTGAGCTTAAGAGTGCAGGCAACAAGCTTGTGCAGTTTAAGATCGCCAAGGACGAGTTCGGTCTTCCTGATTATGAAAAGGTAAAAGAGCTCTATGCGAAGATCACAGAGCTCATGAGAAAGGGCGTAATTGTATCAGCTTATGCTGAGGACAGCTACGGAATTGCGGCAGCAGCTGCGAAGATGGCCTTTGGTAATAAGCTGGGCGTTAAGTTTGCAGATGGTGTGAAGGCTGAGGAGTTCTTTACAAATGATATCGCTGATATCGTTGCTGAGGTTAAGGCAGATGCTCTTGCTGACGCACTGGCAGTTGCAGGAAGCAGAGAAGTTGGCGAGGTTACAGCCGCTGCAGAGTTTAGTCTTGGCGGAAGCGTTGTGACTATGGATGAAGCCCTTGATGCGTGGAAGAACAAGCTTGAGAAGGTATTCCCTTCAACAGTAAATGAGGAGAAGACTAAGGTTGAGAGTTCTCTTTACAAGGCAGAGAGCGTATACGTATGCAAGCACAAGGTTGCAAAGCCTACCGTATTTATTCCTGTATTCCCCGGAAGTAACTGTGAGTATGATTCAGCCCAGGCCTTTGAGAGAGCAGGTGCTGATGTAAATATCAGAATCTTCAGAAACAGAAATGCCCAGGATATCGAGGAGTCTGTTGCTGAGTTTAAGAAAGCTATAGAAAATGCACAGATCATCATGTTCCCCGGTGGATTCTCTGCAGGTGATGAGCCTGACGGAAGTGCCAAGTTCTTTGCAACAGCCTTCCAGAATGAAGCTATCAAGGAAGCAGTTGAGGATCTTTTGAATAACAGAGATGGTCTTGCTCTTGGAATCTGTAACGGTTTCCAGGCTATGATCAAACTTGGTCTCGTGCCATACGGCAAGATCACCGGCCAAAACGAGAACTCACCGACACTTACATTTAACACCATCGGAAGACATATCTCCAAGATGGCTACAATAAAGGTTGTTTCAAACAACTCTCCATGGCTTCAGAAGGCCACACTGGGCGGAGTTTACACAAACCCTGCATCACACGGTGAAGGAAGATTTGTTGCTCCTTGCGACGTACTTGATCAGCTCTTTGCAAATGGTCAGATTGCAACTCAGTACTGCGACCTTGAGGGCAATGTAACCATGGACGATGAGTGGAACATCAACGGCTCCTACAGATCAGTTGAGGGTATCCTTTCACCTGACGGACGCTGCCTTGGTAAGATGGCTCACTCAGAGCGTCGCGGTGACGGTGTTGCCATCAACATCTTCGGCGAGCAGGATCTTAAGATCTTCGAGTCCGGTGTTGAATATTTCAGATGATATTTGCAGAGTGCAACGCACGTAGCAATCCGTAATATCATCTATGTTTATAGATTTATGCTTTGGAGGAAGTTTAATGAAAGCATTTTTGATTTTGGAAGACGGAACAGTTTTTGAGGGAAAGCACATAGGCGCCGACAAGGACGTTGTAAGCGAGATCGTATTCAACACATCCATGGCCGGGTATACAGAGGTTTTCACAGACCCTTCCTATGCCGGACAGGCAGTGTGCATGACATATCCCTTGATCGGCAATTATGGTGTCTGCCTGGATGACATGGAGTCAGAAAGACCCTGGGTTGATGCTGTGATCGTAAGAGAACTTTCCCGGATTCCTTCTAACTTCAGATGTGATATGTCAATTCAGGAGTTTTTGGATAAATACGAGATTCCCGGAATTGAGGGTATAGATACCAGAAAACTGGTGCGTCTTTTAAGAGAAAAGGGCACCATGAACGGATACATTACAACAAATGAGAACCTAAAGTACGAGGACGTGAAGGAGAAGCTCCACGCCTATACAACCGGTGATGTGGTAAGCAAGGTCTCCTGCAAGGAAAAGAAGTTCTTAAAGGGAGTAGAGAATCTTGCCGAGAATGGACCTCTTTCAGGAAGTGCGGTTTTCAATAAAGAAAACTTCGAAGCAGACCTTAAGGGCGATCATTCAAAACGCGAGAAAAAGCCTGCCATCGTAAAGAATCTCAACGGAAAAGGTTCTGACAAAAAGGCATTAAAGGTAGCACTCCTTGACCTTGGCGCCAAGAAGAACATCGGAGAGTCCCTGGCAGCAAGAGGGTGTGATGTAACAATTTACCCAAGCAGTACCACTGCTGAGGAAATCCTCTCAGATGCTCCGGACGGAATCATGCTTTCCAACGGCCCCGGCGATCCTAAGGACTGCCCAGGAGTTATCGAACAGATCAAAAAGCTTTATGCTTCAGATACAACTATTTTTGCCATCTGTCTTGGACACCAGCTCATGGCTCTTGCCACAGGCGCTGACACCTTCAAGATGAAATACGGACACAGAGGAGGAAACCATCCGGTAAAAGACCTTCAGACAGGCCGGGTTTACATCTCCTCTCAGAACCATGGCTACGTAGTTGACATGGATAAGCTGGACAAAACAATTGCTGAACCTGCTTTCATAAATGTAAATGACGGAACAAACGAAGGCCTTGCGTATGTGGGCAAGAACATCTTCACAGTTCAGTTCCATCCGGAGGCATGCCCGGGACCACAGGATTCAAGCTACCTGTTCGACAGGTTTATTGATATGATCAAAAAAGGAAAGGAAGGTAAGAACTGATGCCTAAGAATAAAGATGTGAAAAAGGTTCTGGTCATCGGTTCAGGACCTATAGTTATCGGCCAGGCTGCGGAGTTCGACTACGCCGGAACCCAGGCCTGCAGATCCCTTAAAGAAGAGGGAATAGAGGTTGTACTGGTAAACTCAAACCCGGCAACCATCATGACAGATAAGGATATCGCTGATGAGGTCTACATTGAGCCCCTTACAGTGAAGGTCCTCGAGCAGATCATAGAAAAAGAAAAACCGGACTCAATTCTTCCTACACTTGGTGGTCAGGCCGGCCTTAACCTTGGTATGGAGCTGGATGAGTCAGGCTTCCTTAAGTCACATAACGTCAAGCTTCTTGGCACCACAGCCGAGACCATCAGAAAGGCTGAGGACAGACAGGAATTTAAGGACACCATGGAAAAAATAGGTGAGCCCTGCGCAGCTTCACTGGTTGTCCACAACGTAGATGACGGCGTGGCTTTTGCCAATAAGATAGGATATCCGGTGGTACTTCGTCCCGCCTTCACTCTGGGCGGATCAGGTGGTGGTATCGCCTATAACCAGGTTCAGTGCGAAGAGATTCTTGAAAACGGACTCAGATTATCCCGTGCTAACGAAGTTCTTGTTGAGCGATGCATCGCAGGCTGGAAGGAAATTGAGTACGAGGTAATGAGAGACAGCGCAGGTAACTGCATCACTGTCTGTAACATGGAAAACATTGACCCGGTCGGCGTTCACACCGGTGACTCTATAGTTGTGGCTCCTTCTCAGACTCTTTCCGATAAGGAGTACCAGATGCTCAGAAGCGCAGCTCTCAACATCATTGATGAGCTTAAGATCACAGGCGGCTGTAATGTTCAGTTCGCTCTGCATCCCACAAGCTTTGAGTACTGCGTAATCGAAGTTAACCCTCGTGTTAGCCGTTCCTCAGCTCTGGCATCTAAGGCAACAGGTTACCCTATCGCCAAGGTTGCAGCAAAGATTGCTCTGGGATACACACTGGATGAGATCAAAAACGCCATTACAGGAAAGACCTACGCAAGCTTTGAGCCCACACTGGACTACTGCGTAGTTAAGTTCCCAAGGCTTCCTTTTGATAAGTTCATTACTGCCAAGAGAACCCTCACCACACAGATGAAGGCTACCGGCGAAGTAATGAGTATCTGCACCAACTTTGAAGGTGCAATGATGAAGGCAATCCGCTCTTTGGAGCAGCATGTGGACTGCCTTACAAGCTATGATTTCTCAGAGCTTGATGATGACGAACTCCTGGAGAGACTTAAGATAGTAGATGACCAGAGAATCTGGGTTATTGCAGAGGCTCTTCGCCGCGGCATCAGCCATAACGAGATCCACGATATCACCATGATCGACCTCTGGTTTATTGATAAGCTCCACACTCTTGTTAAGATGGAACTCAGGCTCCTGCGTGCAGGAGAGAGGAATACAGCAGGAAAGACCGGAACTCTTGAAGATGCCAAGAAGGCTATAAGCTATGACCTTCTTCTTGAGGCAAAGCGCCTTGAGTATCCCGACAGCGTAATTTCCCGCTTCACAAGATTTGATGTTTCCGTGTTAAAAGAGCTGAGGGACTTCTATAACATTAAGGCTTCCTATAAGCTCGTTGATACCGGTGCAGCTGAGTTTGCAGCCCAGACACCTTACTACTACTCGGTTTACAACGGACCCGATTCAGAGGATGAAGCCCGTTTAAAGACTTCTGATAAGAAGAAAATCCTTGTTCTTGGTTCAGGTCCCATCAGGATCGGGCAGGGTATCGAGTTCGACTACTGCTCGGTACATGCAACCTGGGCCTTCAAGAAGGCAGGCTTTGAGACCATTATCATCAACAACAATCCTGAGACGGTAAGTACTGACTTCGACATCGCAGACAAGCTCTACTTTGAGCCG